>JASLAX010000048.1 GCA_030146875.1 Longimicrobiaceae bacterium
GTCCAGCCCCCCTGCGTCCCGCCCTACCGCGGGCGGCGCCTCAGCATCTCGCGCCGCGCGGAGCCGCGGCCCGTCGCCTTCTCCTGCTCCACGGCCTTCGCCGCCGGCCGCTCCGCCGCGTCCAGGTGCCGCGCCAGCGCCGACACCGTGGGGTGCTGGAAGAGGTCCACCATCGGCACCTCGCGCCCGAACGCCTCCCGCAGGCGCTCCTGGAGCTGCGCCATCAGCAGCGAGTGCCCGCCGATCTCGAAGAAGTTGTCGTTCACCCCCACCGTGGGGACGCCCAGCAGCTCCTCCCAGATCGCCGCCACCTTCCGCTCCAGCTCGCCCTGTGGCGCCACGAAGCCCTCGCCCGCGCCCAGCTCCGGCGCCGGGAGCGCGCGGCGGTCCACCTTGCCGTTGGGGGTGAGCGGGAAGACGTCCATGACCACGAACGCCTGCGGCACCATGTAGTCCGGGAGCCGCGCCTGCAGGTGCTCGCGGAGCTCCGGGGCCGAGAGCGCCGCCCCCGCCACGGGCACCACGTAGCCCACCAGGCGCGGACCGCCCGCAAGGTCCTTGCGGACGACCACGGCCGTCTCGTCCACCCCCGGGTGGGTGCCCAGCGCGGCCTCCACCTCGCCCAGCTCCACGCGGAAGCCGCGGACCTTCACCTGGTCGTCCAGCCGCCCCAGGTAGTCCAGCTCGCCGTCCGCGCGCCAGCGCACGCGGTCTCCGGTGCGGTAGATGCGCGCTCCCGGCTCGGGCGAGAACGGGTCCGGCACGAAGCGCTCGGCCGTGATCCCCGCCTTGCCGTGGTACCCGCGGCCGACGCCGATCCCGCCCAGGTACAGCTCGCCGGCCACGCGGGTCGCCACGGGCTGCATCTCCTCGTCCAGCACGTAGGCGCGGGTGTTCTCCACCGGCCGCCCGATGGTGGGGCGCCGGCCGTCGGCCGGGATCTCGCCCGAGACGGTCACCACCGTGCACTCGGTGGGGCCGTAGGCGTTCACGACGCGCCGTCCGTCGCCCGCCCAGCGCGTCACCACCTCGGCGCTGCACGCCTCGCCGGCGGGGCACACGGTGCGCAGGTCGGGGAGCCCGTCCGGCGCCATGGCCGACATCACCGACGGCGGCAGCATCACGGAGCTGATCCGCTGGCGGCGCAGCGTGCCCAGCAGCCCGGATCCGGGGAGCAGCCTCTCCCGCGGCGCCAGCACCAGCGCGGCGCCGTTGAGGAGCGTGCCCCAGACCTCCCACACCGTCACGTCGAACGCCAGCGCCGCGAACTGCAGCACCCGGTCGCCGGGGCGGATGTCCTGCAGCCGCCGCGCGGCCGCGGAGAGGCTCGGGATCCCCCGGTGGGTGACCAGCACCCCCTTCGGCTTCCCGGTGGAGCCCGAGGTGTAGAGGACGTACGCCAGGTTGTCCGGGTCCACGTGCACGGCCGGGTCCTCCGCCGACTCGGAGGCGGAGGCGGCCTCGGCCTCCTCCCAGGTGACGACCCGCACCGACGTGGTCGGCAGCGTGTCCACCAGGTGCCCGTGGGCCAGCACGAAGGCGATCCCCGCGTCCTCGAGGGTGTAGGCCAGCCGGTCCGACGGGTACGCCGGGTCGAAGGGCACGTACGCGCCCCCGGCCTTCACCACCGCCAGGATGGAGACCACCAGCTCCAGCGAGCGCTCCAGGAAGATGCCCACGCGCGCCTCGGGCCCCACCCCGCGCGAGCGCAGGTGCCGGGCGAGGCGGTTGGCCGCCGCGTCCAGCTCGGCGTAGGTCATGGAGCGGTCCTCGAAGACCAGCGCCTCGGCGTCGGGCGTCTCGGCCGCGCGGCGCGCGAAGACCTGGTGCGCCAGCCCCTGGGGGTACTCGGCGCCGGTGCGGTTCCACTCCACCAGCAGGCGGTGCAGCTCCTCGGCGTCCAGAACGCTGGGAAGCTCGGAGAGGCGCTGGTCGGGGGCGGCGACGATCCCCTCCAGCAGCGCCCGGAAGTGCTCCGTCATCCGCTCGATGGTGGAGCGGTCGAACAGGTCCTCGGCGAACTCCACCCCTCCCACCAGCGAGCCGTCGGCCTCGGTGAGCGACATGGAGAGGTCGAACTTGGAGGTGCCGCTGCTCGCCTCGTAGATCCCCACCGACAGGTCGCCGATGCGGGGCGTGGACTCGGGCTCGTTGTGCAGCGAGAACGAGACCTGGAAGAGCGGATGGTGGCTCAGCGACCGCTCCACCCCCAGCTCCTCCACCAGCTTCTCGAACGGCAGGTCCTGGTGCGCGTAGGCGTCCAGCGTGGTCTCCTTCACGCGGCGCAGCAGCTCCCGGAAGTCCGGGTCGCCGCCCACGTCGGTGCGGAGCGCCAGCGTGTTCAGGAAGAGCCCGATCATGGACTCCAGCTCGGGCCGGGTGCGCCCCGCGATGGGGGTGCCCACCACCACGTCCTCCTGCCCGGCGTAGCGCCAGAGCAGCACCTTGAACGCCGCCAGCAGCGTCATGAAGAGCGTGGAGCCTTCGCGCCGCGCCAGCGACTTCACGTCCTCGGAGAGCGTCTGCGAGAGCGTGAACGTGTGGTGCGACCCGCGGTGCGTCTGCAGCGCCGGGCGCGGCCGGTCCGTCGGGAGCTGCAGGGTCGCGGTGCCGCCCAGCTTCTTCCGCCAGTAGTCGAGCTGCGCCTCCACCACCGGGCCGCGCATCCACTCGCGCTGCCAGACCGCGTAGTCCGGGTACTGCAGCGGCATCTCCTCCAGCGGCGAGCCCAGGCCGTCCCGGAAGGCGGCGTACAGCGCCGAGAGCTCGCCGAAGAACACCTTCATGCTCCACCCGTCGCTGACGACGTGGTGCATGTTCATCAGCAGGAGGTGGTCGTCCGCCGCCAGGCGCAGGAGCTGGAAGCGGATCAGCGGCCCGTTCTCCACGTCGAAGCCCGTGGTGGCGTCCAGGCGCGCCAGGCGCTCGGACTCCCTGTGGCGGTCGGCGTGGCCGGAGAGGTCGGTGAACGGCAGGGGCAGCTCGCCCGCGGGCAGCACCACCTGCACCGGCCCGCCGGGCGTGCGCCGGAAGACGGTGCGCAGCGCCTCGTGGCGGCGGACGATCTCCGCCAGCGCGCGGTGCAGCGCGCCCGGGTCCAGCGCCCCGCCGATGCGCATGCCGGTGGGCACGTTGTAGAGCGCGGTCCCCGGCTGCAGCCGCTCGATGAACCAGAGCCGCTCCTGCGAGAAGGAGAGCGGCAGGTCGCCGTCGCGGCTCGCGGGGAGCAGCGGCACCTCGGGAAGGCCCTGCGCCGCCCGCCGCGCCGCGTCCACGCGCTCCGCCATCGTCTCCACCGTGGCGGCCTCGAACAGCACGCGCAGCGGCAGCTCCACCTGCAGGGCGGCGCGCACGCGCGACATCACCTGCGTGGCGAGCAGCGAGTGCCCGCCGAGCTCGAAGAAGTTGTCGCGGATCCCCACGCGCCCGGCGCCCAGCACCTCGGCCCACACGTCGGAGAGGATCTGCTCCGTGGGCGTGCGCGACGCCACGTAGGCGTCCCGCGGCCCCGAGTCGTCCGGGGCCGGCAGGGCGCGCTTGTCTACCTTGCCGTTGGTGGTCTGCGGCATGGCGTCCAGGCGCACCCAGGCCGAGGGCACCATGTACTCCGGCAGCCGGTCGCGCAGGAACGCGCGCAGCGCGGGGACCGTCGGCGCGGCGGCTCCCGGAACGTAGTAGGCCACCAGCCTGCCCTGCCCACCCCGGTCCTCGCGCACCGTCACGGCGCACTCGTCCACTCCCGGGGCCTTCCCCAGCACCGCCTCCACCTCGCCGATCTCCAGGCGGTGGCCGCGGATCTTCACCTGGTGGTCCAGGCGCCCCAGGCACTCGATCTCGCCCGAGGGAAGGAGGCGGGCCAGGTCGCCGGTGCGGTACATCCGCGCGCCGGGCTCGGCCGAGAACGGGTCGGGGAGGTACGCCGCCGCCGTGGTCCCCGGACGGGCGTGGTAGCCCCGCGCGAGCTGGCCGCCCCCCAGCACCAGCTCGCCGGGGACACCCAGGGGGACCGGCCGCAGGGCGGCGTCCAGCACGTAGGCGCGCACGTTGCCGATGGGCCCGCCGATGTTGGGGAACGCCGCCCCCTCCTCACGCGGCTCCACCGTGGCGGAGGTCGCCACGACGGTGCACTCCGTGGGCCCGTAGTTGTTGGCGACCGTGAAGGGAAGGCCCGCCGGGGGGCGCACGCGCAGGCGGTCGCCGCCCACCAGCATCAGGCGCAGCCGCGTCTCCGGCCGCCAGGGCAGGCGCAGCAGCGCCTCGGCCAGGGGTGTGGGAAGGAAGGAGACGGTGATCTCGTGCTCCACCAGCCACCCCAGCAGCGAGCGGGGGTCGGAGCGCAGCAGGTCGTCCACCACGTGGAGCGAGGCGCCCGCCGCCAGCACCGGCCACACCTCCCACGCCCAGGCGTCGAAGCCGCTGGACGCCACCTGCGTCCCGCGGTCGGCCGTGCTGACGGCGTAGGCCTCGTGGTGCCACCGCACCAGGTTGGCGAGCGTGCGGTGCTCCACCTCCACGCCCTTGGGGACGCCGGTCGAGCCGGAGGTGTAGATCAGGTACGCCAGGCTCTCCGGCAGCGAGACCGTGGGCAGGTCCTCCGCCGGCTCCGCCCGCACCCGGTCCCAGTCCGCGTCCATCCGGAAGACCTCCACCTCGCCCACGGGCAGGCGCGAGGCGTGGCGCTCGTGCGTCAGCAGCACGGGCACGCGCGTGTCCTGGAGGACGAAGGCCACGCGCTCGGCCGGGTACGCCGCGTCGAGCGGGACGTACGCGCCGCCGGCCTTCCACACGGCCAGGGTGGCGACGACCAGGTCCGCCGAGCGCTCCATCAGCACGGCGACGCGCACGTCGGGGCCCACGCCGCGGGAGCGGAGCCACCGGGCCAGCCGATTGGCCCGCGCGTTCAGCTCGGCGTAGGAGAGCGTGGCGCCGTGGTGGACCACGGCGGGAGCGTCGGGCGTCTCGGCCGCGCGCGCCTGCACCCGCTCGTGGACGGGCGTCTCCACGTCGTACGCGGGCCGGCGGGCGGCGGCGTTCGCGCCCTCCAGCACCAGGGCGCGCTCCTCGTCGCGCAGGATCTCCACCCGGGACACGCGGCGGTCGGGGTCCGCGGCCACGCCCTCGAGCAGGGCGGCGTAGTGCTCGGCCATGCGCTCGATGGTGGCGCCGTCGAAGAGGTCGGTGGCGAACTCGAACGTCCCGGCCACCCGCCCGCCGGTCTCCTCCAGGTTCAGCGTCAGGTCGAACTTGGACGAGGCCCAGCGGAAGTCGCGCGGCGCCACCTCCAGCCCCGGCAGCTCGCCGGCGGCGCCGGCGTCCGCGTTCTGCAGGGTGAACATCACCTGGAAGAGGGGCGCGTGGCTCTGCGTGCGCTCCACCTCCAGCTCCTCCACCAGCCTCTCGAAGGGCAGCTCCTGGTGCGCGTAGGCGCCCAGCGTCGTTTCGCGCACCTGCGCCAGCAGCTCGCGGAAGGTGGGGTCCGCGGAGAGGTCGGCGCGCAGGACCAGCGTGTTCACGAAGAGGCCGATCAGCCCCTCCGTCTCCACCCGCTCGCGGCCGGCGATGGGGGTGCCCACCACCACGTCCGCCTGCCGCGCGTAGCGGCCCAGCAGCGCCTGGAACGCCGCCAGGGTGACCATGAAGAGGGTCGCGCCCTCCGCGCGGGCCAGCTCGCCCAGCCGCGCCGCGGTCCGCTCCGGGAGCGCGAAGGAGCGCAGGTCGCCGCGGAAGCTCTGCAGGGGGGGGCGCGGGCGGTCCGTGGGCAGCTCCAGCGTGGCCGGGGCGCCCGCCAGCCGCTCGCGCCAGTAGCGCGCCTGCCGGTCGATGCGCTCGCCGGAGAGGTGGCGTCGCTGCCAGGCGGCGTAGTCCGCGTACTGCACCTGCACCGGCGGCAGCTCCGCCGGGCGCCCCTCGCGGGCGGCGGCGTAGAGCTCGCCCAGCTCGCGGAAGAGCACCCCCATCGACCACCCGTCCGAGACGATGTGGTGCAGGGAGAGGACCAGGACGTGCCGCTCCGCCGCCACTCGGAAGAGCGTGGCGCGGAAGAGGGGGCCCGTCGCCAGGTCGAACGGGCGCTGCGCCTCCGCGGTGACCGCGGCGTCCAGCGCCTCCTCGCCCGCGCCGTGCAGGTCGACGGCCTCGATCGGCACCTCGCCCGCGGGGGCGATGCGCTGCACCGGCGCGTCGTCCACGTCCACGAAGGTCGTCCGCAGCGACTCGTGCCGCGCGGAGAGGCCGGCCAGGGCGGCGCGGAGGGCGGGCAGGTCCAGCTCGCCGCGCAGCTCCAGCGCGGTGGGGATGTTGTAGGTGGCGGTGCCGGGGTGCATCTGGTCGATGAACCACATGCGCTCCTGGGCGAACGAGAGCGGCACGTCCCCGTCCCGGCCGGTCGCCACGATCGGCGGGAGCACCTCGCCGGACGACTGCAGGTGGGCCTCCACCCGCGCCGCCAGCTCGCGCACGGTGGGCGCCTCGAAGACCGCGCGCACCGGCAGGTCCACCCCCAGGAGCTGCCGGACGCGGGAGACGACGCGCGTGGCGAGCAGCGAGTGCCCCCCCAGCTCGAAGAACGACTCCGTCACGCCCACCCGGTCCAGGTGCAGCACCTGGGCCCAGATGCCCGCCATCACCTGCTCGGCCTGCGTGCGCGGGGCCATGTAGCCCTCCTCGCCCGACCCCTCGCGCTCCGGCGCGGGGAGGGCGCGGCGGTCCACCTTGCCGTTGGGCGTCATCGGCAGGCGGTCGAGAACCACGACCGCCGGCACCATGTAGTCGGGAAGGGCCCGCTGCGCGGCCGAGCGGACGGAGGCCAGGACCTCCGCGGGGTCGCCGGCGGAGACCACGTAGCCCACGAGGCGCGCGTCGCCCGGCACGTCCTCGCGCACCACCACCACCGCCCCGGTCACGTCCGGGTGGGCCGAGAGCGCCGCCTGCACCTCGCCCAGCTCCACGCGGAAGCCGCGGATCTTCACCTGGTCGTCCAGGCGCCCCAGGTAATCGACCTCGGCGTCGCCGCGCCAGCGCACGCGGTCGCCGGTGCGGTAGATCCGCGCGCCCGGCTCGTCGCCGAAGGGGTCGGGAACGAAGCGCTCGGCGGTGATCCCCGGCCGCCCGTGGTAGCCGCGGGCCACGCCCGGGCCGCCCACGTACAGCTCGCCCGCGGCGCCCAGCGGCACGGGGCGCATGGCCGAGTCCAGCACGTACAGGCGCGTGTTGCCGTTCGCCACCCCGATGGAGGGGCGCCGCCCGTCCGCGCGGCACACGGCGGCGGTGGCGGCCACCGTGGTCTCGGTGGGGCCGTACACGTTCACCATTCGGCGCCCGGGGGCCCAGCGCGTCACCACCTCGGCGGTGCACGCCTCGCCGCCGGTGACCACCGCGCGCAGGTGGGGCAGGTCGGCAGGCGTCAGCGCGGCCAGCACGGAGGGCGGCAGGGTGAGCAGGGTGATGCGCTGCCGGCGCATCGTCTCCAGCAGGTCCGGCCCGGGGAGAAGCTTCTCGCGCGGGGCCAGCACCAGCGCGGCGCCGTTCACCAGCGCGCCGAAGATCTCCGCCACGGTCGCGTCGAACGCCAGCGCCGCGAACTGCAGCACCCGGTCGCCCGCCGCCTTCTCCCACGCGCGCCGCTTCGCCAGCACCAGCGAGGGCAGCCCCCGGTGCGAGACCAGCACGCCCTTGGGCCTGCCCGTGGAGCCCGAGGTGTAGATGACGTACGCCAGGTTCTCGACGTCCAGCGCCACGCCGGGGTCCTCCGCCGGCTCGGCGGCGGAGGCGGCCTCCACCTCCTCCCACGTCACCACCGGCACGGAGGTGGCCGGGACCGAGGCCGCGATGGCCGCGTGCGCCAGCAGGAAGGCGATCCCCGCGTCCTCCATCGTGTACGCCAGCCGCTCCGACGGGTACGCCGGGTCGAAGGGTACGTAGGCGCCGCCGGCCTTCAGCACGCCCAGGATGGAGACCACCATCTCCGGCGAGCGCTCCAGGAAGATGCCCACGCGCACCTCCGGCCCCACCCCGCGCGAGCGCAGGTGCCGCGCAACGCGGTTGGACGCCGCCTCCAGCTCGGCGAAGGTCATGGAGCGGTCCTCGTAGACCAACGCCTCGGCGTGGGGCGTCCGCGCCGCCTGCCGCGCGAACAGGTGGTGCACCGGGAGCTGCGGCACCTCCTCGTCCGTCCGGTTCCACTCCACCAGCACCCGGCGGCGCTCCTCCTCGGACGCCATGGGCAGCGCGCCCACGCGGGCGTCCGGCGCGGCCACGGCGGCGCGCAGCAGCACCGTGTAGTGCTCCGCCATGCGCTGCACGGTGGCGGCGTCGAACAGGTCGGTGGCGAACTCGAACGACCCGGCGATGGCGCCGCCGGCCTCGCCCACGTTCAGCGTCAGGTCGAACTTGGACGAGCGCCAGCCGAAGTCGCGCCCGGAGACCTGCAGGCCGGGAAGCTCGATCCCCTCCTGCACCGCGTTCTGCATGGCGAACATCACCTGGAAGACCGGGGAGTGGCTCAGCGAGCGCTCCACCCCCAGCTCCTCCACCAGCTTCTCGAACGGCAGCTCCTGGTGTGCGTAGGCGCCCAGCGTGGTGTCGCGCACCTGCGCCAGCAGCTCGCGGAACGAGGGGTCGCCCGCCAGGTCGGCGCGCAGGACCAGGGTGTTCACGAAGAGCCCCACCAGCCGCTCGGTCTCGTCGTCGGTGCGGCCGGCGATGGGCGTGCCCACCACCACGTCGTCCTGCCCGGCGTAGCGCGCCAGCAGCACCTGGAAGGCGGCCAGCAGCGTCATGAAGAGCGTGGAGCCCTCGCGGCGGGACAGGTCGCGCACCTGCGCCGACAGATCGGGCGGGAGCACGAAGTCGTGCACCTCGCCGCGGAAGCTCCGCACCGGGGGACGCGGGTGGTCCGTGGGCAGCTCCAGCGTGGCGGGCACCCCGGCCAGCCGCTCGCGCCAGTAGCGCGCCTGCTTCTCCAGCCGCTCGCCGGAGAGGTGGCGGCGCTGCCGGACGGCGTAGTCGCCGTACTGCACCGTCACCGGCGGCAGCCCCGCCTCGGTGCCCCGGGCCGCGGCGCCGTAGAGGGCGGCCAGCTCGCCGAAGAGGATGCCCAGCGACCACCCGTCCGAGACGATGTGGTGCATCGCCATGACCAGCACGTGCCGCTCCTCCCCGGCCCGCACCAGCGTGGCGCGGAAGAGGGGGCCCGTGGCCAGGTCGAACGGGCGCAGGGCCGCCTCGGCCACGGCGGCGTCGACGGCGGCGTCGTCCCCCCCGCCGAGGTCGACGACCTCAAGCGGCACCTCGCCCGCCGGGGCCACGCGCTGCACCAGCGCCTCGTCCAGCTCCACGAACACGGTGCGCAGCGACTCGTGGCGGCGCACCACTTCGGTGAGCGCCGAGCGCAGGGCGGCGGCGTCCAGCGCGCCGCGCATCTCCAGCGCGACCGGCATGTTGTAGGTGGACGAGCCCGGCTCCATCCGGTCCAGGAACCACATCCGCTCCTGGGCGAACGACGTGGGCAGGTCCCCGTCGCACCCGGCCGGGTGGATGGGCGGGAGCAGGTCCTCCACGTCCTGCCGCGAGCCGTCCACCCGCACGGCCAGCTCGCGCACGGTCGGAGCCTCGAAGATGGCGCGCACCGGCAGCTCGATGCGGAAGAGCTGGCGGATGCGGGAGATCACGCGCGTGGCGAGCAGCGAGTGACCGCCCAGCTCGAAGAAGTTGTCGCCCACGCCCACGCGCTCCACGCGCAGCACCTCGGCCCACGTCCCCGCCAGCACCTCCTCGGTCGGCGTCCGGGGCGCCACGAAGCCCTCGGCCGCGGCCTCCAGGTCGGGCACCGGGAGCAGCCGGGTCTCCACCTTCCCGTTCTCGTTCACGGGCATGGCGTCCAGCACCACCACGGCGGCCGGGACCATGTACGCGGGCAGCACCCCCTGCAGCCAGGCGCGGATGGCCGGGCCGGTGGCGGCGTGCTGGTCCGACGGAACGGCGTACCCCACCAGGCGCCCTCCGCCGGGGCCGTCCTGGCGGAAGAGGACCACCGCCTCCTTCACCGCCGGGTGCGAGGCGAGGGCCGACTCCACCTCGCCCACCTCCACCCGGTAGCCGCGGATCTTCACCTGCTGGTCCACGCGCCCCATGAAGTCCAGCCGCCCGTCGCGGCGGCGCCGCACGCGGTCGCCGGTGCGGTACAGCCGCGCGCCCGGCTCGGCCGAGAACGGGTCGGGGACGAAGCGCTCCGCCGTGATCCCCGGGCGCCGGTGGTAGCCGCGCGTCACCCCCGCGCCGCCCAGGTACAGCTCGCCGGGCACCCCGGGGGCGCAGAGGTTCAGCCAGCGGTCCAGCACGTACGCGGAGCCGTTGGGGAGCGGCCGGCCGATGGGGGGCGAGCCGCCGCAGCCGGGGCGCACCTCCTCCCAGGTGGCCCAGACGGTCGCCTCGGTGGGACCGTAGATGTTGACGAAGCGGCGCCCCTGGCCCCAGCGCTCCACCAGCTCGCCCGGGAGCCGCTCGCCGCCGCTGAAGATCAGCCGCACGTCCGGCAGCGCCTCCACCGGGATGGCGGCGAGCGTGGAGGGCGTGGTGGTGAGCATGGTGACGCCCCACCCGCGCAGCCGCCCCGGCAGGTCCGGCCCGGGGTGCACGTCGTCCGCCGGGGCCAGGCGCAGCGAGGCGCCGGCCAGCAGCGGCGGCGCCACGTCGAAGAGCGAGGCGTCGAACGACGGGGAGAAGAGCAGGATCCCGCGGTCCGCCGGGGTGATGCCGAAGAGGTCGCGCTGCGCCGAAGCGGAGTTCACCAGCCCGCGGTGGTGCGCCACCACGCCCTTCGGCTGGCCCGTGGTCCCGGACGTGTAGATGACGTACGCGGCGGAGGAGGGATCGGCGGCCACGGCGGGCGCCTCGGCGCTCTCCGCCTCGAGCGCGGCGCGGTCCACGTCCATGCGGACGAGCCGGGCGCCGCGGCCGGCGAAGAGGTGCGCGTGGCGCTCCAGGGTCACGACGACCACGGCGCCGCTGTCCTGGAGCATGTAGGCCAGGCGGTCGGCCGGGTAGGCGGGGTCGAGGGGGACGTACGCGGCACCCGCCTTCATCGTCCCCAGGATGCCGACCACCAGCTCGGCCGAGCGGTCCAGCGCCAGCGCCACGCGGGACTCGGGGACCACGCCCAGCCCGCGCAGGTGGTTGGCCATGCGGTTGGCGCGGGCCTCCAGCTCGGCGTAGCTGATCGTCTCGTCGCCGTGCAGCAGCGCCGGTGCGTCCGGGGTGCGCGCCGCCGTCTCGGCGACCAGCTCGTGGAAGCAGCGGTCGCCCGGGTACTCCGCGGGGACGGTGGCCCACTCCGCCCGGAGCGCCGCCTCCTCCCCGGCCGACATCATGGGCAGGGTGGAGAGGCGCGCGTCGGGCCGCGCCACGGCGGCCTGCAGCACCACGCGCAGGTGCTCCGCCAGCCGCTCCACCGTGGCCTCGTCGAAGAGGTCGACGGCGAAGTCCACGCTGCCGCGGATCGCCCCGTCCTCGCGCTCGGTCAGCTCGATGGAGAGGTCGAACTTGGCCGCGCGGTGGTTCACCTCCACCTCCGTGAGCGTCAGCCCGGGGAGGACCAGGTCGGGCCCGGGGGCGTTCTGCAGCGCGAACATCACCTGGAACACGGGGTTCCGGCTCAGGTCGCGCTCGGTCTTCAGCTCCTCCACCAGCCGCTCGAAGGGCAGGTCCTGGTGCTGGAAGGCGCCCAGGGTGGTGTCCTTGACCCGGCCCACCATCTGGCGGAAGGTGGGGTCGCCGGAGACGTCGGTCCGCAGCGCCACCGTGTTCACGAAGAAGCCGACCAGTCCCTCGGTCTGCGAGCGCGAGCGGTTCGCCACCGCTGTGCCCACCACCACGTCGTCCTGGCCGGCGTGGCGCGACAGGACCGTCTTCACGCCGGCCAGCAGCACGGCGAACAGGGTGGCGCCCTCCTCGCGCGCCAGGGCGCGCAGGCGCTCGGCCACGGGCGCGGGGACCTCCACCGGCACCACCGCACCGCGGTGCGACTCCACGGGCGGGCGCGGGCGGTCGGTGGGCAGCTCCAGCACCGGCGGGGCGCCGGCCAGATTGCCGCGCCAGTACGCCAGCAGCCGCTCCAGCGTCTCCCCCACCATCCACTCGCGCTGCCAGAGCGCGAAGTCCGCGTACTGCAGCTCGGGCGGGGGGAGCGGGCTCTGCGCCCCGGACACGAACGCGGTGTAGAGCGCCTGCAGCTCGCGGGTGAACACCCCCATGCTCCACCCGTCCGAGACGATGTGGTGCATGTTGACGAGCAGCAGGTGCTCGTCGGCCGCCACGCGCACCAGGCCCACGCGCAGGAGCGGCCCCACGCGCAGGTCGAAGCCGCGGGCGGCCTCCTGCTCCGCCAGGCGCGCCGCGGCCGCCTCGGCCTCCGCGCGCGGCAGGTGGGAGAGGTCGGCCACGTCCAGGTCGGCGGGCGCGGCGGGGTGGATCACCTGCACCGGCTCGTCGCCCACCCGCCCGAAGGTGGTGCGCAGCGACTCGTGGCGCTCGCGCAGCGCGTCGAGCGAGCGCCGCAGGGCGTCCACGTCCAGCCGCCCGCTCAGGCGCAGGGTGACGGGGACGTTGTAGGCGCCCGTGCCCGGCTCCAGCTCGTCCACCAGCCAGAGCCGCTGCTGCGCGAAGGAGAGGGGAACGGCGTCGCCCCGCTCACGGGGCCCCAGCACGGGCCCCGCGGTCTCGCTGCGGGCCATCTGCAGCCGCATCTCCAGCAGGCGGCGCTTCTCGGGGGAGAGGTCCGCCAGGCGCTTCAGCAGGTCGCTCATCTTCGTCCTTCCGGGGGTCGTTCCGGATCTACGGATATGCCGGGAGCCTCCGTCGCCGGTGGCGCGGAGCGGTCGTCCTTCGGGAGGGCCGCCGGTCCCGCGTGCGGGCGGCGGGCCGGGGGGGAAGCAGCCGCGCCCCCACCGGAGCGGAGGCGCGGGAATCTAACGGAAAACAGTCCGAAAATGTAGCCCTGCCCGCCCGGCTGCCGGAGGCCGGGCGGGGAACGCCGGAGGGGCCGCTACTCCTCGCCCAGCAGCGCCCGCACCTCCTCGGGAGAAAGCCCCTCCAGCTCCGCCAGCAGGCCGGCCAGGGCGGCGGACTGCAGGCCGTCCACCACCTCCGCCAGGGCGGCCACGGTGGGGGCGTCGAAGATGGCGCGCAGCGGCACCTCCACCCCCAGCGTCTCGCGGATGCGCGTCACCACCCGCGTGGCCAGCAGCGAGTGCCCGCCCAGGTCGGCGAAGTGGACGTCCACCCCCACCCGCTCCAGCTCCAGCACGTCGCGCCAGATGGAGGCGATCGCCTCCTCAGTGGGGGTGCGCGGCGCCAGGGCCCCGCGCGCCGACGCGCCGGCCGTCTCGGGCGCGGGGAGCGCGGCGCGGTCGGTCTTCCCCGTCGGGCCCAGGGGAAGGGCGGGCAGCACCACCAGGGAGCCCGGCACCATGTGCTCGGGAAGGGTGCGCCGCAGCGCCTCGCGCACCTCGTCCTCGGTCAGCACGGCGCCCTCGTGGGGGGCCACGTACCCCACCAGGCGCGCGGGCCCGGCGCCGTCCGTCCGGACCGCGGCGGCGGCCTCGCGCACGCCGGGCACCCCGCAGAGCGCGGCCTCCACCTCGCCCAGCTCGATCCGGAAGCCGCGCACCTTCACCTGGGCGTCCACGCGCCCCAGGAACTCCAGCCGCCCGCACGGCTGCCGCCGGACCCGGTCGCCGGTGCGGTACAGGCGCCCGCCGGCCTCGGGGCCGAAGGGATCGGGGACGTAGCGCTCCGCCGTCATCCCCGGGCGGCGCAGGTAGCCGCGCGTCACCCCGTCGCCGCCGATGTACAGCTCGCCGGGGACGCCGGGGGCGCAGGGCTGCATCCACGGGTCCAGCACGTAGGCCCGCGCGTTGGGGAGGGGGCGGCCGATGGTGGGCGCCGTGCCGTCCCGGCGCACGTCCTCCCACGTGGCGGCGATGGACGCCTCGGTGGGCCCGTACGCGTTGGCGAAGCGCCGTCCCCCGCCCCACCGCTCCACCAGCGCGGCGGGGAGGGCCTCCCCGCCCGTCGCCAGCAGGCGGAGGCGCGGGAGCTCCGCCGCCGGCACCGCGGCCAGGGCGGAGGGGGTGAGGTTCGCGACGGTGACGCCCCACGCGTCCAGCCGCCCGGGAAGGTCGGGGCCGGGGAGCACCTCCTCCGCCCGCGCCAGGCGCAGCGAGGCGCCCAGCAGGGCGGGCCCGATCTCCATGAGCGAGCCGTCGAACGAGGGCGAGAAGAACTGGAGCACCTGGTCCTCGGCCGTGAGCCCCGCGCGGTCCCGCAGGGCCACGGCGGTGTTGACCAGGCCGCGGTGGTGGGCCACCACGCCCTTCGGCCGGCCGGTGGAGCCGGAGGTGTAGATGACGTACGCCGCGTTCGCCGGGCCCGCGTCCACGGCGGGCGCCCAGGCGCTCTCCCGCGCGATCTCCGCCGCGTCGGCGTCCAGCCGCACCACGCGCACCTCCGCCGGAAGGCGGCCGGCGTGGCGCTCGTGGGTCAGGACCACGGAGGCGCGGGAGTCCTCCAGCATCCAGGCCAGGCGCTCGGCCGGGTAGGCGGGGTCCAGCGGCAGGTACGCCCCGCCCGCCTTCATCACCCCCAGGATCCCGACCACCAGGTCGGGCGAGCGCTCCACCATCAGCGCCACCAGCGACTCGGGGCCCACGCCCATGGCCCGGAGCCGGTTGGCCAGGCGGTTGGCGCGCTCGTCCAGCTCGCGGCAGGTCACGGCCTCCGCGTCCCAGCGCAGCGCCACGGCGTCCGGCTCGCGGGCGGCACGCTCGGCGAAGAGCTGGTGGAAGCAGCGGTCCGCCGGGTAGTCGGCCGCGGTGTCGTTGGGGAGCCGCACCCCCTCCTCCACCTCGCCCGGGGAGAGGAGGGGGAGGGCGAGGGCGGGCCGCGCGGGGTCGGCGGCGATCTCCTCCAGCAGGCGCAGGTAGTGCGCCAGCATGCGGCCCGCCGCGGCCGGGTCCACGCGGGACGCGTCCACGTGCAGGCGCAGCGCGGCCTCGCGCCCGGGCTCGGCGACCAGGACCACGGGGAACATCCCCCGCTCCGCCGACGCCAGGCCCGAGAGGGCCACCCCCGCCGAGTCCTGCCCCAGGGCGCGGAGCGGGTAGTTTTGGAAGGCGAAGAGCGTGTCGAAGAGCGGCCGCTCGCGCGGCAGCTCCGACCACCCCTGCACGTCGGTGAGCGAGACGTGCTCGTGCTGGCGCGCCTCGGACTGGCGCTCCTGCAGGCGGGCGAGCAGCGCGGGCACGCCCTCCCCCGGGCTCAGGCGCACGCGGGACGGCAGGGTGTTCACGAACATCCCCACCATCTCCTCCACCCCCGGCAGCTCCGCCGGGCGGCCGGAGACGGTGACGCCGAAGCAGACGTCGGCGCTCCCGCCGTAGCGGGCCAGCAGGATCGCCCAGGCGGCCTGGTACACGGTCCCCGGCGTCACCCGGGTGGCGCGGGCCACGGCCTGCAGCGCGGCCACGGTCTCCGCCGGGACCACGGCCGCGTGGACGCTCTGGCGGGGGTCGCCCTCGCGCGGACGCAGGATCCCCGGCGGCGAGGGCTCGGCGAAGCCGGCCAGCGCCTCGCGCCAGTGCTCCTCCGCCGCGCGCACGTCCTGCCGGCGCAGCCAGCCCACGTAGTCGCGGAAGCGCCGCGGGCTCCCCTCGCGCGGCGGCGCGCCGGCGAGGATCCCCGCGTACGTCTCCAGCAGCTCGTCCAGCACGGTGGCGGTGGACCAGCCGTCCACCACCAGGTGGTGGTGGCTCCAGACCATGCGGTGCTCGCCCTCGCCCGTGCGCACCAGGGTGACGCGCTGGAGCGGGGCGCGGGAGAGGTCGAAGCCCCGCGCGGTGTCCTCCTCCAGCAGCAGGCGCAGGCGCTCCTCGCGCTCGCCGGGTGCCACCGAGCGCCAGTCCAGCGTCTCCAGCGGCACGGGGGCGCGGCGCAGGACGACCTGCAGCGGCTCCTCCAGCCCGTCCCAGACGAACGAGGTGCGCAGCGCCGGATGGCGCTCCGCCACGCGGGCCCACGCGGCCCGCAGGGCGCCGGCGTCCACCTCGCCGCCCAGGGTGGCGACCGCCTGCTCGTGGTAGAGGGGCGAGCCGGGGGCCATCCGCGTCTCGAAGAGCATCCCCTGCTGCAGGGGGGTCAGCGGGTACACGTCCTCCACCTCGCGCCACCCGCCGGCCGCGGCGAGCACGGCGTCCAGGCGCGCCGCGTCCAACCGCGCCAGGGGGAAGTCGGAGGGGGTGTAGCCCCCCGCCTCCGGGTCGCGGCAGTGGGCGACGATCGCCCGCAGCGCCTGGAGGTGGCGCTCGGCCAGACCCTCCGCCGTCTCCCGCGCCACGCCGCCGTCCCAGGCCCACTCCACCGAGAGGCGCCCGTCGGCCACCCTGGCCGTGACCCGGACGCGCGCCCGGTCCCCGGCGGCGGGGGAGGAGTCCAGGTCCTGCCGCCACGGGGCGCCCGCGTCCCCCTCCGGCTGCACGCCGGCCCAGTGGACCAGCACCTCGGGCGCGGGGCGGGCGGAGAGCGCGCGGGCCGCCTCGTCCTCCACGTCCGTCCAGCAGAGCAGCCCGTGACCGATCCCGCGGCCGGGGACCGCGCGCATCGTCTCCTTGGCCGCCTTCAGCGCCTCGCCGGGCCCGTCCTGGCCCGGCAGCTCCAGCCGCACCGGCCAGCGAGCCGCCAGGCAGCCGACCGTGCGGGAGAGGTCGGCCTCGTCGCCGGTCCCGGCGCGGCAGTCGCCCTCCACCTCCACGGCCAGGGCGCGGCGGCGGGTCCAGGGGCGGAACGCCGTCGCCAGCGCCGCCATCAGCGCGTCCTCGGGGCGCGTGCGGTAGACGGGGGGCACGTCGTGCAGCAGCGCGCGCGTGTGCTCCGCGTCCAGCTCCGCGCGCAGCGCACCGGCGGCGCCGTCCGCCTCCACCGGCAGCGCGCCGTCGGAGGTGTCGGCGCCGAGCCAGGCTGCCGCCTCGCCGCGCACGGCATCGGACGCGGCCCGCTCCGCCAGGCGGTGCGCCCACTCGCGGAACGAGGTCGTCCTTGCGGGAAGGGAGGGCGCCGCCCCGCGCGAGGCGGAGCCGTACGCCGCGGCCAGGTCGGCGAGCAGCACCGCCCACGACGCCTCGTCCACCGCCAGCGGGTGCGCGGCGACCACGATGCGGTCGGGGCGTCCGCCGCCGGCGCGCAGGAGCGTGCAGCGGAGCAGCGGCCCGGAGGGGCGCGCTTCCTCCGCCGCCCACGCCGCCGCCGCCGGCACCGCCGTCGCGAGCGCGGCGTCCGCGGTGGAGGAGAGGTCCACGATCGCCAGCGGGACGGACTCCCCCGGGGGGGCCACCGTCTGCGTCCACCCGTCGTCCGTGGGCGCGAAGCGCAGGCGCAGCGCGTCGTGGTGCGAGACCACCGCGTCCAGCGCGCGGGCCAGGGCGGCGGCGTCCACCTCCCCGGTGGCCGTGAGGACGCGGGCGTTGCCGCGCGGCGGCGCGTCGGCGGAGAGCAGGCGGCGCTGCAGGGGGGTCAGCGGGGCCGGCCCGGCGACGGGGCCGCGCTCGCCCGGCGCCTCGCGCGCCGTTCCCGCCGCGGCGGCCAGCCCGGCGACGGTGGGGTGCTGGAAGACCTGCCGCGGGGTGACTCGGATCCCCACGCGCCGCGCCCTCGCCACCACCTTGATGGAGAGGATGGAGTCGCCGCCCAGCTCGAAGAAGTTGTCGTGCACGCCCACGCGCTCGATGCCCAGCACCTCGGACCAGAGCGCGGCCAGGTCCTCCTCGGCGGGGGTGCGGGGGGCCACGTAGTCGCCGCTCGGCGCCACCACCAGCGCGGGGTCGGGGAGCGCGCGGCGGTCCACCTTGCCGCTGGAGGTCAGCGGCAGCGCGTCCATCACCACCACGGCGGCGGGGACCATGTACTGCGGCAGGCGGTCGCGCGTCAGCTCCGCCAGCGACTGGGGATCCGGCGTGCGGCCCTCCGAGGGGGTGACGTACGCCACCAGCCGGCGGTGCCCGGCCGAGTCCTCGCGGGCGATCACCACCGCCTCGCGCACGGCCGGGTCGGAGCCCAGCACGGCCTCGATCTCTCCCAGCTCGATGCGGTGGCCGTGCACCTTCACCTGGAAGTCCACCCGCCCCAGGTACTCCACGGCGCCCTCCGACGTCCACCGCGCCCGGTCGCCCGTGCGGTACATCCGCGCGCCGGGAAGGCGCGAGAAGGGGTCGGGGACGAAGCGCTCCGCCGTGAGCCCCGGCCGCCGCCAGTAGCCGCGCCCCACCTGCACCCCGGCGATGAACAGCTCGCCGGGAACGCCGATGGCGCACAGGTTCCCGCCCGGGTCCAGCACGTGGATCTGCGTGTTCGCCACCGGCCGGCCGATGGGCACCGCCCGCCGCCGCCCCCGCGGGCAGAGCCAGTACGTCACCTCCACCCCCGCCTCGGTGGGCCCGTAGAGGTTGTGCAGCCCCACCCAGGGGAGGCGCGCGTGGCAGCGCTCCACCACGTCCGCCGGCAGCGCCTCGCCGCTGGCCAGCACGCGGCGGATGCAGGTGAGGCGCTCCAGCCCCGGCTCCTCCAGGAAGAGCTGGAGCATGGCCGGCACGAAGTGCACGGAGGTCACCCCCTCGCGCTCGATGGTCTCCGCCACGTACGTGGGGTCCTTGTGCCCCTCCGGCCGCACCATCACCAGCCGCGCCCCCACCATCAGCGTGCCGAAGATCTCGGGGACGGAGACGTCGAACGAGAACGGCGTCTTCTGCAGCACCACGTCGTCCGCCGCCAGCGGGGACTCCTCCTGGAACCAGAGCAGGCGGTTGCAGATGTTGCGGTGCGAGTTGGGAGCGCCCTTGGGCCGCCCGGTGGAGCCCGAGGTGTAGATCATGTACGCCAGCGACGCCGGCGTGGCGAAGGCGTCCGGCGCCTCGGCGCTCTCCCCCTCCAGCGCCACCCGCTCGGTGTCCAGCGCCAGGACCCGGACCTCCGCCGCGGGAAGGCGGTCGCGCAGCCGCTCCAGGGTGAGCACCACCGGGGTGGCCGAGTCCTCCAGCACGTAGGCGATGCGGTCCTCGGGATAGTCCGGGTCCACCGGGACGTACGCCCCGCCCGCCTTCATCACGCCCAGCAGGGCGACGATCATCTCCACCGAGCGCTCCATGAAGACGCCCACCAGCGTCTCCGGGCCCACCCCCAGGCGGCGGAGGCGGTTCGCCAGCCGGTTGGCGCGCGCGTCCAGCTCGGCGTAGGTGACGTGCTCGTCCTCGAAGGTCAGCGCGACCGCGCCCGGGGTGCGCGCCGCCTGCGCCTCCACCAGGCGGTGCACGGTGGCGTCGGGCGCGTAGTCGCGGCGGGTGGCGTTCCACTCCCCCAGCAGGCGGCGGCGCTCGCGCTCGGTCAGCAGCGCCACGCGCGAGATGGGCACCTCCGGGTGCGCCACGGCGGCCTCCAGCAGCACGCGCAGGTGCTCGGCCAGGCGGTGCACCGTCTCGGCGTCGAACAGGTCGGCGTCGTACTCGATGGTGCCGTGGAAGCCGTCCTCGGCCTCGGTGAGCGCCACGTCCAGGTCCATCCGCCCGGCGCCCGTGCGCACCTCCACCACCTCCGCCAGCACGCCGGGGATGCGGGGCGCCACCGGCTCGCGGTGCAGGGCGAAGGTGGCCTGGAAGACGGGGGTGCGGCTCAGGTCGCGGGCCACGCCCAGCGCCTCCACCAGCCGCTCGAACGGCACGTCCGCGTGCGCGTACGCCTCCAGGGTGGTCTCGCGCACGCGCCGCAGCAGCTCGGCGAAGGAGGGGTCCCCCGCCAGGTCGCCGCGCAGCGGCAGCACGTTGACGAACGGCCCCACCAGCCGCTCCTCCTCGGGCGAGGCGCGCCCCGCCACCGGCGAGCCCACCACGACCTCCTCCTGCCCCGCCCAGCGGGAGAGGACGGCCTGAAGGGCGGCCAGCAGCGTCATGAAGAGCGTGGCGCCCTGGCGGCGGCTCAGCGCCCGCACCCCCTCTGCCAGCGTGGGATAGAGGACGAAGGGCTCCACGCCGCGCCGCTGCCCCTGCACGGCCGCGCGCGGCCGGTCCGTCGGCAGCTCCAGCGCGGCGGGGGCGCCGGCGAGGCGCCCGCGCCAGTAGGCCGCCTGCGCGTCCAGCACCGTGCCGGTGAGCCACCCGCACTGCCACGCCGCGAAGTCCGCGTACTGGAAGGGCAGCTCGGGGAGCGCCGCCGGCCGGCCGCGCGCGAAGGCGTCGTACAGCACGCCCACCTCGCGGAACACCACCTCGGTGGACCACCCGTCGCCCGCCACCTGGTGCAGGGTCACCACCAGCAGGTGGTCCGCCGGGCCCAGGCGGAAGAGCGCGCCGCGGATGGGGGGCTCCCCGCCCAGGTCGAAGGGCGCGCGCGCCTCCTCAGCCGCCAGGCGCTCCACCTCCTCCTCGCGCTCCCAGTCGGGCAGGTGGCGCAGGTCCACCCGGCGCAGCGAGAGGCGCTCCACGGGGACCACCACCTGCACGGGCTCGCCGTCGCGGGTGGAGATGCGGGTGCGCAGCACGTCGTGGCGGCGCACCACCTCGGTCAGCGCGCGCTCCAGCGCGTCCGCGTCCAGCGAGCCCGCCAGGCGCACGGCGGCGGGAACGTGGTAGGCGGCGCTCTCGGGCTCCAGCTCGTGCAGGAACCAGAGGCGCTGCTGGGCCAGGGAGAGCGGGAGGGTGCCGCCGCGGGGCCGGGGGAGGACGGGGGGGCGCGCCTCGCCGTCCGCGCCCCGCGCCCCGTCCACGCGCTCCGCCAGCGCGGCCAGGGTGGGCGCCTCGAACAGCACGCGCAGCGGCAGCTCCACCCCCCACACCTGCCGGACCCGGGAGAGGATGCGCACCCCGGCCAGCGAGTGCCCGCCCAGGGCGGCGAACGAGTCGTACTCGCCCACGCGGTCCACCTCCAGCGCCTCGCGCCAGATCTCCGCCAGCGCCTGCTGCGTGGGGGTGCGCGGCGAGACGAAGCCCTCGCCCGCCTCGGACGGGCCGGCGCCGGGGGCGGGGAGCGCGCGGCGGTCCACCTTGCCGTTGGGGCTCAGCGGCAGCGCCTCCAGCGAGACGAAGACGCCCGGCAGCATGGGCGCGGGAACGCGGTCGCGCAGCCACTCGCGCAGCTCCGCCTCCCCCGCCCCGCCGCCGCGCGGCACCACGTACGCCACCAGCCGCGGCTGGCCGTGCGCGTCCTCCACCGGAAGCACCACGGCGTCGCGCACGGCGGGGTGGGCGCAGAGGGCCGCCTCCACCTCGCCGGGCTCCACGCGGTGGCCGCGCACCTTCACCTGGTCGTCGGTGCGGCCCACGAACTCCAGCTCCCCGTCGTGCCGCCAGCGCGCCCGGTCGCCCGTGCGGTACATCCGCGCCCCCGCCTCCTCCGCGAAGGGATCGGGGAGGTAGCGCTCCGCGGTGAGGCCGGGGAGCCCGCGGTACCCGCGGGTGACGCCGGCGCCGCCCAGGTGGATCTCGCCCACCACGCCCGCGGGCACGGGGGCGCCGCGGGCGTCCAGCACGTACGCGCGCACGTTCGCGATCGGCGAGCCGATGGGGATCGCCGCGCCGGCATCGGGCGAGAGGCCCGCCGCCGGCTCGTGCGCGGTGGCGATGACCGTGGCCTCCGTGGGTCCGTAGGTGTTGATCCAGCGCACGCGCCCGCCGCCCACCGAGAGCCAGTCGGCGTACGCCTGCGGCAGCGCCTTCTCCCCTCCCACCACGACCAGGCGCAGCGAGGGGGGCAGGGTTAGGCCGCCCACGAGCAGGTCCGCGACCCAGGCGTGCCAGAACGCCGTGGGCAGGTTCAGCGCGGTGACGCCCTCCGCCTCGATCCAGCGCAGGAAGCCCGCGCCGAAGGTGGGGGTGTCGTCCGCGCGGAAGACGACCGTGCCCCCCGCCGCCCAGGTGGGGAAGATCTCCTCCACCGAGATGTCGAACGAGATGGAGGAGAGCTGCAGCACGCGGTCGGCGGGCCCCAGCCCGAAGCGCTCCACCGTGCCCAGGTTGTGGTTGACCAGGGCCGCGTGGGGGACCAGCACCCCCTTGGGCCGCCCCGTGGTTCCCGACGTGTAGACGACGTACGCCAGCGACTCCGGCGCGGCGCCGCCCGCCGGGTCGGCGTCGCTCCACCCCGCGCCCGCGTCCTCGCCGGGCTCCAGCAGGACGACCTGCGCCGCGTGCGTGGGAAGGCAGGAGAGGACGGAGCGCTGGGTGAGCAGGACGCGCATCCCCGAGTCCGCGACCATGTGGGCCAGGCGGTCGCGGGGGTACGCGGGGTCCAGCGGCACGTACCCGCCGCCGGCCTTGAGCACGGCGAGCAGGGCCGCCGCCAGCTCCGGCCCGCGCTCCATCGCGACGCCTACGGGCACGTCGGGTCCCACGCCCAGCGAGCGGAGGCGGTGGGCCAGGCGGTTGGCGCGCCGGTTCAGCTCGCCGTACGTGGTCTCCGCGCCGCGGTAGCGGACGGCCACGGAATCGGGGGCGGAGGCGGCGCGCGCCTCGAAGAGCTCGTGCGCCAGGGGGCGGCCGGGGCGCGGGGCGGCGGTGTCGTTCCAGACGCGGAGGACCAGGACGCGCTCGGAGTCGGGGAGGAGCGGAAGGGCCGAGAGGGGCGCTCCGGGGTCGGCGGCGGCGCCGGCGAGCAGCACCTGGAGCTGCGCGGCCAGGCGGCGGGGCGCCGGAGGCAGCGCCTCGCCCGGGACCACGGCGGCGGCGACGCGGCCGTCGGGAAGGGGGTGCAGGGCGAGCGTGGGGAGCCCCTCGACGGGGCGGGACGAGGAGGCGCGGGCCAGGTCCACCGCCGCCCGCGTGCGCTCCAGCAGCTCGCGGAAGGTGGGGTCGCCCCCGGCGCGCACCGTCACGCCCAGCGGCGGCTCGCCGGCGCGGAGCAGCACGGCGGAGACGGCGTCCGCGGCCGTGTGGCGGGCGAGCAGCGCCAGGAAGCCGGCGAGCGCCGGCTCCGCGTCGGACCCGCCCGCGCGGCGGAGGGCCGCGGCGGAGGGGAGCGGAACGGCCTGGGTGCCCGCGCGGGGCGCGGCCTGGGGATCGGGGGTCATGCTGCCTTCCAAGAGGGTCGGGTGCGCCGCGTCAGGCGCCCCGCATCAGGATGTCGAGCAGGTCCTGCGAGAGGGTGCGCAGCACCAGGTCGCGCCGCGAGAGGATGAAGAAGTGGTCGCCCGGGAAGCGGCGGTGCGTGAAGCCGCCGGAGGTGTGGCGCCGCCACGCCTCGGTCTGCTCCCGCGACGCCTTGGCGTCGTCCACCCCTCCGTACGCCGTGATGGGGCACTCCAGGGGCGCCTCCTCCACGAACGGGTACGTCTCCGTCAGCGCCACGTCCGCGCGCAGCAGCGGAAGGAGCAGCGCCATCAGCTCGGGGTGCGCCATCACCTCCTCGGGCGTGCCGCCCAGCTCGCGCAGCTCGCGCACGAACTGGCCGTCGGGCAGGTGGTGCGTCACCGCCCCCTCAGCGGGGGAGTCGGGCGAGCGGCGGCCCGAGGCGAAGAGGTGCACCGGCCCGTGGCGCCCCTCGCGGCGCAGGTGGCGCGCCAGCTCGAAGGCGATCAGCGCCCCGTTGCTGTGCCCGAAGACGGCCCAGGGCAGGTCGTCCCACCCGGCCAGCGCGCCGGCCAGGGCGCGCACCAGGGGCTCGAGGCGGTCGAACGCCGGCTCCGCCACGCGGTTCTCGCGGCCGGGGAGCTGCACCGGGCACACCTCCACGTCGGCCGGCAGCCCGTCGCTCCACCCGCGGAAGGCGGATGCCCCCGCGCCCGCGTGCGGGAGCAGGAAGAGGCGCAGGTGCGCCTGCGGGCGCGGACGAGGGCGCAGGACCCAGGCGTCCCCCGCTCCGGGAGGGACGGTGCGGGTGGCGGCTCCGTCGCGTGCGTGGGTCCCGCTCATCCCGCTCCTCCGCTGGGGGTTCCGTGCGCGCCCGCCGCCCGCGGCGGCGGCGTCCCGAAACCGCCGGGAGCGCGGCGGCCCAAAAGATAACGGCGGGATACGATTTTACCCACCCCCGCCGGCGGCATTCCCCACCTCTCCCGCCACGACGCCGCGGCGGGACCGCGGCGGGGACGTACTGGATCCGGCGCGGGCGCGGGCGGGAGCGCGGCCCCGGCGCCGGGCCGGGTCCGCGCGCCACGCGACACCACCGCTCGGAAGAGGACGGAAACGGGAGCGGGGGACCGGCGCCCCCGCCGGTCCCCCGCTTCCCCCGCGACGGTGCTCCCGGGGGCTCAGCCCTCCGTGCTCGAGGTGGTGGTCGGGGGGGTGGTGGTGCCGCCGGTCGCGGTGGAGCCCTCGCCGGTGCGGGCGCCGGAGCCCAGCTGCCCCGAGGCCTGGTTGGTCGTGCCCGGGAGCGTCTCGTCCAGGCGCGCCTCCACGGGGGCGCGGCCCACCTCCGGGGCGGTGACCGTTCCGCCGCAGGCCGCGAGCAGGGCGGCGGCGGCGAGGGCGGGGATCAGTCGGGTGGGGCGCATGGGGTTCCTGGGGGTGCTGGTCTCTGGGTCGGCCGCGGGTCGGGTGGACCGCCCGCCGCGGGGGAGCGCCGGGCCGGGCCCGCCGCCGGCTTGCCGCCGGCGCGCGCAGGGGGCATCATCTCCGCGCGGTGCCCGGACGGGGCGTCCGCCCCCCATCCCTCACGCGTGCGTACCGAAGATGCCGAGATCCTGGCTGATGAAGAGCGAGCCCGACGTGTACTCCATCGTCGACCTAGAACGGGAGGGCGGCACCTCCTGGGAGGGGGTCCGGAACTATCAGGCGAGAAACTTCCTTCGGGACGACGTTCGCCCCGGCGACCTGGTGCTCTTCTACCACAGCAACGCCTCGCCGCCGGGAGTGGCGGGAATCGCACGGGTGTCCCGCGCCGCCTACCCCGATCCGACCGCGCGCGATCCCGCGTCGCCGTACCACGACCCCAAGGCCGGCGACGGTGACCCGCGCTGGTACTCGGTGGACCTGGAGTTCGTGGAGAGGTTCCCGGCGCTGGTGCCGCTGGACCGGCTGCGGGAGACGCCGGGGCTGGCGGAGATGCCGCTGCTGAACCGCAGCCGGCTCTCGGTGCAGCCGGTGACCGACGCTCAGATGGAGACGATCGCGGCGCTCGGAAGGAAGGGCAGCGGCGGGGAAAGGTAAGGGACGGAAGGGACGGAGAGTGGCCCCTCCGGCGTGGCAGGGGCCGCTCCTTTCACGACCGGTGTCCCCGGTGCGCGAACGGGGCTCTGGCCCCCGGCGGGAGAGGCCGCTATCGTTACCCCCGGGTACCCGCCGACGCCCACGCAACCTCACCCACCGCCATGTCCCCCGCCGCACCTCAGCCCGAGCGCAGACGCCCGCCGCGGCGATGGGTGGTCCCCCCCGCCCTGCTCTTCGCGGACCGTCCGTACCAGACCCCGCACGTCCTGGAGGAGGTGCGCGAGGAGCCGCTGGCGGGGATCCTGTGGCAGGCCCACCGCGACGTCGAGCTCTGGGCCCAGGCCCCCGAGGACGCGCGCGCGCGGCTCTTCGCCCCCGGCTCCGCCAAGGCCCGCTCGAAGGCCCTTGCGGAGCTGCCGGCGGACCACCCCGTGCGCGGCCCGGTGGTGGCGCTCTCCAAGCTGCTCACCGGCACCCCGCCGGCGGAAGCCGACGTGACGCGCGCCTGCCAGGCCATCGCCACCTGGGCAAGCGAGGGGGGGCGACTGCGGACGGCGCTGCTCTTCTCGCAGGCCGCCGCGCTCTCCTCGCCGGAGGATGCATCGGCGTCGTACGAGGTGGGCAGGGCAGCGCGGCGGCGGGCGGACTACGGGACGGCGGAGACGTGGTACCGGCGGGCGGTCGGGGTGGGGCGGCGCAAGGAGGACTGGAAGTGGTACGGGCTGGCGTTCATCGGCCTGGCGAACCTGCACATCCAGCGCGGCAACTACCCCGCCGCGCGCTCGCACCTGGTGCGCGCGCTGCGCACCGCGCGGCGCTACGCGCTCTGGTACGTTCGCGCGGAGGCGCTGCACGACCTCTTCCGCGTCACCGCCACCGCCGGCCGCGCGGGCGAGGCCGAGGTCTACGCCCGCCGGGCGTTCCGCGCGTACGGCCGCCGGCACCCCCGCGTGGTGGCGCTGGCGCACGACGTGGCGTACTCGTGGCTGCTGCAGGGGCACTTCGAGCGCGCCCTGCCGGTGTTCCAGGCGGTGGTGGGGCACATCCCCCGCGCCTCGGAGCGCACGCTGGTGGTCTCCAGCATCGCGCGCGCGGCCGGGGGCTCGGGCAACGTGGGCACCTTCTCCCAGGCGTGGGACGAGGTGTGGTCCGCCCTGGAGACGCGCGAGGAGACGGAGCTCCTCGCGGCCTCGCTGGTGAACCTGGCGCACGGCGCCGCCACCCTGGGCGACGTGGGCCGCGCCGAGACGGCCGCGCGGCACACCATCGAGATCGCCACCGACCGGAACGAGTCCGAGCACCGCATCGCAGCCGAGGCCATCCTGGCCTCGCTGCGCGGAGCCGGGGTCCCGCAGCCCACGCCGCGGCCCCAGGAGAGCCCGGAGTCGGACGCGCTGGCCGCCGCCTTCGTGCAGGTGCTCACCACGAGCGCGCCGGCCCGCTAGGCCGGCGCGCCCGCCTCCCCGCCGCGCGTCAGCGGCCGCTCCCCAGGAAGCCCCCGTACGAGTCCGTCGTCCCGATGCTGTCCCCCGGGAGGAGGCGGCTCGTCGTGGTGGAGCTCGTCCCCAGGGTGGTCGTGGTCGTGGTCGCGCCGTCGTCCGTCCCGTTCCCCCCCTTGGCGGCGCGCGCCGTCCCGGGGGCGGCGGCGGTGATCGATTCCGTCCCGGAGCATGCGGCGGAGGCGGAGACGAGGGCGATCAGAAAGAGACGGTTCGCGCGCATGTTGGAGGCTCCGGAAGTGGTGTGAGGAGGCGAGGAAAACGGCTCGCTGACACCAAGGTAGTGCGCTTCATTCCTTGCGCCAGCTATACGTTAGACCCTCCGCGCACTTGGTGACCTCGTGCATAACGACAGTTTGGGAGAGTTCCTGATAGGACCGAACCGCCGCGTTTCGACACGTCCCTTTCGAGTCTTGCGGTGCGGCGAGGGTTCGGCGGGCTCTCCTTCGCGGCCGCAGCGGGGAGGGTGCGGATCGGTGGGGCGCGCGTGGTCCGCCGCAAGCGCGACCACGGGTGTACGCAGGAGCCAAAGAGGACAGATCCGAACGGGGTGGTCCCCGTTCCCCGCGCCCGGAGATCCGCTCCCAGCGGGACGCGAGAAGGGGCCGGCCCTCCTGTCGGAGGGCCGGCCCCTGCGCCGTCGATGACTCGCGGAGCTACGCCGCCGTCAGGCGGCTTCGCGCCCTTCGCCGAACGCGGTCCCCGTCGCGCTCTCGATCGCCTCCACCACCGCCCGGGCCACGCGGGGCTGCTCCTTGATGGTGGGCCAGTTCTCGCGCACGAACTCCTTCAGGTTGCGCAGCTTGCGGTTGATGCGGATCTCGGCGCCGTCCTCCACCTTCGGTCCCACGCGGCGCACGAACTCGAGCATGGCGTCGTGGGCCTCGCGTTCGGGATCTGCCTCGGCGGGGGCCTGCGCGGAGGCGGGGGCGGCCGGGAGCGCCCACGCGGGAAGCGCGGGCGGGTCCCAGCGGAACGACTTGCCGCCCGCCTTGTCGGGGAGCTTGCCGCGCATCTTGCCGTGCTCGTGCACGGTGGCGAACGCCTCGTCCAGGGCGTACAGGTAGCGCCCGATCCCCCACTGCACCGCCGCGCGTTTCATGGCGCCCGACAGGCCGCCCTTCACCCCCTCCACGTCGGTGTTCTCGGCGCCGTCCCACTTGGTGACCCACTCGTCGCCCACGCGCACGGACAGGCCGCACATCACGCCGCCGCCGGGGCCGGGCCGGAACTCGTTCTTCCAGTTCCCGGGGCCCACCACGTCGTCCATGCGCGCCTGGATGGCCCGATTGGTCACGTAGGGCACGCAGATGGCCCAGATCCGCCCGTTCTTCTCGCCGGACTGCTGGAGCCTCCACTCGATCTCGTCGGGGTGGAAGTGCTCCTGCAGCGCCCGGAAGTTCATCTCCGCCATCGCTCCCTCGCTTTCGCCGTTGCGCGTCCCGGGGCGCCCGCGACCGCCTCCGCCCTTCCCCGTTCCGGAACTCCTCTTCGTACCCCGATCTTCGGTCTTCCGTTCCGCGCAACCCCTTGATTGTGCGCCATATCTACGGATGATCTTCGGTTTTCAATATTGCTGTTCCGAAGGCAGCTCGTCAAGCATCCCGTCGCCCCTACCCGTCGTCTCGCGAGGGGCTCTGGAGAGGCGGTGGAGCGGGACGGCGCGCGCCGCTCGGGACGCGTACGGGCACTGCCCTTCCCTCCGTCCGCGCGCTCCGTGCGGGACGGGAGGACGTCGGCGGAAGCCGCCGGGGGAGGACGCGGCGGAGCGGGAGCGGAGAGGGCGCCGGGGGATGAGACCGGAGGGGAGCGGAGGAGGTCGGGCATGGATGCGACGAGGGGGTGCCCGCCGCGCTGGCGGGCACCCCCTCGGGTCCTGCTCGGACGGCCGACGCTAGGCGACGACGGCCCCGAGGCTGGCCAGCCGCTCGGCGGCGGCGCGGAGGGTCGCGTCGTGCTTGCAGAAGGCGAAGCGCACCAGCCTGTCGCCGCCCACGCGCGCGCAGTTCCCGGGCGAGAAGAACGGCGACGCGGGGACCGCGGCCACGCCCACGTCGCGGATCAGGTAGCGGGCGAACTCCACGTCGTTGTGGTAGCCCAGGTCGGCGAACGGGGAGATGTCGCAGAGCACGTAGTACGCGCCCGCGGGCGGCGTGAGGACGAAGCCCACCCCGCGCAGCACCTCCACCAGCATGTCCCGCCGCACCTGGTACCACTCCGCCAGCTCCCCGTAGTACGACCGCGGCAGCCGCAGCGCCTGGGCGCCGGCCATCTGCAGCGGCGTGGACGCGCCCACGGTGAGGAAGTCGTGCACCTTGCGGATGCCGTCCGTCAGGTCGGGCGGCGCGATGGTCCAGCCGATCCGCCAGCCGGTGACCGAGTACGTCTTGGACATCGAGTTGATCACCACCGTCCGGTCGCGCATCCCCTCGATGGCGGCGACGGTGGTGTGCGTGGCCCCGTCGTACAGGATGTGCTCGTAGATCTCGTCGGACAGGCAGATCACGTCGTGCTCCACGCACAGCGCGGCGATGGTCTCCAGCTCCTCGCGGCTGAACACCTTGCCCGTGGGGTTGTGCGGGTTGCAGATGACGATGCAGCGCGTGCGCTCGTTGAAGGCGGCGCGCAGCTCGTCGGGGTCGAACGACCAGTCCGGCGCGCGCAGCGGCACGTAGCGCGGCGTCGCGTCGGCCAGGATCGCGTCGGGGCCGTAGTTCTCGTAGAACGGCTCGAAGACGATCACCTCGTCGCCCGGGTCCACGATCGCCATCATCGCCGCGATCATGGCCTCGGTGGCGCCGCAGGTCACGGTGATCTCGCGCTCGGGGTCCACCTGCAGCCCCAGGTGCCAGGCCGTCTTCTCCGCGATGGCCTCGCGCATCTCGCGCGCGCCCCAGGTGATGGCGTACTGGTTCATGTCGGCCGCGATCGCCAGGACCGCCGCCTCCTTCACCTCGGCCGGCGTGGGGTGGTCCGGCAGCCCCGCGGAGAGGTTCACCGCGCCCACGCGGAACGCCTCGCGGTTCATCTCGCGGATCACCGACTCGGTGAAGCGGCCGACCTTGGACGAGACGCGGGGGCGGGGGGTGAGGGGTTCGTGCATTGGACGGGTCGCAGCGGCGGGAAGGGGAGAGGCCCCCGGGGGCGGGTGTCGCCGTAGAAATGTAGACGGGAAATGCGTACCGCACAAGCCGCGCATAGGGCGCTGCCCGGAAAACCCAGCGCCGGCCTCGCTTCCTCACCCCACGAGCGACCGCACCGGGTCGCGCCGCGGCGGAGCCCGCCGCATCCACAGCCAGGCGACGTTTACGGACGAAAGGTGGGAATCCCGTGGGCGCCGCGCCGTCGCCCGCGTTCCGGCGAAGAACGCTTCTTGCCCGCCCCGGCCGCGAACCCGGGAGCCAGGGGAGGGGACGATGGCGAAGGACGAGCCGGCCAGGATCGCGGGGGTGCGGGTCACCCACCCCGAGCGCGTGCTGTACGAGGAGCAGGGGATCACCAAGCGCGACCTGGCGGAGTACTACGTGGCGGTGCGGGAGCGCGTGGTGCCGCAGCTCCGCGGGCGTCCGCTGACCATGGTGCGCTGCCCGCAGGGGCCCGAGGGCACCTGCTTCTACCAGCGGCGGGCGATGGAGGGGTTCCCCGACGCGGTGCGCCGGGTGGAGATCCCCGACGACGACGGACCCATGACGTACCTGGTGGCCGACACCCTCGCGGCCGTCGTCTCGCTGGTGCAGATGGGGGTGCTGGAGCTGCACACCTGGGGCGCGCGCCGCGACCGGCTGGACCGCCCCGACCGCATGGTGCTGGACCTGGACCCGGACCCCTCCGTGCCCTGGAGCCGCGTGGTGGACGCGGCCTTCGAGCTCCGCGAGCGGGTGGCGGAGCTGGGGCTGACCGCGTTCGTGAAGACGACGGGCGGCAAGGGCCTGCACTTGGTCGTTCCCCTGGTCCGCCGCCACGGCTGGGACGACGTGCGCGAGCTCTCCCGCGCGCTGGCCGAGGAGGCGGAGGCGCGCGCCCCCGAGCGCTACCTGGCCCGCGCCTCCAGGGAGGAGCGCACCGGCCGCATCTTCGTCGACTACCTGCGCAACGCCTGGAGCGCGACGGCCGTCGCCGCCTACTCCACCCGCGCCCGCCCGGGAGCGCCCGTGTCGACGCCGCTGACCTGGGAGGAGCTGCGCGCAGGGATCGACCCGGCGGAGCTGAACGTCCGCACCGTCCCCGAGCGCGTCCGCAGGCAGACCGCCGATCCGTGGGCGGGATACGACGCGGCGCGCGTGGCGCTCAGCGCGAAGATGCGGGAGGCGGTGGGGCGGTAGAGGGGGCCGCCCTCCCCCACCACCGCTACTCGAAGATCCGCGCCTCGTCCCGCCGCAGGGCGGCGCAGTCGGTGACGCCGGGCGCGCGGACCATCGTGAAGCCGCTGGTCGCGGGGTCGGCGGCGATGGGGAGCGTCCGGCGGAAGAGGAGGTTCGAGGAGCCCAGGGTGCGCTGCTCCAGGACGCGGACCTCGACCTCGCCCTCGATGCGGCCGTCCGCGGCGCGGCGGCCGTGCAGGACCAGGTGCGAGCGCTGCGCGACGTACAGGCGCACGCGGCCGAAGACCGGTATCTCCGCGACCACCGTCACGCCGGGCGCTCCGTCGCGATCCGCGTCCACCACCCCGCGGGAGCGGGCGCGGCGCGGCAGCCCTCCGCCGGTCAGCGCGGGATCGAAGCCCAGGCTCTCCACTCCCAGGTCGGCCCGGTACGCCCCCTCGCCCGCCGCCGAGGCAACGACGGGCCCCACCTCGCGCGCGGAGAAGGCGCGGACGAAGGCGGGCGGGATCCGCATGGTGATCCGGTCGCTGCGCACGTCCACGGCGCACACCTCGTGGCGCTGCCGCCACCCCGCGGCGGTGGAGCGCAGGTCCACCAGGAGCAGGGAGCGGGTGACGCTGCGCTCCGTGCCCACCGCCGGGACGCGCGTCCGGCTCCCCAGCCGCAGCTCCATCGCGTACCGCCCCGACCATACGTCCTCCGCCGCCGGACGGGCGCGGCCCGGCGTCGGCGAGAGCGCGAGGAGGAGGGCGAAGGCGGCCGCGGCGGCGGAGGTCGTTCTCATGCTCCGCGGGTCGCGGGTGAGGGGCGGCCGAGGTCGGCCAGCAGGGCCGTGGCGGCGGCGCGCCCGGAGAGGATGCAGAGCGGTACCCCGCCCCCCGGGTGCGCGCTCCCCGACGCCAGGTACACGCCCCGCACCCCCGGCACGCGGTTGGGCGGGCGGCGGAAGGCGGCCAGGCGCGAGTTGGAGGCCAGGCCGTACAGCGCCCCGCCGCTCCCGGGGAAGCGCGCGGCCAGCTCGGCGGGGGTCCTCTCCCACACCAGCGCGTCGCCCGCGTCCAGCAGCCCCGCCGCGCGGGTGCGCTCGAGCACCCTCTCCCGCAGCGCGGCTCCCTCGTCGGACGACGGGGCGCCGTCGGTCGCCGCGGGGGCGTTGGCCATCAGGAAGACGGGCTCCTCCTGCGCCCAGCCGGCGCGCCCGTGGCAGGCCTCCTGGGCGCAGAGGTAGACGGTGGGCTCGCGCGGCGCCGTCCGGCGGTCGAACACGTCCGCGAACTCCGCCTCGTAGTCTCGCGGAAAGAGGACCGCGTGCGCCACCCTCGCCGCGTCTCCCGTCCGCCTCCTCGCCCGCGCGACCGCCGTCCAGCCGGAGGTCGACGGCTCGCCGGACGGCGGGCGACGTCGGTCGGGGAGGAGCGCGCGGAGGAGGTGCGCGGCCTCCACGTTCGCGACGACCGCGCGCGCCGCCGCGAACCCGCCGCCCTCCGTCTCCACTCCCTCGACGCGTCCACGGGTCACGCGCAGCCGCTCCACGCGCGTGCCGCAGTGGATCCGCACGCCCGCACGCTCCGCGGCGCGGACCAGCGCGCGGGTGACCTCGTACATCCCCCCGCGCACGCCGTGGCCGCCCAGCCCCAGCTCCACGTGCGCGATGCACCCCAGCGTGGCCGGCGCGCGCCGCGGGTCCGAGCCGACGTACGTCGCGTAGCGCATCAGCAGCCAGCGCAGCGGCTCGGAGCGGACGCGCGCGCCGATGGCCCCGCCCAGCGTGCGAAGCGGGTCGATGCGGGCGACCTCGCCGAGCGCGCGGGGGCCTCCCCGCAGCAGCGTGGAGACGGAGGGCGCGGGGCCGCGGACGAATCGCGGCGCCGCGGCGTCCCAGATGCCGCGCGCGTAGCGGAGGTACGCCGCCAGCTCGCCCGCCGCGGCGGGGCCCAGGACTCCCTCCACCGATGCGAGGGTCCGCGGGAGGTCGGGGAAGACGTCGAGCGCGGTTCCGTCCGGGTAGAGGTAGCGGAACGAGGGCTCGGGCGAGGTCAGCGTCAGCTCGTCCGCCAGCGACGTCCCCGCCAGGCGCAGCGTCGCGTCCAGCGCGTCGGGCAGGGTCAGGACGCTGGGCCCGGTGTCCACCTCCACGCCGTCGACCACCACGCGCCCCACCTTCCCGCCCGCCTCGGCGGCGGCCTCCAGCACGTGGACGTGCAGCCCGGAGGCCGCCAGGGAGATGGCCGCCGAGAGCCCGCCCATCCCGGCGCCGACCACGATCACGTCAGCCACGCGGCCTCTCCCGCTCCAGGCGCCGGCCCAGGAGCCGCGCGCCGATCCCCTCCTCCGGCGCCCGGTGCCGCGGGGCGACCAGCGTCTCCCATCCCGGCCAGCCGCCGTCCGGCGCCTCCGCGTCGATCTCCGCCAGCCCCGCCTCCACCGCCCTCTCGACGGCGCCGACGTCGACCGTTCCGCCGAGCACCGGGCCGAGGCGGACCACGGCGGCGGGGACGGGGTGCGGGCCCTGGACGTAGGAGACGGCGACGGGGAGCACGGCCGCGTCCGGCGCCAGGCGCGCCAGCAGCGCGATGCCGCCCTGGAAGCCGAGCGGGCGCGCGTGCGCGGGTCGGTAGTGGCCCTGGGGGAACACCCAGAGGGCGCGGCGCGGCCGGTCCAGCCGCGCCGCCGCCGCGCGCAGGTCCGCCCGCAGCCGCGCGGGCGACGAGCGGTCCATCGCCAGGCCGCCCAGGCGGGCGAAGTACGGCACGCGCGCCAGGCCGTCGCGGTCCATCAGCGCGTACCCCTCCGTTCCCAGCGCCTCGTCCAGCGCCACCACCAGGAGCGAGTCCCACCACCCCACGTGGTTCGCGGCGATCAGCAGCGGCCTCCCGCCCGCGGCGGCGCGCGCGCCCGCCAGCCCGCGCACGCGCAGCCCGTCCAGCCCGCGCGAGATCCGGCGCCGCACGTAGCGCCGCGCGAACGCCAGCCAGCGGTCGGACCGGGGCGGGAATCCGCTCACGAGGCGCCCCGCGCCGCCCGTGCCGGGTAGACGCGCCCCCGCCAGCGGATCTCTCCCCGGCGGCTCCAGCGCGCGGAGTTCAGGGCGATGGCGATCAGGGCCAGGACCGAGAGCGGGTGGAGGACGACGCCCTCCACCGGGTGTCGGAAGCGGACCGCGAGCGCCGCCCGGAGCAAGACGTTCGCGGCGACTCCGGCGGCCGCGGGCAGGACCAGCCCCGGCGCCCTCCCCACTAGCGCGGCGGCGAGCACGGCGTAGGGCAGGACGAAGGCGACGGCGTGCAGGAGGACGACGGCGAGGAGCCCGAGCGGGCGTCCGCCCACCCCCTCGTACAGGTTCTTGGAGAAGCCGCGCCACACCTCCCCCGCGCCGCGGTACATGCGGCACTCCGCCATCCGGTGCCCGTCCGCGAACGCCACGCGCCCGCCCGCCGCCTTCACCCGCCGCGCGAGCGCCATGTCGTCCACGACCTCCGCCCGCACCGCCGCCCACCCTCCCGCGGCGTGCAGCGCGGCGCGGCGGACGGCGAGGAGCTGTCCGTTGGCGACCAGGAAGCGCGGGTCGCGCGTCCCGGACACCAGCGGCAGCGGGAGCCAGCCCAGCCAGGAGAGGTGCAGGAGGGGGAGCAGGAGGCGCTCCGCCGCGCTCCCGGTCCGCTGCCGCGGGCCCGCCGTGGCCAGGTCGGCCCCCGCGTCCTCCACCACCGACGCGAGGCGGGCGAGGCCCTCCGGCGCCAGCGTCACGTCCGCGTCCACGTACACCAGCACGTCGCCCGCCGCCGCCTCCGCGAGCCGATGGCAGGCGTGCGGCTTCCCGACCCACCCCGGCGGCAGCGGGGCGGAGGGGAGCAGGCGCACGCGGCCGTCCGCCCCCGCCAGCCGCCGCACGACGTCGCCCGTCCCGTCCGTGGAGCCGTCGTCGTACACCAGCACCTCGTCCGGCGGGAGGGTGCCGCCCAGGGCCGCTCGCACGCAGGGCTCGATGGTCTCCGCCTCGTCGCGGGCGGGGACCAGCACCGAGACGCGGCCGCGGAAGCGCCCCGCCGCCCGCCCGCGCGGCCAGACGGCCAGGTTGAGCAGGACGATGGAGAGGACGGCCGTCGCGGGGAGGGCGAGGAGCGCCACGGCGGCGGCGGTGGCGGGCGTCACCCCGCGCTCCCCACGATGTGGCGGAGGAGGCGCCCGGCGCGGCCCTCCACCGTCCCCGTGAAGAGCGGGAGCCAGGCGGAGTTGCGCCGCCCCGGCCGGTGGACGCGCATCCGCACGAACGGGCGGTGCAGCGGCAGGTCGACGCGCGCCGGGTGGCAGGTCTCGCCCCAGCCGAGCGCCCTTTCCCCGTCCGCCGTCGTCGCCTCCGCGGGTAGGCGCAGGTAGAAGGGGCCCACGTCCGCCGGGGCGCGGTGGCGCACGTCCACCCAGGGGCGTCCGTCCGCGCGGAGGCGCAGGCGCTCCGGCCAGCGCGGCCCCGCCCAGCTCCGCCGCCACCCACCCTCCTCCACCTCCAGTGGAAAGGTCCGCGTGCCCCCGTCCTCCCCCACCTCCAGGCCCAGGGCGAGCGGCGCGCCGTCCTCCCCCTCGGGGTGGAGCAGGTACCAGATCGCCTCACGCCCCGCGAGCGGCGCCCGCCCCCACGTCCACCGGTCGATGCCGAGCGCGTGCAGCGGGACCCGCCCCAGGTTGCGGTCGTGGTACGCGCGCCCCCGGAGGTGGACCAGCGAGGCGCCGCCGAAGTCCAGCGCCGCCTCCGCCTCCGCCGGCCCCGTCAGGGGCGTCCACACGTGCGGAGCGCCGGGGGCGGACGGGGAGGACGGCGCCCGCGCCGCGCCCTCCACCCGCACCCGGCCCGTGAGCCGCTCCCCCGTCCCGGGGACGGCCAGGTCCAGGTCGGCATCGACGCGGACGCGCCCGTCGTCCACTCGACGGAGGAAGCGGCAGCCCCCGATCCGCTGCTCCCAGGTCTGCTCGCCCTCCACCGCCGCTGCCTCCGCCTCCTGCAGCAGGTAGAAGACGGGGGCCCCGCGGCGGTAGACGGCCACGTTGACCGCGGGCCGGTCGAGCGGCCGCTGGGGCGACCCGCGGCGACAGGCGGAGGCGTAGCCGGGAAGGAAGGGGAGGCCGTACGACCAGATCAGCACGATCCCGTCGCCGCCGGGCGCGACGAGGTCCAGGTACCACCAGAGGAACCCGCCCGGGGCCTCCAGCGCCTCCGCCCCGATCCGCTCGTCCGCGCTCCCGATCTCGATCACCGCGCCTCGTCCGGATGCAGTGGGGTTGCGTTCGCCGATAGGAAGATATAATCTCTGTACAAGCCTTACGCAAACCTTCCACAGGACGGAGGGAGATGGAGACGCTGGACGTGCTGGTCGTGGGAGCCGGACCCGCCGGGGCCGCCGCCGCCGCCGCCCTGGGGGGACGGGGGATGACGGTCGGCTGGGCCGCGCCGTCGGGCGCCGACGAGTGGCCGGCCCGCTACGGCGCCTGGCTCGACGAGCTCTCCGCCGCCGGCCACGCCGCGTCGGCGGGTATCGTCTGGCCCCGCGCCCGGATCCAGGCGGACGCGCCGCACGTCGTGGACCGTCCGTACGCGCTGCTGGACAATGGGCGCCTGTGCGCCGCGCTCGGCGCGCGCTGCCGGGACGGCGGCGTTCGGCGCATCGAGAGCAGCGCCGCCGCGGTGTCGCACGAGGCGGGCCGGTCGACCGTCACCCTGGACCACGGCGTCCGCGTCGCCGCGCGCGTGGTGGTGGACGCCAGCGGCCACCGCCCGGCGCTCCTCCCCCGCCCGTCGCGGCCGGAGCCGGCGTACCAGACCGCCGTCGGCTGGGAGGTCCTGGTGGACGGCGACCCGCTCGACCCCTGCAGCGTGCTGCTGATGGACTGGAGCGGCGGGCACCTGGCGGAGGGCGACCGCGGCGGGGTGCCCACCTTCCTCTACGCGCTCCCGCTGGGGAAGGGACGCCTCTTCGTGGAGGAGACGGCGCTGGCCGCGCGCCCCGCCGTTCCGTACGGCGCGCTGGAGGTGCGCCTCCGCCGCCGCCTGGCGGCGATGGGGATCGTCCCGCGGGAGGTCGTCGCGACGGAGCGCGTGTGGATCCCCATGGGGGGCGCCCTTCCCTTCCCCGGCCGCGTGGTGGGCTACGGCGCGGCGGGCGGGATGGTGCACCCCGCCACCGGCTACTCCGTGGCCCGCTCGCTGGCCGACGCGCCCCTGCTCGCCGACGCGCTCTCCGACACCCTGGGCCGCGAGGGCACGACGCCGGAGGACGCCTCCGATGCCGCGTGGGAGGCGCTCTGGCCGGCCGACCGGCGGCGGCGCTTCGCGCTCTTCCGCTTCGGCGCCGAGGTGCTGGCCCGCATGGACGCGCCGCGCACCCGCGCCTTCTTCGACGCCTTCTGCGCGCTGCCGCCGGGCGACGTGGCGGGCTACCTCTCCGACACGCTCTCCTCGCCGGAGCTGGCGCGGGTGATGGCGCGCTTCTTCGGGCGCGCGCCGGCCCCGGTGCGGAAGGCGCTGCGCGGCGGCGCGCTGGGGCCCGCCGGGAGCGAGCTGGCCGCGGCCGTCGCCCGCTCCTGGGCGGGCGCGTGAGCGCGCCGCCCGCGCCCGTCGTGCAGTCGGGAACCGAAGTCCACCCCCGGGAAGAGGACCGCATGACCCCTTCGTACGACACCGCCTGGCCCCGCCCCCGCCCCGCGGACGCCGCCCTGGGCGAGGTGGAGGCGCTGATGGCGGAGCTGGCGGGAGACGGCGACCCGGCGGGGCGGATCGCGCGCGAGCACCTGTCCTCCGGCGGCAAGCGCCTGCGCGCCCGCCTGGCCCTGGCCGCGCTGGAGGCGCTGGGCGGGGCCCGCGCGGCGGGGGTCGCCTGGGCCGCCGCCTGCGAGCTGCTGCACAACGCCACGCTGGTCCACGACGACCTGCAGGACGGCGACCGCACCCGCCGCGGGAGAACGACCGCCTGGGTGCGCCACGGCGCCGCGCAGGCCATCAACGCCGGCGACCTGCTCCTGATGCTGCCGTACCTGGCGATCGAGCGCGTCCCCGACGCCGCCCGCCGCTGGGCGCTGGCCGCCGCCCTCTCCCGCAGCGCCGTCGCGGTGGTCCGCGGCCAGTCGGCGGAGATGGCGCTGGCCTGCGCCCCGCGCGTGGGGTGGGACGACTACCTGGCCGCGGTGGAGGGAAAGACCGGCGCCCTCTTCCGCCTGCCGGTGGAGGGCGCCGCCCTGCTGGCCGGCCTCGGCCCGGAGGAGGCGCGCGAGCTGGCGGCGGGCTTCCGCGGCCTGGGCGTCCTCTTCCAGCTCCAGGACGACGTGCTGGACCTGTACGGCGAGAAGGGCCGCTCCGCCCCCGGGGGCGACCTGCGCGAGGGGAAGCCGAGCGCCCTGGTCGTCGCCCACCTGGGGCTGCACCCGGAGGACGGCCCCTGGCTCCGCGGCCTCCTGGCCCTGCCGCGCGACGCCACGCCGCAGGCGGAGGTGGACCGCGCGATCCGCCGCTTCCGCACCGGCGGGGCGCTGGCGGAGGTGCTGGCGCGCATCCGCACCGAGGCCCGCGCCCTGGCGAGGGGCGGCGAGCTGGCCGCCGAGCCCGCCCTGCGCGCCATGGCGCGGGAGACGACCAGCCTGGCGCTGGCCCCCATCCGCCACCTGACGGCGGCGCGGCGGGAGACCTCCACGGCGGCGCCCGCCCTGGCCGTGGCGGAGGCCGTGTGACGGGGTCGAAGGCCGTCGTCGTCGGGGCCGGCTTCGGCGGGCTGGCCGCGGCGGTCCGCCTCCGCGCGCGGGGCTACCGCGTCACGGTGCTGGAGGCGATGGACCAGCCCGGCGGGCGCGCCGCCGTCTTCCGGCGCGACGGCTTCACCTTCGACGCGGGGCCCACGGTCATCACCGCGCCGTGGCTGCTGCACGAGCTCTTCCCGCTGCTGGGGCGCGACTCGCGCGACTACTTCGACCTGGTCCCCGTCGACCCCTTCTATCGCGTGGAGTTCGCCGACGGCTCGCGCTTCGACTACGTGGGCGACGAGGAGCGCCTCCTCTCCCAGATCGAGGCGTTCGAGCCGCGCGACGTGGACGGATACCGCCGCCTGGCCGCGCAGGCCGAGCGCATCTTCGACGTGGGCTTCTCGCAGCTCTCCGACGTGCCGTTCGACCGCGCGACGGACATGGCGCGGGTGATCCCGCGGATGCTGGCGCTGGGCAACCACCGCTCGGTCCACGCGGAGGTCTCGCGCCACCTGCGCGACGAGCGCCTGCGGCAGCTCTTCACCTTCGAGCCCCTGCTGGTGGGCGGCAACCCCTTCCGGGTGACCTCCATCTACCTGCTCATCCACTGGCTGGAGCGCAAGTGGGGCGTCCACTTCGCCATGGGCGGCACCACCTCCATCGTCCACGGCCTGGTGAAGCTGCTGGAGGAGAGCGGCGTGGACGTGCGCCTGAACGCCCCGGTGGAGCGCATCGAGACCTCCGGCGACCGGGTGACGGCCGTGCGGACGGAGGACGGCCAGCGCGTCGAGGCCGACGTGGTGGTCGCCAACGCGGACCCGGCGCGCGTCTACGGCGAGATGCTGCCGCGCGAGAGGCGGAGCTGGGGGATGCGCGCGGCGCTGAAGACCCGCGCGTACTCCATGGGCCTGTTCGTCGCCTACTTCGGCACCCGCAGGACCTACCCCGAGCTGGCGCACCACACCATCCTGCTGGGCCCCCGCTACCGCGAGCTGCTGCGGGACATCTTCGACCGCAAGGTGCTGGCGGAGGACTTCTCGCTCTACCTGCACGCCCCCACGCGGACGGACCCCTCGCTGGCCCCGCCGGGGCACGAGGGCTTCTACGTGCTCTCCCCGGTTCCGAACAACCGCGCGGGGATCGACTGGGAGACGGAGGGCCCGCGCTACCGCCAGCGCATCCTGGACCACCTGGAGGAGCGCATCCTTCCCGGGCTGGGGGAGAACCTGGCGACGTGCTTCCACGTGACCCCCGACTATTTCCAGGACACGCTGCGCTCCACCGCCGGCGCCGGCTTCGGCATCGAGCCCAGGCTGACGCAGTCGGCGTGGTTCCGCTTCCACAACCGCTCGCCCTGGGTGAAGGGCCTCTACCTGGTGGGCGCGGGGACGCATCCCGGCGCGGGGGTCCCGGGGGTCCTCTCCACGGCCAAGGTGCTGGACCGCGTGGTGCCGGATCCCATGGTCCCCGTCCCGCTCCCCCGCCGCGCCGGGCTCCGCCCCCGGGTGCCCGCGTGAGCGCGCGCGCCGCGGTGGTCGCCGAGTCGCGCCGCGTGCTGGCGGAGCGGGCGCGGACCTTCCGCGTCGCCGCGCTGCTCCTGCCCCGCGCGGCGCGGGACGACGCGGCCGTGGTCTACGCGTTCTGCCGCATGGTGGACGACGTGGCGGACGAGGGCGCCGACGCCGCCTCCGCCGCCGCCGCGCTCGACCTGCTGCGGGCCGAGGTGGCGGGCGCCGCCCCGGCGCGTCCCCTGGTGGCGGAGCTGCGGGCGACGGCGGCGCGGCTGGACCTTCCCCTGGCCAGCGCGCTGGAGCTGATCGAGGGCGTGCGCTCCGACCTGCGGGACGTGCGCGTGGGCGACGCGGACGCGCTGCTGCGCTACGCCTACCGCGTGGCCTCCACGGTGGGGCTGATGATGTGCGCCGTGCTGCGCGTCCGCGCGCGGGAGGCGCTCCCCCACGCGGTGGACCTGGGGATCGCCATGCAGCTCACCAACATCTGCCGCGACGTGGCCGAGGACGCGGAGCGGGGCCGCGTCTACCTGCCGGCCGACCGCCTGCGCGCCGCGGGGGTGGAGCCGGAGGACGTCGTCCGGGGCGCCGCCGCCTCGCGGGAGGGCGTGGGCGTGGTGGTGGCGCAGGTGCTGGAGCTGGCCGACCGCTACTACCGCAGCGCCGACGACGGCATGCGCGACCTGCCCTGGCGGGTGCGTCCCGCGATCCTGGTGGCCTCACGGGTGTACCGGGCCATCGGGCTGCGCCTGCGCGCCCGGGGCTGCGACGCCCTGGCCGGGCGGGCCGTGGTCCCCGCGCACGAGAAGGCGGTCCGCGCCGCGGCCGCCGCGTTGGAGAGCCTGCGCCCCCGCTTCCTGGGCCTGGGACGGAGGGGCCGGCACGACCGGGCGCTGCACTCGGCGCTCCAGGGTCTTCCCGGCGCGCACTCGTGAGCGCATCTTTACGCGCCGCCCGCCCGCCCCCGCATCGCCGCCCATGAGCTACCGCATCAAACGCGTCGCGCACCTGACCGGGATCAACCCCACCACGCTTCGCGCCTGGGAGCGCCGGTACGGACTCGTCGCGCCCGACCGCACCCCCAAGGGGTACCGCCTGTACAGCGACGCCGACGTGCAGATGCTGCGCGGCATCAAGGAGCTGGTGGACTCCGGCCTGGCCATCGGCGAGGCGGTGGAGGTGGTCCGCCGCGCCCCGCGCACGGCGTCGGAGATCGACTTTCCCGCGGTGCGCGCCGAGCTGCGCGAGGCGCTCCTGGCGCTGGACCGCCCCGGCGCGCTCCGCGTGGCCGCCCACGTGGCCGGCCTGCCGCCCGAGGCGCTGGTGGACCGCGTGTACCTGCCGCTGCTGGAGGACGTGGGCGACAGCTGGGAGCACGGCCAGGCCACGGTGGCGCAGGAGCACTTCGCCTCCGGCTTCATCCGCGACCGCCTGGGCTCGCTGCTGGAGGGGCTTTCGACGGAGAACGGCGCGCGCGAGGCGGTGGTGGCGGGGCTCCCCGGCGACCGGCACGAGCTGGGGCTGATGGCCGCCGCCGTGCACCTGGAGGCGGCGGGATGGCGCGCCGTGTACCTTGGGAGCGACGTGCCGCTGGACGACCTGGCCGACGTGCTCCGCACGCGGCGCCCGGACCTGCTCTGCGTCTCCGTGGTCCGCCGCATGACGCCGGAGGAGTTCGAGGCCGCCGCCCGCGCGCTGGTGGAGATGTGCGTCGACGCCACCGAGGTCTGCATCGGCGGGAGCGGCATCCCGGCCGGCGTGGCGCCGAAGGGCGTGCGCCTCTGCCAGGACTTCTCGGAGATGCTGCCGGACGACTGAGCCGCCGTCCGGCGGACGACGGCGGAGGGGCCTCGGCGACCGCCCTCCTTCAGCCCACCGGGTCGCCGCGCAGGCGGGAGAGCAGGATCACGTCGTGCTGCGCCCCGCGGTGGAAGATCGCGCCGCGCATCACGCCCTCCTCGCGGAACCCGCACTTCTCCGCCACCCGGCGCGAAGCCGCGTTCTGCGGGGCGATTCCGAGCTGCAGCCGGTTGATCTTCCGGGTGTCGAACAGGAATCGGCAGGTGAGCTCCAGCGCCTCGGTGGTGAGCCCCTGCCCGCGGCGCGTCTCGTCGAACAGGTGGTAGCCCAGCTCCACCCCGTCCACGTACGGCGCCACGGGAAAGAAGAACACGCTCCCCAGGATCGCGTCCTCGGGATCGCAGATCAGCAGGCGCGAGATCCCGTCGCCCCAGAAGCCGTCGTGCTGCCACATCTGCCGGAACGCCGGCTCGCCCACGATGCGCAGCGGCATCCACTCGCCGCGGTTGTCCTGGTCGACGATCTTCTCGTACAGCTCCGGGAGGTCGCGCTCGCGGACGGTGCGCAGGACCACCTTGCGGCCGTGGATCATGGCTGGGTCGGGGGCGTCGGGAGAGGGGGATCGGGGAGCCGTTCCGCCCAACATACGCCCGCCGCGGGTGCGGAGAGAAGAGGGGCGCCGACGAGAAGCGGGGCCGGCGGCCGATGCCGCCGGCCCCTCGGGCCGTGGTCCGGGCGCGGGGCTCAGGAGCCCGCGCCGTCCTCCGACGGCTGCGCCCCGGTGCCCACCTGCTGCTGGCCGCCGGCGTTGGCGCCCACGTCGATGCGGCGGCGGCGCGCCTTCTCGCTCTTGGGGATGACGATCGTCAGCACGCCGTCCTCGAACGCGGCCTGGATGGCGTCCGCGTCCACGTCGCGCGGCAGGACGAACGAGCGGGTGAAGGTGCCGTAGCGGCGCTCGGCCAGGTGGAACTTCCCACCCTCGCCCTCGGTGCGCTCCTCGCGCTTCTCGCCGCGGATGGTCAGGACGTTGTTCTCCACGTCCACCTCGATGTTCTCCCGCTTCAGGCCGGGCATCTCGGTCACCACCCGGATCTCGCGCTCGGTCTCGACCACGTCGGTCTCGGGAGCGCGCATCAGGTTGCCGCCGGTGCGGGCCCCGCCCTGGGGCGTCAGGAACGAGTCCAGGATCCGCTCGAAGGGATCGCCGGCGACGCGGTTGAAGGGAGCGATGGCCATGGTCTTCCTCCTGGTTGCGAAGGTCTTCCGTGGTGTGGAACGATGTGGGTCGTCCGGGTCCGCGGCCGCACCGACCGCGGCCGACGCCGCGCGGAGAAGGCAACCCGCGGACCAGCCGAAGTCGGTCAAAACGACCGGGAATCCGCACGTTCGGCACACCCCATCTGCCGCTCGTGCAGCGACTTGGCTTCGGGGTGGCGGATGGGGGCGGAGCAGGGAGGGGGAGGGGCCGCGGCGGCCCCTCCCCCTCTCCCATTCTCCCGGCCGGCGAGCCTACTCCGCGGCGGCCACCAGGTCGTCGTAGTCGGGGTGGCGCTCCAGCCAGGCCCTGGCGAACGGGCAGTAGGGCGCAACCTGCATCCCCCGGGCGCGCGCATGGTCCATCGCGGCGCGCACCAGCGCCCCTCCGATCCCCCGCCCTTCCAGGTGCTTCGGCACCTCGGTGTGGGTGATCGCCATCCTGTCACCCATCATCCGGTATTCCAGCAGGCCCAGATCGCCTTCCACCTCGGCCTCGAAGCGGCTCGCCTGCTCCTGGTGGACCACCTGCACGGGCGCGTCGGACATCGTTCCTCCCCTGGTTTCGTGCGGACGTCGCGGGGCCGCGAGCCCACGCACGTCGCGCGCCGCAGGGGATCAATCCAGTGAGGCCGACCTCTCCTTCAGGCGGATCCAGATCACGCCCTTGCTGCCGGCGGCCAGCGGCATGCTCTCGCCCTTGTAGACCTGGACACCCTGGATGTTGCCGGGCTCGATGACGCGGTGCCGCGGCAGGCTCGACTCGGTGGCGGAGACCACCTGGCCCGCGTGGTCGACCACGAAGATCAGCGGCTCCGCGGCCACGCGGGTGCCGTCGGCGTACTGCGGGAAGTGGCGCTGGATGGCGCCGCGGATCGCCGGAAGGCTGCTCGTGTCTCGCGGGGCCGCGGGGGTGCCGCGCTGGCGGACCCGCGGCCGCTCCTGCGACGGGGCGATCACGTTCACCGGGACCCGCGCCGGCGACGCGACGCGCTCCCGCTCCCCGGCCGGCGCGCCGTCACCCTTCGTGGTCACCCAGATCACGCCGACGGGCGTGGGAGCCACCGCGCCCGCGGGCAGCTTGACGATGCGCATCTCGGCGATGCTGCCCGGCTCCAGCGACGGCACCATGGTCGCCTTCATGCGACGGTCGCCGTCGGCGCGGGGCAGGACCACCGACGTCTCGTCGCCCGGCGTGGCGCGCAGGCGGGTGGCGGAGAACTCCTCCGACCGGCCGCGGTGCGTGCGCTCCACCGTGCCGTCCGGACCGGCGACGAACATCAGGAACTCGTCCTGGGCCATCCCGTCCTTCACCACCTCGGGGAAGGCCTCCGCCACGGCGGCGGCGATCTCGTCGTTGGTGGCCACCGGGGTCCTGGCGCGCATCTCGGAGACCATCACCGTCTCCTCGGAGCGCGGGCGGGGCGACACGGGGTGCGGCGCCTCGCAGGCGGCGACGGCGAGCAGGCCGCCCAGGCTCGCCAGCAGGGCGGCGCGGGTCCACGGGGTACGTACGCGAAGCTCGGTCATGACGCGGATTCTCCTCTCCAGGAAGGAAACGGGCTCGGAGAAGGCGGCGACGGGAAGCCAGCTCCCCGAGGCACGCCGTCCGACTTCCAGCAGCAGCCCGCCGTAGGCGCGCACGTCGGGGGCGCGGCGCAGCACGCGTGCGTCGCAGTCCACCTCCACCGCCAGCCGCAGCCGGCGGAGCTGCCACCACAGCGCGGGGTTCCAGGGCATCAGGGCCAGCAGCGCCAGCCCCGCCACGAGCAGGCGGGGGTCGCCGGCCCGCAGGTGCTCCTCCTCGTGCGCCACCATCAGCCGGCGCACGGCCGGGTCCAGGTCCAGCACCCAGGCGGGAAGGACGATCTCGCTGCGCAGGAGCCCCACCACCGCCGGGCCCACGTCGCGGGAGAGGACGACGGGCGTGCCGTCCACCGTCGCGCGCGTCCACCCCCTGCGCCGGCGCCGCAGCAGCACCGCCAGCCCCGCCAGCGTCGCCAGCAGCGCGGCCGACGCCGCGCCCCACCCCACCAGCAGCGGCCGGTCCAGCGCGGGCAGGGCGGACGCCTCCGTCCCCAGCCCCGGCAGGTCCTCGATCCGGACGGGGATCCCGCCGTCCTCCACCGGCGCCGCGGCCGTCTTCACCATCGCCGCGACGGGCTCCGGCTTCCGCAGGGCCGGCGCCGCGAGCAGCACCGCCGGCAGCGCGACCGACGCCGCCATCGACGCCGCCCACACCCAGCGCACCGGGCGGCCCGCCAGCGACAGCGCCCGCTCCACCGCCAGGGCGCCCAGGCCGAGCAGCGCGGCCACCAGCGCGCAGTACAGCATCCACGAGGCGACCATGGGCTATTCCCTCCCCTCCAGGCGCTCCTCCAGCAGGCGCTGCATGCGCCTGAGCTCGTCGTCGCTCAGCCCCCGGTCCGAGACCAGGTGCGTGAGCAGGAGCTCGGGGGAGTCCTTGAACAGCTTGTGCGTGAGCCGCTTCAGCAGCGACGTGCCGGCCGCGCGGCGCTCCACCAGCGGGCGGTAGCGGTACGCCTTCCCCTCCTCCACGTGGTCCACGTACCCCTTCTCCTCCAGGGTGCGCAGCACGGTCAGGACGGTGGTGTACGCCAGCCCGTCGGAGAGGCGGTCGCGCACCTCCGCCACGGTGGCGCTGTCCCGGTCCCACAGCACGTTCATCACGTCCAGCTCGCGGTCGGTGAAGGCGATCTCCACGCGGTGCGCTCCTTTCTACTAGAGTCTTAGTAGAGGATAAGCCCGGGCGCACCTCCTGTCAACTACTTTCTTAGTTGGAGAGGACGGCGGCCGCTGGCGCCGGGGCCGCACGTCTCTTGCGGAGCCCGGTGCGGGACCACGCGACACGACTGATTCACGGGAACGGGAGGCGGAGAATGCGGATTCCAGGGTGGGCCCTGGCGGGGGCTTCGGCGGCGGTGCTCTCCGGGTGCGCGGGGGCGATGGCGGGCGGCGCGGGGTACTCGACCCCGCTGCTGGACGCGAACGGGAGGCAGGTTGGATCGGTGGAGATCACCCCCGGCACCAGTGCCACACGCCTGGTGGTGCAGAGCACGGGGCTGCCTGCGGGCGTGCACGGAATGCACGTCCACGAGACGGGCCGCTGCGACGCGCCGGGGTTCACCACCGCCGGCGGGCACTTCAACCCGACGATGCGGCAGCACGGCATGCAGAACCCGCAGGGGCCGCACCTGGGCGACCTGCCCAACCTGACCGTCGCCGCCAACGGCACCGCGCGCGCGGAGACGACCATCGCGGCCACGGTGATGGGCGGCACCGCCAACCTGGGTAAGCCGGGCGGCACCGCGCTCGTCGTCCACGCCACCGCCGACGACATGCGCACCGACCCCTCCGGCAACTCCGGCGCGCGCATCGCCTGCGCCGTCCTGAGCACCGGCGCGAACCAGTAGGCGGCGCACTCCGGCGAGCCGGCGCGGACGAGACTGTGGAGGGGGATCGCGGCTCCGGCCGACGCCGTCGCCTGCGAATGAATTCGCGGCTCGGAGAGGCACGAAGTCCGCCTTCGCGGACGGGCCTGCTCGCGGTGCCGCCGCGGGTCCGGTACACGAGACGGGCGCTCGCGGCGCCGCGGGTGCCCTCGTCCCGCAGGGACGATCGCCGTTCTTACCCGGGGGCTTCACGCCCCCGGTCCGCCGTACGACGGGCCCCTCGATCATCGCCGCGATGGAGTCCGCCACGATGATTGCCGTTCCTGCCGGGGGCTTTACGCCCCGGGTCCGCCGCCCCGCAGATGGTGCTCACCGACGCTGATGCCGAACACCCACCGTCCCTGAGTCCGGAGGACGTCTGTGGTAGCCAGCCGGGGGCTTCACGCCCCCGGATTGCCGTCCGGCCGGAGTCCGCCGACATCGAGGACAGTAGAGGCGCCATCTCCATCCGCGGAGGTGGCGCCTCTTTCGAATCCGTCGAGCTCGACCGCGCGTCCCCGAGGCGTGCCTGGCGTCCCTCGTCCCCACATCCTCGGGCGCCGCCGTCTACATCCCCGACGGGAAGGTCTCGGGCGGCTCGCCGTCGTCGTGCGCCGGGTAGTGCAGCGGGCGCAGGGCGTGGGATTCGTCGATGAACAGCAGGGCGTCGTAGCGGAGCGTCAGGATGCTGGGCACGTAGTTGCCGTACGCCTCGCGGCGCGGGTCGTAGACCACGCCGATGGCGCGGTGGCCGCGCGGCTCCTCCGCCTCTTCGTCCTCGCCCAGCTCGTCGAAGATCCACAGGGCGTCGCGTCCGCCGCCGGCGTCGTGGAGGATCGCCTCCCAGCTGTCGGCGCGCGCGGGGGGCACCTCCATCGCCTCCATCGGCGCGCCCCACTCGTCGCCGGCGATCACGCTCCCGCGGTGAGAGGCGAAGCCGACGATGGTCACGCCGTCGTCGCCCCACCTCTGCCGGGCGAGCTGGCCCACGTTCACCATCCCCGCGCGCGCCATGTCGGTGAAGCGCGCGTCGCCCACGTGCGTGTTGTGCTCCCAGACGATGGCCTTCGCGTCCAGCCCGTGGTGCTCCATCAGCCGCTCCAGCGTCTCCATCATGTGCGTGTCGCGCACGTTCCACGATCCCGGCCCGCCGCGCACCATGGTGCGGTAGTACCGCTCCGCGTTGCGCGCGACCAGCGCGTTCTGCTCCGCGTCGAAGAACGACTCCCGGCCGTCCTCGCGGTACTGCGGCCCCCGCTGGCGCAGCGTGGCCAGCGTGGTGACCACCTCCTGCTCGCAGGTCGTGGGCACCAGCGCGGTGGCCCAGGCGTAGTCCTGCGCGTCGTCGCGATAGGGCTCGAAGCAGCCGTACCACCGCCGCGCCTGCTTCGCCGCCTCCGGGTCCACGCGCTCCAGGTAGTCCGTCACGGAGCGCATCGATTCCCAGAGCGAGTACACGTCCAGCCCGTAGAACCCCGCCTTGCGGTCCTCGGGGCAGCGGTCGTTGTGCTTCCGCATCCACTCGCCCAGCGCGACCACCTCCTCGTTCGCCCACATCCAGGTGGGCCAGCGCTCGAACGCGTGCAGCACGTCGCGCGCGCTCGCGCCGGAGTCCTTCCACCCCTTCACGTAGCGGTTCAGGGCGTAGCAGTCCGGCCAGTCCCCCTCCACCGCCACGAACGAGAAGCCCTTCTCGCGCACCAGCCGCTCCGTGATGCGGTGGCGCCACGTGTAGTACTCGCTCGTCCCGTGCGACGCCTCGCCCAGCAGCACCACGCGCGAGTCCCCGATCCGCTCCAGCAGCGGCCCCAGGTCGTCCGCGCCGCTCAGCGGGTGGGCGATGCGCGCCATCCGGTCCGTCAGCCCCGTGTCCGCCATCCTCTTCCTCCTCCGGCTCGTCGTCGTCGTCTCGTTTCCGCCGTGGGCGTCGCGCTCGTCGTCCCCCGCTTTTCACGCGGAGACGCGGAGGGCGCGGAGACGCGGAAACGGCACATCACTCCCGATCGCTGCCTCGCGACCTCCATCGTCTCCCAACACGTTGCCATCCATGTGCTTACAGGACTCCCACCGTCCCCCGGACAGGACGGCTTGCGTCCTACTCCGGCGGCGGAAGGGGAGGCAGGATCCAAGCCGGTGGGGCGACACGGGGAGGACGGAGGGACGAGGAAACGCCGGGGGAGGAGCGGAGGGAGACGAACGACGGCGCCCCCCGCACCGAAGTGCGGGGGGCGCCGGGTGCTCCCCCGTGGGGGAGGCGTGCGACTACTGGCGCGAGTCGCGCAGGATCTGCTCCCGGTACTCGGCCGAGGCGAAGATCGCCACCTCGACGCGACGGTTCTGCGAGCGCCCGGCCTCGGTCTCGTTCGAGGCGATGGGCTCCGTCTCGCCCCGGCCCGCGGTGCGGATGCGGTTGGACGGGATGCCCTGCTGCACCAGGAACGCGCGGGCGGCGTCGGCGCGCTGCTGCGAGAGCTGCATGTTGTACGAATCCGAGCCCACGCTGTCGGTGTGGCCCACGATCAGCACCTCGCTACCGGGGTAGCGATTGAGGCTGGCGGCCAGCTTCCGCAGGTTCTCGCGGCCGGCGGGCAGCACGTTGCTGGAGTTGAACGGGTACAGGATGCCGCTCTCGAACGAGACGGCGATGCCCTCGCCCACGCGCTCGACCTCGGCGCCCTCCAGGTCCTGCTCCAGGCCCTTGGCCTGCTGGTCCATCTGGTGGCCGATCACGGCCCCGGCCGCGCCGCCGAGGACCGCGCCCAGGATGGCGCCGCGCGCCGTGCTGCCGGTGTTGTTGCCGATCACCGCGCCGATCGCGGCGCCCGTGCTGGCGCCGACCACGGCGCCGCGCTCCTTGTTGTTCAGCGACGCGCACCCGCTCAGCCCGGTCGACGCAAGCAGCGTCGCGGACAGGCCGAGGGCGGTGAAGCTCTTCGTCAGACGAATCATGATCGTACTCCTCCGATGCGTGGGACCGGACTTCCGGTGTCTGCCAACCTGCGGCTCGCGAGGGGGAAGCTTGCAAGGGCGGTGCCGTCTCCCGGGGCGGGCGCGCCGAGATCACGACTGGAGGGGGAACCGCAGCGTGCAGGGCGACCACGAAGCGAAGACGGGCCCACGATCCTGCCGCGTCCTTTCGCGTACCGGTGCCCGCCAGACCGGCTTCCGACGGCGCCGATCCGGCCCGTCCCTGGCCCACCCCTTGCACCCCCGCCCCTCGTTCCCGCCGCTCCGGACCCAGCAGCAAGCGAAGCAACCACTTGCCCACCGCCGCCCCGCCCGCCGACAGCGGGCTTCTGGATACTCTCCGCGCCCGCTTCGGCATCGACGAGTTCCGCCCCGGCCAGGAGGCGGTGATCCGCGCGGCCCTGGAGGGGCGAGACGCGATGGTCGTGATGCCCACGGGCGCGGGGAAGTCGCTGATCTACCAGCTCCCCGCCCTGCACCTGCCGGGGCTGACCATCGTCGTCTCCCCCCTCATCGCGCTGATGAAGGACCAGACGGACAAGATGGGCGAGCTCGGCGTGGAGGCGCTGACCATCAACTCGGCGCAGACGGACCGCGAGCAGCGCGAGACCATGAAGTCCGTGGCGCGCGGCGAGGGGCGCATCCTGTACCTGACGCCCGAGCGCTTCCGCGACCGCGACTTCTTCGAGGTGCTGCTGGAGCGAACGATCTCGCTGTTCGTGGTGGACGAGGCGCACTGCGTGTCGCAGTGGGGGCACGACTTCCGGCCCGACTACATGATGCTGGGCGCCATCGCCGAGCGGCTGGGGCGGCCGCCCATCATGGCGCTCACCGCCACGGCGTCGCCGGAGGTGCGCGAGGACATCGCCCACCAGCTCCGCATGACGGACGTGTTCGAGCACGTGGCCGATCTCGTCCGGCCCAACCTGTACTTGGAGGTCCTTCCCACCGTCAACGAGGCGGAGAAGGAGGTCGCGATCGACCGGGTGCTGCGGAGCGTGGAGGGAACGGGCATCATCTACGTGGCCACCGTGAAGGAGGCCGAGCGGCTGCACGAGGCGCTGGGCGGGCGATTCGACGTCGCGCTGTACCACGGCCGCCTGTCGCCCAACGAGCGGACGGAGGCGCAGGAGGCGTTCATGGCCGGGCGCGTGAAGGCCGTGGTCGCCACCAACGCGTTCGGGCTGGGGATCGACAAGCCCGACATCCGCTTCGTGATGCACTACCACTTCCCCGGCTCGCTCGAGTCCTTCTACCAGGAGGCCGGGCGGGCGGGGCGCGACGGGCTGCACTCGCGCTGCAGCGTCCTCTATCGGGAAGAGGACCGCGCGGTGCAGGGCTACTTCCTGGGCGGGAAGTACCCCGACCTGGAGGAGGCCGTCGGGGTGGCGCGCGTGGTCAACGGCATCGAGCTGGAGGAGAAGCGGCCCCTGGACGAGATCGCCGACATCGCGCAGGTGCCGCGGCGGAAGGCGCGCATCGTCCTGACGCTGCTGAAGCGGCACGGGATGGTGCGCGAGCACCGCGGCGGCGTGTGGGAGCGGCTGGTGCCGGACGTGACGGTGGCCGACCTGAGCCGCGAGCTGACGGACTACGAGGAGCGGCGCGCCATCGACCGGCGCAAGCTGGAGGAGATGGTCCGCTGGTGCCGCACCGCGCGCTGCCGCACCAAGCAGATCCTGGAGTACTTCGGGGAGACGCCGGAGGAGGACTTCCGCTGCGGGCACTGCGACAACTGCCTGGGGAAGGCCGAGAGCCGCGAGGAGGTCTCCCACGGCGCATCGGTCCTGGACATCGCCGCGGGCGACCTGCGCGCGCCGGAGCTGGAGGAGCAGCCGACGGACGGCTTCCAGCCGGGCGAGGAGGTCACGCACGCCATGTACGGCGAGGGGATCGTGCTGGCGGTGAACAACGACCGGGTGGAGGTCGACTTCGCCGGCCACGGCACGCGCACCATCCGCGCGGACTTCATCGAGCGGCTGTAGCGCTTCGGCGCCCGAAGGACGGCGCTCGCGCGGAGGACGCGGAGGGAGGCATCTCTCCGCGTCCTCCGCGTTTCTGTCTCCCCTGCCGGACGATCAGGGCCCGACGCGCAGCGTGCGGATGCGGCCGAGGAATGCCGCCAGCTCGAAGATGCGGAACTCCGCCAGCTCGCCCGCCGGGTCGGGCTGGAAGGCGTCCAGCCCCTCGCGCCGCATCCTCTCCGTCACCGCCTCCAGCGCCTCGCGCACGCTCCGCCGGCCGTCGATCTCCCGCCCCCGCGCCGCCGCGAGGGCCAGGCCGATGGCGCGCGCCTGCGCGGGCTCCACGAGCTGCTCCACTGCGGAGAGCTCGACCTCCTCCTCGCCGAAGAGGGCGCGGGCCTCCGTGCGGGCGCGGACGTGGACGTCGCGGCGGCCCTGGCGGGGGTCCAGGGAGGCGGGGAGCGGGACGCGAGGGGCGAGCGGACGCCACTCGCCGCCCTCCGTCCGGCGACGGGTCGGATGGTCGGACGCGACGCGGCGCGCCTCCTCCGTCACGTCCGCGGGGACGTAGGCGCGCATGGCGACGACGGTGTCGGCCACGTCGAAGTAGTCGCCCGAGCCTCCGACGACGAGCACGGTGGAGACGCCCAGCGCGTCCGCCAGGTGGCGGGCGCGGTCCACGAACGGGGTGATGGGCTCGTTGGGGGCGGCGACCAGCGCCTGCATGCGCGCGTCGCGGATCATGAAGTTCGTGGCGGAGGTGTCCTCGTCCAGCAGCAGGCAGCGCGCGCCCACCTCCAGCGCCTCCACGATCGCCGCCGCCTGCGAGGTCGACCCGCTGGCGTTCGTCGTCCGGAAGCGGCGCGTGTCGCCGCCGCCGGGGATGGCGCCGATGAAGTTGGAGATGTCGGTGCCGGCGACGGCGCGCCCGTCCTCCGCCCGCACCTTCACCGCGTCCGCCAGCGTGACGACGCGCTCCCGCCCGTCTCCGGGAACGTGGTCGTACACGCCGCGCTCGATGGCGCGCAGCAGCGTCGACTTGCCGTGGATCCCCCGCCCACGATCAGCGTCACCCCTTCGGGGATCCCCATCCCCGCGACCCGTCCGGCGTTCGGCGCGTCGAGGACGACGCGGAGCGAGTCGGGGGCGCGGAACGGGACGGCGCCGGCATCCTCCAGCGGCCGGTCGTCCACCCCGCTCCGCCGCGGCAGGCGCGACCCGTCGGCGACGAACGCCACCAGGCCGCGGGCGCGGAGCCGGTCGCGGAGCGCGCGGGCGTCCTCCACCGTCTCGACCTGCCGGCGGAGGGCGTCGGCGTCCACCGCCGGGAAGCGGAGCGCGCGCTCCACGGCGGTGGGGACGTCCTCCCCCAGCAGTGCGGCGGCCTCGCGGCCGAGGATGGTGCGTCCTCGCGCGGGCAGCCCGGCGCGGAACCGCGCCTCCACCGTCCCGTCCTCGCCGACGGAGAGCGCGCTGCGGACCAGGACCTCCTGCCCGGGGCGGAGGACGGTCAGCGCCCCGCTCTTCCCCGAGCCCCGGTCGGACGAGAGGGCGCCCAGCGCCGCGTGGAACGCGCGGTTGAGGAAGTCCGCCGCGGCGACGCGGCGCGCCTCCGTCCGCACGGCCCACTCGGGCAGCGCGGCGGAGGCGGGGGCGAGGACGACGCGGACGCGGCTCGGCTCCGCGAACGGGTCCCCCTGGACGTGGTCGATCAGGAGGCGGAAGCCCGGCCCGTCGTACTCGCCCTTGATCTCCTTGTACGACGGGTAGCCGCGCCCCTCCAGCCCCCGCAGCCGCTCCGTCAGGTCCTCCAGCGTCGCCATCGGCCTCCTTCTGCGGCTTCGGCTTCGTCGCGGGAGGTCCAGCCCCTCACCGGCGGTTGAAACCGCTGCAACGACTACACGAAGCCCGCCTTCGCGGGCTGGCCTGCTCCCGGCCGGAGCCGCGCTTCCCTCCACGCGAGGTGCATCACCCGCGCCGCCCGGGGCGCCGCGAGATGCCGGGAATGTGTCGTCCCGCAGGGACGATCGCCGTTCTTAGCCGGGGGCTTTACGCCCCCGGATTGCCGCCCCGGCCGATGCCGACGCGGTCCATCCAGCGCGATCTTACGCCACCGCCAGCGTCCGCGCGCCCTCCAGCTCCAGCAGCCGCTCCTTCGCCTCCAGGCCGCCGGCGTAGCCCGTCAGGGTGCCGTCGGAGCCGATCACGCGGTGGCAGGGGATGATGATGGCGACGGGGTTGAGGGCGTTGGCGCGGCCCACGGCGCGGGAGGCGCCGGGCGAGCCGACCCGCTCGGCCAGCACGCGGTAGCTGACCGTCTGGCCGCAGGGAATGCGCCGCAGCTCGTCCCATACGCGCTGCTGGAAGGTGGTGCCGCGGGGCGCCAGCTCCAGCTCGAACTCGCGCCGGGCGCCGCGGAAGTACTCCGCGAGCTGGCCCGCCACGGCGTGGCACTGGCCGGTGTCGGGCACCACGGGCTCTCCGGGGGTGGCCAGGAGCCGCGCGCCCTCCTCCGCCGTGCGGTTGGCCAGGAACAGCAGGCCGACCAGGCGGCCGTCGTGGCGCGCGCCCGCGAGCATGGGGCCGATCGGAGTGTCGAGGGTGCGGACGTGGATGGTCATGCGGCGTCTCCCAGGGTGGCCCACAGGTGGTGCGTGGCGAGGCTGCGGAAGGGGGCGAACGGCTCCATCAGGCGGACCGTCTCCTCCGGGTTCGGACGGAGGTCGAGCGCGAAGAAGCGGGCGAGCGCCGCGACCAGCCCCGCGTCCCCCACCGGGACGCAGTCGGCGAAGCCGAGGCCGCGCATCAGCACGTACTGCGCCGTCCACGGGCCGATCCCGCGGACGGCGCGGAGCCGCCGATCGGCCTCCGTGGCCGTGCCCGCGGCCAGCGCGTCGAGCGGAAGCTCGCCGGACGCGACGGCGCGCGCGGTGTCCACCACGTACTCCGCCTTGCGGCGCGAGAAGCGGAGCGGCGCCAGGTCGGCCGCGTCCAGCCGCGCGACCGCCTCCGGCGTGGGGTGCGCCACCAGCCCACCCTCGATCGGCGTCCCCGCCAGATGGACCAGGTCGCGGCGCAGGGCGAAGGCGAACGCCAGGTTCACCTGCTGCCCCACGATCGCCCAGACCAGCGCCTCCCACGGGTCGGAGGTGAGGACGACGCGCAGCCCGCGCCGCCCCTCCACCACTCGGGCGAGCTCCGGCCGCGCGTCCACCCGCCGCTCGAACGCCGCCGGATCGGAGCCCAGGCCCAGCAGCCGGAGCGCGACGGCGTGGGCGGCGCGGACCTCCTCCGGCGCCAGCGTCCGCCCCGCCTCCACCCGGCAGCGCGCCACGCCGTCCCCCAGCGCGATGCGCAGGACGGCGGGCCCGCCGGCGAGGAGGAGCGCCTTCGCGATCTCGCTCCCCGCGACGCGCTCCACCGGGCTCTCCGCGTCCCGCCCCAGCCGCGCGAGCGTGTACGACGCCAGGTAGCCGGGGGGGAGGGAGAGGACGAACCCGGGCGAGGACCCCAGTCGGCGGTGCTCGCCGGGGGTGAGGCCGGTGTGGCGGCGGACGGCGGCGTGGAAGGCGGAGGCGCTCGCGAAGCCGGCCGCGTACGCGGCCTCCGTGGGCGCCGCCCCGCCGGTCAGGGCGCGCGCGGCGGCCTCGGTCTTCTCGCGGGCCAGGAAGGCGGCCGGCGACTGGTGGAAGTGGCGCCGGAAGAGGGAGTGCACCTTCGTCGTCCCCACGCCCGACGCCGCCACCATCGCGGCCGCGTCCGCGAAGCGCGCGGGGTCGCGGCGGACGTCGGCCGCCAGCGTCTCCACCAGGTGCAGGTCGGGGTCGTACGCGCGGTAGAAGTGGTCGGGCCGGCAGCGGCGGCAGGGGCGCAGGCCGCCGGCGCGCGCCTCGTCCTCGCTCCCGAAGAAGCGGACGTTCTCCGGCCGCGGCTTGCGGGCGCCGCACGAGGGAAGGCAGTAGATGCCCGTCGTCAGCACGCCCGTGATGAAGTGCCCGTCGTAGCGCCGGTCGCGGGCGAAGAACCGGTCCAGCATCTGGTCGCGCGTCATCGTCTCCATGGCGGGGAAGATAATCGCGCGCGCGAGGGATGTCCTCCGGATTCGTTCGCCGGAATTCGGATAAGGTGGGCGCGGCCCCTCAACGGGCGGTTGAAACCGCTGCAACGACCACACGAAGCCCGCCTTCGCGGGCTGTCGTACCGGACGCGGAGCCGATCCTCCGTCCATCGCCACGAGCATCCGCGGAACCGCCGCCGTGCGGGCCGCGCGACGCTCATGCGGATGCCGGCTGTCCATCCCACTCTCCGACGAGGCGACCTCCCGGACGATGCCCGTCACCCTCTCCGTCGTGGAGGTGGGGTCGGGAGTGGGGAGGATCGCGGCGACGAGAGGTGCGGGCCTGCGCGTTCCTCATCACCGCTGCGGCGGAGCCCGCTCCGCGCTCAGCCGCGGCGGAACAGGGAGCCGAGGCCGCGGAGCACGCGCGCCAGGGGGCCCGAGGGCGGCCCGGGGGGCTCGTCGCCGCGCGCCATGCGCTTGATCGCCCCGATCAGCTTCTCCTCCTGGTTCGGCGTCGCATCGATCACGGCGCGGCAGATCTTCCGTAGCCGCGCGACCGCGGGCTCCTGGCGGTCGACCTCGTCCCCGTTCACGCGGTCGTCGCGCGGCGGCACGGAGCCCTCCCAGAGCCGGAAGCGGAACCCGCCGCGCGAGCGCCCGTCGAAGGCGGCCAGCGTGGCCAGGACCCGGTCGTGGAGGTAGAAGCGCTCCGTCTCGGCGTGCCCGCCCGCGGCGCCCACGTCGCGCCACGCGTCGCCCTCCCGCAGCAGGAGTAGCCAGGTGGCGCAGTGCAGGTCCCCGGGGCCCCAGCGCTCCACGTGGACCTCGCGCGGGTCCAGGGCGGCGTAGGGCACGCCCTTCCGGTCGATGGCGACCAGCGGAAGGTGGAGAGGCTGTTCCGCGTCGCGGGCGGCTTCCAGGTCCGAGGTCACCCGCGCCAGGAACCGCTCGATCTTGCGGCGCGTCCACGGGGAGCGGATCTCCTCCCGCATCCCCGCCCGCGCCCCCACGACCGGCGACGCCCCCAGCCACCGCCCGTCCCACCCGCCCTCGGGCGTGGCCACCCGGATCTCGACCGAGCACCGGCGGGGATCGTCGACCGCGGTGGCGCGGAGCACCACGCGGCGGGAGGGGCCGTAGGGCGGGGGGAGCGGGACCTCCCACTCGTGCTCGGGGAACGGGCCGGACTCCGGCACGCGGGCCGCGAAATCCCGGGTGAACGCGTCCAGGAGCCGCTCGATCGCGTGGTGGACGGCTACGTCCATGGGCTGCGGGACGTCGGGGTGGAGGGTGGATCGCCGCGGACGGACGGCGCGGGCGGTCACCGGCGCGCCGCGGACCCCCGCCGGGCGCGGGCCGTCACCCCCCGCCCCGGCGCAGGGGACGGCCGGGGCGGGCGCCGGTCACCTGCCCGTTCCGCACGACGGGCACGCCGTTCACCACCACGTGCGGGATGCCCACGGGCGTCTGTACCGGGTTCTCGAAGGTCGCGCGGTCGCACACGGTCGTCGGGTCGAAGAGGGTGAGGTCGGCGTGCATCCCGGCCTTGATCACCCCGCGGTCGGCCAGGCCCACGCGGGCGGCGGGAAGGGCGGTGAACTTCCGGACGGCGTCCTCCATGGTGAGCACGCGCCGCTCCCGCACGTAGCGGCAGAGGATGCGGGGGAAGGAGCCGTACGCCCGCGGGTGCGGCTTGCCGGCGACGGTGGAGTCGGCGGCGCGCGCCCCGGCGTCGATCCCCACGCTCACCCACGGCTGCCGCATCGCCAGCTCGATGTCCTCCTCCGACATGGAGAAGTAGATGGCGTCGGAGGAGGCGCGGTCGGCGAGCAGCAGGTCGAACAGGGCGTCGACCACCTCCTGGTTCCGCGCCCGGGCGACGGCGTCCAGCCGCATCCCCTCGTAGCGCTTCAGCGAGTCCACGCCCAGGCGGGCCAGCATCACCCCCGAGGGGCCGCCGCTGGAGGCGCCGATCCGCCAGTCCGTGCCGCCCTCCGTCAGCTCGGTGCGGATCCGCGCGCGGCTGGCGGGGTCGCCCAGGCGCGCGAGGAGGGAGTCCGTGCCCCCCGCGTGGACCCAGTTGGGGAGGATGGCGTCCAGCCCCGTGCCGCTGGCGGGGTACGGGTACTGGTCGGCGGAGACGTCCACCCCGCGCGCCCGGGCCGCCTCGATCGCGGCCACGGCGGCCCCCATCTTCCCCCAGTTCGGCCGGCCGGAGGCCTTCAGGTGGTGGATCTGGATCCACGTCCCCGCCCGCTCCCCGATGGCGATGGCCTCCTCGATCGCCTCCACCAGCTTCTCGCCCTCGGACCGGATGTGCGACGCGTAGCCGCCGCCGTGCGCCGCCGCCACCTTCGCCAGCTCCACCACCTCGTCGGTGGTCGCGAACGACGCGGGGGAGTAGATGAGGCCCGTGGAGAGGCCGAGCGCCCCCTGCCGCATCGCCAGGTCCACGTGCGCCTTCATCCGCTCCACCTCCTCCGCCGTGGGGGCGCGGGCGGCGTCGCCCATCACGGCGCGGCGGGTGGAGCCCACGGTGACGTACGTGCCCAGGTTGATGGCGGGGCGGGCGTCCTGCAGCGCGCGGAAGTACCCGTCCAGGTCCGTCCAGGTGACGCGCGCCCGTGCGTCGGCGGGCAGCTCGCGGAGGGTGTTCTCGTTCACCGGCACCACGCTGCTGACCTCGCCGGTGATCTCGGAGGTGATCCCCTGCGTGATCTTGGAGATCGCCCGCCCGTCGCGGAGCAGCGGGTACTCGGAGTGCCCCAGCATGTCGATGAACCCCGGCGCCACCACGAGCCCCGTCGCGTCGACGGTGTCGCGCGCCACCGCCCCCGGCATCAGCCCCACCGCCACGATCCGGTCCCCCCGGATCGCCACGTCGCCGCGGTACCACGGGCTCCCCGTTCCGTCCACGATCCGCCCGCCGCGGATCAGCAGGTCGTACCCGTCGGCCCGAGCCGCGGGCGCAGGCCCCGCCGCCCGCGGGTGGGCGCACGCCGACGCGGCGAGCAGGAGCGGAAGCGCGAGACGAGGGAGGATGCGGCGCATGGTCTCCGTGGCAGGGCGCATGGTGTCCGTGGGGATGGAGAGGAGGAGAGCGGATCCGGGAAAGCCAGCAGGTGCGTCGCGCCGCCCTACGCCGCGCCGCCCTCCACCATCGCCCGCGCGTACCGCAGCGCCCCGGCCACGGCGTCGGCCAGTGGCTCGCGGACGCGGATCTCGGGGCCGGCGGCGGCCAGGGCCTCCGTCACCAGCGCGGCGAAGTGCGCCCGGCCCAGCACGCCGCCGTGGAAGACCACGGGCACCTCCCCCGGCCAGGGCGCGAGCGCGCAGACCAGCGCCGAGGCGTGGCGGGAGAGCTGCCAGGCCTCGTCGCGCAGGATGTCCGCGGCCACGGCGTCGCCCGCCTCCGCCGCGGCGATCACGCGGGACGCCAGCGCGGCCACCTCCGCCTTCTCCGCGCGGCCCGCCCAGGGCGGGATCGCGCTGGTGGACTCCAGCCCCAGGTGCGAGAGCAGGTCGTCCAGCAGCGACGTGGCCGGCCCGCGGCGGTCCGAGGCGCGCAGGGCGGCGGCCAGGCCGGCGCGCCCGATCGCCCACCCGCTCCCCTCGTCCCCCACGATCATCCCCCACCCGCCGCATCGCTCCACCCGCCCGTCCGGCGCCCGCCCGTACGCCACCGAGCCCGTGCCCGCGATCAGCAGCACCCCGGCGTCGTCGCCCAGCGCGCCCTCCAGCGCGATCGCGCCGTCCGTGGCCACGCGCACGCGGTCCGCCACGCCCGCGGCCTCCAGCGCCCGCTGCACCGCCTCGCGCTCCGGCGCGCTCCCCACGCCGGCCAGCCCGGCGCAGAGCGCCGCGGGCCGCCCGCCCAGGCCGGCTCCCTCCACCGCCTCGCGGACCAGGGACGCGACCACGCCGGCGCTCGCCTGTGGGTTGCGGGGATCGACCAGGCCGGCCGGCCCCTCCGCCCGCGCCAGCTCGCGGCCGGCGGCGTCCGCCAGCACCAGCGTGGTGCGGGTGCCGCCGCCGTCCACCCCCGCCAGGTAGGGCTCGCGGCCGCTCACGCGGCGCGCCCCCCGCGGCCCCCGCGT
>JASLAX010000064.1 GCA_030146875.1 Longimicrobiaceae bacterium
AAGCGCGCCACGTCGTCCTCGGCCTCGCGCAGGATCTCGTCCTTCTCGCCGGGGATCTTCATGTCCTCGATCCCCACCGACACGCCGGCCAGCGTGCTGTAGCGGAAGCCGAACGCCTTCAGGTTGTCCAGGAACACCACCGTCGTCGCCAGCCCCACCGTGCGGTAGGCGCTGAAGATGATGTCGCCCTGCTCCTTCTTGCCCATCGTCTTGTTCCAGAACCCCATCGCCGCGGGGACCACGGAATTGAAGATGATGCGCCCGGGCGTGGTGGCCACCCACTCCTTCTTCTCGGCTTCGCCCTCTTCCTTCTCCGCCTCCGGACGGGGGTCGGTCAGGAAGTACACCGTCGAGTGGTACCCCACGCGGCGGTGGGCCAGCGCCATCTCCACCTCGGCCACGTGGCCGAAGCGGGGAAGCACCTTGCTCAGGTCGCGCTCCGCCGGCCCCCGGGCCAGCTCCGCCTGGTCCGCGGCCACGTCGGCCTTGAAGCTGTCCTTGTCCTTGGTCAGCCAGTAGCACCCGATCACGATGTCCTGCGACGGCGCCGCCACCGGCCGCCCGTTGCTGGGCAGCAGGATGTTGTTCGACGACAGCATCAGGACTCGCGCCTCCAGCTGCGCCTCGAACGAGAGCGGCACGTGCACGGCCATCTGGTCGCCGTCGAAGTCGGCGTTGAACGCCGCGCAGACGAGCGGGTGGATCCGGATGGCCTTGCCCTCCACCAGCACCGGCTCGAACGCCTGGATGCCCAGGCGGTGCAGCGTGGGCGCGCGGTTCAGCAGCACGGGGTGGTCGCGGATGATGTCCTCGAGCACCTCGTACACGCGGGGGTCGTCGCGCTCCACGATCTTCTTGGCGCGCTTGACCGTCTCGGCCTCGCCGCGCTTCTCGAGCTCGTGGATGATGAAGGGCTTGAAGAGCTCCACCGCCATGGCCTTGGGCAGGCCGCACTGGTGCAGCTTGAGCTCCGGCCCCACCACGATCACGGAACGGCCCGAGTAGTCCACGCGCTTGCCCAGCAGGTTCTGCCGGAAGCGGCCCTGCTTGCCCTTGAGCATGTCGCTCAGCGACTTCAGCGGGCGCTTGCCGCGGCCGCGGATGGCCTTGGAGCGGCGCCCGTTGTCGAAGAGCGCGTCCACCGCCTCCTGCAGCATGCGCTTCTCGTTCCGGAGGATGACCTCCGGAGCGCGCATCTCCATGAGCTTCTTCAGCCGGTTGTTCCGGTTGATGACGCGGCGGTACAGGTCGTTCAGGTCCGACGTGGCGAAGCGGCCGCCGTCGAGCGGGACCAGCGGACGCAGGTCCGGCGGGATCACCGGCACCACGTCCATGATCATCCACTCCGGCCGGTTGCGCTCGGCGGGGGTCGCGCCCGAGTTGCGGATGGCGTCGATCACCTTCAGGCGCTTCAGCACCATCTTCTTGCGGTGCTGGCTCGTCTCGGTGGCGACCTGGGCGCGCAGCTCCTCGCCCAGGGTGTCCACCTCGATCTGCTTCAGGAGGTTGCGCACCGCCTCGGCGCCGATGTCGGCCGTGAACTCGGTGTCACCCTCCTCGCGCGCCTTCTCGCGGAGCTGCAGGAACTCCTCCTCGTCGAGGAGCTGCTGCGGCTTCACGTCCTGGTTGCCGGGGCTGGTCACCACGTACGCGGCGTAGTAGATGACCTTCTCCAGGTCGCGCAGGGTCATCCCCAGCAGGTAGCCCATCTGCGAGGGAAGGGTCTTGAACATCCAGATGTGCGCGACCGGCACGGCCAGCTCGATGTGGCCCATGCGCTCGCGCCGCACCTTGCTGAGCGTGACCTCCACGCCGCACTTGTCGCAGATGTGCCCGCGGAAGCGGATGCGCTTGAACTTGCCGCAGTGGCACTCCCAGTCCTTGACCGGTCCGAAGATGCGCTCGCAGAAGAGCCCGTCGCGCTCCGGCTTGAAGGAGCGGTAGTTGATCGTCTCCGGCTTGGTGACCTCGCCGAAGCTCCAGCCTCGGATCTCCTCCGGAGAGGCGATCTTCACCTGGATGTAGTTGAAGTCCTGAGAGCGGGTCTCGCGGACGCGGGGGAAGTCGATCATCCTGGGGTCCCCTATCTCTTGATGGAGTTGCCGCCCGGGGGGCGGCTCACCTCATGAATCGCCGATCGTCGCCCTTCGGCCCGGCGCCCCCCGATGGGGAGGGCGCCCGGCCGGGGGCCGCCTAGCTGCCCAGCGTGACGCTGATGCCCAGGGCCTGGAGCTCCTTCACCAGCACGTTGAAGGACTCCGGAAGGCCCGGCTCCGGGAGGTTCTCGCCCTTCACGATCGCCTCGTACACGCGGGAGCGGCCGTTCACGTCGTCGGACTTGACGGTCAGGATCTCCTGCAGCGTGTGCGCGGCGCCGTAGGCCTCCAGCGCCCAGACCTCCATCTCCCCGAACCGCTGGCCGCCGAACTGCGCCTTGCCGGCGAGCGGCTGCTGCGTGACCAGGGAGTACGGCCCGATGGACCGCGCGTGGATCTTGTCGTCCACCAGGTGCGACAGCTTCAGCATGTAGATCGCCCCCACCGTCACGGGCGAGATGAAGTCGGACCCGGAGCGTCCGTCGCGCAGGCGCACCTTGCCGCCCGGCGTGAGCCCCGCCCGGCGCATGTGCTCCTCGAGCGCGTCGTTCAGCCCGGTGGCGCCCCCCGAGGCGCGGAGCGCCACGGCGGCCGGGAACATCTCCTCCATGGTGCCGCCCTCGCTGCGCGCCACCAGCTCCTCGGCGGCGCTCACCAGGTACTCGCCCAGGGCCTTCAGCTTCAGCCCCAGGTCGGTCGGCGTGGTGGGCACGTTGACGATGCGGTCCACAGCGCGGCCGATGCCCGTCTCGGGGCGCGGCTCGGTGTGGTAGTCCGTCTCCACCGCCTGCACCGCCTCGGCGATGGCCCGGATGTCAGCCAGGTCGAAGTGCGGCGGCTCGCAGCCCACGATCCCCAGCGCCTGGCGGGCCCACACGGCCCCGGCCAGGCGGATCACCGACCCGATCTCGTCCTCGGAGGCGCCCTGGAAGACCGGGGTCTTGGCCTCGAAGCCGAGCACCCGGGCGGCCCACCCCAGGTGGGTCTCCAGGATCTGCCCCACGTTCATGCGGCTGGGCACGCCCAGCGGGTTCAGGCACACGTCCACCGGCGTGCCGTCCGGAAGGAACGGCATGTCCTCCTCGGGCACGATGCGGGCGATGATGCCCTTGTTGCCGTGCCGGCCGGCCATCTTGTCGCCCACGGAGATCTTGCGCTTCTCCGCCAGGTACACCTTCACCAGCTGCACGACGCCCGGGGGCAGCTCGTCCGGCTGGAAGACCTTGTCGATCTGGTTCTCCGTCTTCTGGCGAACCCGCTCGATCCGCTTCTTGCTCTCGTCGATCACGCGGCGCAGGGCCTCGTTGGTCGGGCGGTCGGTGACCTTGAGGGTGGTCAGGTCCACCTCGCTCAGGTCCAGGCCGTCCGTGACCTCGTCGGTCAGCTCGGTGCCCTCGTTGAAGTACGGCTCCACCGTGCCGCGCTTCAGGAAGAGCGCCACCTGCCGGCCGCGGATCAGCTCCTTGATCTCCTCGTCGCGCGCCTCGGAGATCCGCTGGATCTCGGAGCGCTCCGAGTTGCGCAGCTCGCCGATCTTCTGGCCGCGCTCCTTCTCCAGGATCGGGTCGTCGATCCGGCGGGAGAAGATCTTCACGTCGATGACCGTGCCCTCCACGCCCGGGGGGACCTTGAGGGACGAGTCCTTCACGTCCTTCGCCTTCTCGCCAAAGATCGCGGTGAGCAGCTTCTCCTCGGGAGAGAGCTCCGTCTCGCCCTTGGGGGTGATCTTGCCCACCAGGATGTCGCCGGCCTTCACCCGGGCGCCGATGCGGACCACCCCGCGCTCGTCCAGGTCGATCAGCGACTCCTCCGCGACGTTCGGGATCTCCCGCGTGATCTCCTCCATCCCCCGCTTGGTGTCGCGGACCTGGAGCTCCAGCTCCTGGATGTGGATGGAGGTGTAGACGTCGTCCTTGACCAGCCGCTCCGAGAGCACGATGGCGTCCTCGAAGTTGTGGCCGTACCAGGGCATGAACGCCACCAGCAGGTTACGGCCCAGGGCCAGCTCGCCGCCGTCGGTGCTGGCGCCGTCGGCCAGGATCTCGCCCTTCTCCACGCGCTGGCCCTTGCGGACCAGGGGGCGCTGGTTGAGCGCGGTGTCCTGGTTGGTGCGCCAGTACTTCTTCATGCGGTAGCGGTCGAACTGCGCCAGCCGGCGCAGCGGCTCGCCCTCGGTGCCGGCGGCCGGCATCCCGGCGTCCACCAGGATGTGGTCGGCCGTGACCTCCTTCACCAGCCCCGCCCGGCGCGCCACCACCACGGCGCCCGAGTCGCGCGCCACCACCTGCTCCAGCCCGGTGCCCACCAGGGGCGCGTCCGGGAACAGGAGGGGCACGGCCTGCCGCTGCATGTTGGAGCCCATCAGCGCCCGGTTGGCGTCGTCGTGCTCCAGGAACGGGATCAGCGCCGCCGCCACCGAGACGAGCTGGTCGGGCGCCACGTCCATGTAGTCGATCTCGTCGGGCCGCAGCAGCGGGAAGTCGCCCCGCTCGCGGCACAGCACGAACTCGTTGCCGAAGGTGCCGCCCGGGGTGAGGGGGGCGTTCGCCTGCGCGATGCGGGCGGTCTCCTCCTCGTTCGCCGAGAGCCAGGCGGTGATGCGCGTGACGACCGGCACCACGTGCGTGACCTGGATCCCCGCGGCGATGGCCGCGCGGCCCACGTCGGTCTCGGCGGGGAGCGACGCCACGCCGTTGGTGTAGTCCAGCGTCAGGCGCTCCGGGTCCTCGCCGTCCTCGGCGGGGGTGAGCCCCTCGATCTGCAGGGCGTACAGGCGCTCGGCCACCTCGGCGGTGAGCACCGTGCCCGGCATGGCCAGCAGCGCGCTGCTCTTGGGAGCGAAGACGCGGACCGGCAGCGACATGGGGTTCCGGATCGCCTCCGGCGCCACGCCGCGGGCGGCGGCGCCGGCGCGGCGCGACACCACGCGCACCACGTTGACTGGCTGGTCGGCGATGCGGCGCGCCATCTCCTCGGTGATGCGGTCGCCGCGGCGGGCCAGCACCGGCAGGGTGTCGGCCAGCCCCTCCCACTCCGACTGCAGGATCTCGCCCGCGATCATCCGCGGGAAGATCTCGTTCCAGTCGCGCACGTCCTCGGCCAGCTCCGCGCCCACGATCATGGCGCGGAAGATCTCGCGGCCGCGCTCGGAGTCGATCTCCTCGCCCTTCTTGCCGAAGACCTTGGAGCGCTCGCCCAGCACCAGGCGCACCGCCTCCTCGAGCCGGACCTTCGCCGGGTAGCGCAGGACGGCGCGGACCACCTTGCGGTACGGGGTCTCGATGAAGCCGAGGTCGTTGATCCGCGAGTAGGTGGTGAGCGAGTTGATGAGCCCGATGTTCGGCCCTTCCGGCGTCTCGATCGGGCACATGCGCCCGTAGTGCGAGTAGTGCACGTCGCGCACCTCGAAGCCGGCGCGCTCGCGGGTCAGACCGCCCGGTCCCAGCGCGGAGAGACGCCGCTTGTGCGTCAGCTCGGCCAGCGGGTTGGTCTGGTCCATGAACTGGCTCAGCTGCGACGACCCGAAGAACTGCTGGATCACCGCCGACACGGTGCGGGCGTTGACCAGGTCGTCGATGTTGATCTTGTCCGGGTCGGACACGATCGACATGCGCTCGCGGACCAGGCGGGCCATGCGGGAGAGGCCCACCGAGAACTGGTTGGCGATCAGCTCGCCCACCGACCGCACGCGGCGGTTGCCGAGGTGGTCGATGTCGTCCGTGTAGCCGCGCCCCTCGTGGAGCTCCACCAGGTGGTGGAGGATGGCGAGGACGTCCTGGGCGGTCAGCGCCGTCATCCCCGCGGGAGGGGGGACGAAGCCGAGCGCCTCGAAGGCGGGCTGCAGGCGCTGGTTGATCTTGTAGCGCCCCACGCGGCCCAGGTCGTAGCGCTTGTTCAGCGTCTCTTCCAGGTACTCGCTGTAGTCGGAGCGCGCGGTGGCGCTCCCGCCGTCGGCCAGGTCGCCGCTCACCACCAGCGCGG
>JASLAX010000095.1 GCA_030146875.1 Longimicrobiaceae bacterium
CCGTCCACACCGTCGGAGGTAGGCCGAGGCACCCTTCCCCTCTGGGAACCGAGCGGTGGTCGGGGAGAGCACGGACCCCTGCGGAGTCTCGAAGTTTATCCACGCCCGTCGCCGGACGGTTTTCTTCAACAGCCTTCTAGCAGATCTGCCGCGCGCCACACTCGAAGACGTGCGCGGTCCGGTGCCTCCGGCACCCTCCGTGCATCGGTGCGGTTGAGGAGAGTGGCCGGCGCTTGGCCGGCCGTACCCTCGCGCCACATCCGGAGGAGACCATGTCGTCCTTCCAGACGTACCTGATCGGCTTTATCGTACTGATCGTGGGGCTTGCGGTGGGCGCCCACCTGCTCGGCGTGCCGTCCATGTGGATCGGTGTCGGCGTCATCGTGGCGATCGGCATCGGGATCATCTCGGCGACGGGGCGGATGAAGTCGCGCGATCCGCAGGCGCCGCCGCCCAACCACTAGCGTCCGGGCCCGACGCACCGGGGCCGCCGCCGCCCCGCCGCCTTCCCGGCGGCGGGGCGCTTTCACGCATCCAGCAAGGGGAGGGGACGATGCCCGAGGGAGTTCCGGTCGCGGAGCCGATCGAGGTGGTGTGGGAGGGCGGGATGCGCTACCGCGGCGGCACGGCGGGCGGCGCCACGATGGTGCTGGACGGCGAGCGGAAGGCCGCGCCCAGTCCCGTGGACTCGCTGCTGGTGGCGCTGGCGTCGTGCTCCGCCATCGACGTGGTGGAGATCCTGGAGAAGCGGCGCACGCCGCCGACCTCGCTCTCGGTCAGCGTCCGCTTCTCCCGCGCGCCGAAGCCGCCGCGCCGGCTGACCGACGTGCACCTGGTGTTCTCCGTGGCCACCGCGTCGGAGCGGGCGCACGTGGAGCGCGCGGTGGAGCTCTCGTTCCAGACGTACTGCTCCGTCGCGCACTCCATCGCCGCGGACACGCGCGTGACGTGGGAGCTGGACCTGATGCCGGCGGACGCGACGGCCGCGGAGCCCGCCTCCGCCTGACCGCGGATGCCGCGCCCGGCCGGCGCGACGGCGCCTGAGGGGCGGCGTCGGGAAAGGTGTGCGTCGGCGGGAGGGCCGCGCGCCACCATGTGGGGGACGTTCCCGACGGAATAACCCCCGACAGAAGGCGGTCCGATGCGACGGTTCCTCAAGTGGACGGGGATCGTGGTGGGCAGTCTGGTGGTTCTGGTGCTGGTGGCGGGCGGCGTGCTGGCGCTGAGGGGGCGCTCCGCGCTGAAGCGCGTCTTCCCCGAGCCCCCGCCGGTGGCCGCGTTCCGCCCGGATCCGTCCGGGGCCGAGCGCGGCGCGCACCTGGTGAGGATCGCGCAGTGCCAGGAGTGCCACGCGGAGGACCTGGGCGGAAAGGTGTTCCTGGACATCCCGCCGGGGCGCTTCGTCGCCAGCAACCTGACGAGCGGCAAGGGCGGCGTGGGCCCGAAGTACGCCACCCCCCGCGACTGGGACCGCGCGGTGCGCTTCGGCCTGCGCCCCGACCGGACCCAGCTCGTCTTCATGCCCTCGGACATCTTCCACCGCATGGGCGACGCGGACGGGGCGGCCGTCGCCGCGTACCTGGCCGCGCTGCCGCCGGTGGACCGCGTGCTGCCCCCCACCGAGGTCCGCACCCCCGGCCACCTGATGCTGGGGATGCCCGGCGGCGCCGCGCGCGGCGACGCCCTGGACGCACCCGCGCCCGTCCAGCCGCCCCGCGCCCCCACCGCGGAGTACGGCAGGTACCTGGCGTCGTTCACCTGCGCCGTCTGCCACGGCGACGACCTGCGCGGCGGGCACCACCCGGACCCGGAGGGGCCCGCGGCGCCCTCTCTGGTCCACGCCGGCCGCTGGGAGGTCTCCGCCTTCGCCCGCACGGTCCGCCAGGGGGTGCGTCCCAACGGGAGCCCGGTATCCAACTGGATGCCCACCCGGTACTACGCGGAGATGGACGACGTGGAGATCGGCGCCCTCCACGCCTACCTGCGCTCCCTCCCCGAGACGGCGCCGGACGCGAAGAGCTGATCGCACGGCCGGACGACGGAGGGCGGACCGGCATCGCGCCGGTCCGCCCTCCTCCGCTTTCCCGCCTGGTCCCGCCATCCGCCGTCTACCCGCCCAGCACCGCCGCGCCCGCCGTCGCCCCGGCGCCGAAGGAGACGAGCAGCGTCGGGCGGCCGCCCGCGGTGCGGCCGGATCGCACCGCCTCGTCCAGGGCGATGGGGACGGTGGCGGCGCCGGTGTTCCCGTAGCGGTCCACGTTCACGTACGCGAGCGAGGCGGGGATGGCGGCCTCCTTCGCGAACGCCTCGATGATGCGCAGGTTCGCCTGGTGGGGCACGACCAGCCCCAGCTCCTCCTTCCGCACCCCCGCCCTGTCCAGCGCCGCCTCCGCCTGCGCCGCCATCGTCCGCACCGACGCGCGGAAGAGGCGCGTGCCCTCCATGCGCAGCAGGTGGGCGCGCTCGTCCAGAACCGCGCGGTCGAAGGGGCGCATGGACCCTCCCGCGGGGCGCTGCAGGGCGCCGGCGAGCGTTCCGTCCGCCCACCACGAGGTGGAGAGGATGGAGAGCGGGCCCTCGCCGCGGACCAGCACGGCCGCGCCCGCGCCGTCGCCGAAGAGCGGGCCCGTGGCGGGGTCGGTGCGGTCGGTGACGGTGGAGAGCTTCTCGACGCCCACGACGAGCGCGGAGCCCGCCGTCCCCGCGCGGAGGAGCGCGTCCGCGACGACGAGGGCGTAGATCCACCCGGCGAACCCCGCCTCCACGTCGAACGCGGCGGCGGCGGGCGCGCCGAGCGCCGCCTGCAGCTCGCAGGCGGTGGGGGGGGTGAGGTGGTCGGGGGTGGACGTGGCGACCACGATCACGCCGAGCGACGTCGCGTCCACCGACGCGGAGGCGAGCGCGGCGGCGGCGGCGCGCTCCGCCATGGCGGCGGTCCCCTCGCCCTCCCGGGCGATGCGGCGCTCGCGGACGCCGGTGCGGCGGAGGATCCACTCCTCGTCCACCCCGCCAGCGCGGCCGCCTCCGCGTTGCCCAGCACACGGGCGGGGAGGTACGCCCCGGTGCCCGCGACGCGGACAGACGCCACGGGGCGCGCGGTCAGGCGCGGTCCAGCAGCGCCTCCACCCCGGGGCGGGGGACGGCGCCCATCTGCCGCCCGGCCTCGCGCCCGTCGCGGAAGACGATCAGGGTGGGGATGGAGGAGATGCCGAAGCGCGCGGCCGTGCGTGGGTTTCGGTCCGTGTCCAGCTTGGCGACCAGGGCGCTGCCCGCGCGCCCGCGCGCGACCTCGTCCAGCACCGGCGCCATGGCCTTGCAGGGGCCGCACCAGTCGGCGTGGAAGTCGACCAGAACGGGCACCTGCGCGTCCGCCACCACGCGGTCGAAGTCGGCGTCCGTCAGCTTCAGCGGGCGGTCCAGGGGGATCGGCTGCCCGCACGACCCGCACTTCGGCCCGGCGGACGCCCGCGCCAGGTCCACCCGGTTCAGCCGCCCGCAGGCGGCGCAGCCCACCGTCGCCTTCCGGCTCCCGCTCCCGTCCATCCTCGCCTCCCGTGGTCGCCCGGTACCCGCCCCGCGGCCGCCTCCACCGCGAATCTCCACCCGCGGTCGGCCGCCGTCAACCGGCCCACCGTCCCTTGATCCGCTTCGGGATGGCGGGTAGTGTTCCCGCCATGCCCCCGCCCGCGCGCCCCGCGCCCCCGCCGGCCCGGCCGGACCCCCTCGGCCAGATCGTCCCCCGCGCGGTCGCGGAGTGGGCGCGCCTCGCCGCGCGCCGTCCGACGAGGGCGTCCGGCGAGCGGGAGGAGGACGAGGCGCCGCCCGCGCCCTCGCTCGCCTACCTGGACGCCTTCGCCCGCGCGGGTGTGCCCCGCGGCGGCGCCGGCCCGCGGGAGCGCGCCTCCGCCGCCGTCGTCGCCCTCCGCTCCGCGGCGGAGGAGGCGCGCTGCGAGTGGAGCGCCGTGCTGCTGGACGCCGACCCCGGCAACGTGGACGGCCTGCGCCACTCCCTGGCCCGGGCCGGCGTCCCCCACGTGCGCGTGGCCGAGGCGCCCGTCCCCCCGCGCCCCGGCGAGGCGCTGGTCGCCGAGGCCGACTTCCGCGACGCGGGCGACGAGGTGCTCTCGGGCTTCGACGAGGAGGCGCGCGTGCTGGCCGTGGTGGTCCCGCCCGCGGCGGCTCGCCTCCCGTGGATGGCGCTGCGCCCCCTCCTCCGCCTCCCCGGCGTGGACCTCCTCCTCGCCTTTCCCCACGGCGACCTGCACCGCCTGGCGGCGTTCGCCTCCACGCCGTACGCCGACCTTCCCCCGCCGCAGCGCCGCCACGCCGACGGCTACGGGGCGCTCTTCGGCGACGCCAAGCACGAGTGGCTCGCGGAGTGGCGTCGCGCGGAGCGGGAGGACGGCGCGGCCGCGGCGGAGGAGGCGATGGCGCGCCGGTGGGAGGCCCGCGTGCGCGCCGCCGCGCCGGAGCGCGTCGTCCGCCGCCTGCACGTCGTCCCTGCGGACGCGTCCGCCGACGCAGCGCCGCTGCACCTCCTGCTCGTCACCGACGAGCCCGCCCTCTCCCTGGCCCTCAACGCCGTCCTGCGCGAGACGGGGTTCGCGGACCGCGCGGCGGAGGCCGGGGCGCGCCTGCCGGAGCCCGACCCGGACCCCGAGGCCGGCGCCGTGCTCGACCTCTTCGGCGTCGTCGCCGAGCCGGAGGCGGCGCCACCCGCGGGGGTGGACCTCTCCGCCCTCGCCGAGCGCATCGCGGGCTCGTTCCGCGGCCGGGCGGTGCCCTTCCGCGACGTGCTGCTCGCCCTCGCCGCGTCGGACGCGGTGCCGGACGAGGTGCGCCGCGCGCTGGCGATCCTGCGGAAAGGCGGACGCGCCGTCTACCGCTCGCTGGCGGACGACGGCGCGGAGGTCCGCTTCCCCGAGACGGCGGTCCCGCCCGCGCCGCGGCGCAGGCGCTCGGCGGCGGACGGGGAGCCCGGGCTCTTCGCCGACCCGGCCCCCTACCCCTCCCCCGGTGTGGGGGAGGGGTAGGGGAGAACGGCTACCAGAGCGGCGAGTAGCGGTTCGCGCTGCCGTGGCCGTAGCCGGTGAAGCGCTCCCCCGGCCGCACCCCGCCCGCCGAGCCGCCGCCGAAGCGAATGCTGCCGGCGCCGTACGGGCCGTAGCCGCCGCCGCTCATGCGCTGCATGCCCTGGTCGCCGTAGTGGTCGGCCATGCGCGGCCCCTGGTTGCCGTAGCTGCCGCCGTAGGACCCGCCGCGCCGGTAGCCGCCCATCTCCTGGTCGCGGTCGTCCCAGTCTCGGCCCATCCCGCGGCCCTGCCCCTGCCACTCGCCCGAGTAGCCGGAGGGCGAGCGCCCGCCGCCCTGCATCCCGCGGTCCATCCCGCCGCCCCACGCGCGGTCGTGGCCGCCGCCCTGCATCCCGCCCATCGGCCGGCCGCGCGCGTGGTCGCCGGGCACGTAGGTCTGCCGGTCGGCGTCGCCCCAGCCGCGCCGGTAGCCCGAGCCCTGCCAGCCGCCGCCGCGGTGGTCGTCCGAGCCCCAGCCCACGTCGTGGTAGCCGCCCAGGCCGTGCTCGCTGTAGCCCATGGGCCGCTCGCGATGCGTGCCGCGCATCCCGTAGTCGCGATCGTACCGCTCGTGGTCGTGGCCGCCCATCCAGCCCCGCACCGTCTCGCCGGCGCGCTCGAGCCATCCGTCGTGGTGGTCGCGTCCGTAGCGTGCCATCGGTTCCCCTCCTGTCCGTCCGGTTTCCCGTCTCGCCCGCCGGCCTTCCCGGCGCGCGTGGCCTGCGGAGGTTGCAAGTCGCGTTCCGGCATGAGGATACGGGGCGGCGAGGACGGGGGCCGACGGCGTCCCTTGTCCGCGGCGCCCGGCGGGAGCATCTTGCAGCGTCGGCTTCCGGTCGACCGTCTCCCCACGAACGGCTGTAGCGATCCACCGAAGGCCCTCCCCCCGCCCAGGAGCCCCGGATCGATGTCGAGCCTTCCCGTCCTCGCCCCGCGCCGGGGTTTCGGCCAGACCGCACGACGCGACCGCTGGTGGGTGCAGCCCGCCGTCGTCCTGGCGGTGCTGGGCAGCTTCGTCCTGTACGCCACCTGGGCCGCATTCCAGAACGAGCACTACACCCACGGCCCCTACCTCTCCCCGTTCTACTCGCCGGAGCTGTGGGGCTCGTCGCCGCACGCCGTCTTCGGCCCCAAGCCGGGATGGTGGCCGGGATGGCTCCCCTTCTCGCCCGCGCTGCTGATCCTGCCGTTCCCGGGGCTCTTCCGCTTCACCTGCTACTACTACCGCGGCGCCTACTACAAGTCGTTCTGGGCCGACCCGCCGGCGTGCGCCGTGGGCGAGCCGCGGAAGGGCTACCGGGGCGAGCGGTGGATGCCGCTGGTCGTGCAGAACGTCCATCGCTTCTTCCTCTACGCCGCGCTGGTCTTCCTGGTGATCCTGGCCTACGACGCCTTCAAGGCCATGTGGTTCACGGACCCGGTCACCGGGCGCACGGAGTTCGGCATCGGCGTGGGCACCCTGGTCCTGCTCACGAACGTCGTCTTCCTCTCCGGCTACACCCTGGGCTGCCACTCGCTGCGCCACCTGGTGGGCGGGCGGCTGGACGAGATCAGCAAGCGCCCGGCGCGCCGCGCCTGCTACGACGGGTGCAGCAAGCTGAACGGCCACCACATGCGCTGGGCGTGGATGTCGCTGATCAGCGTGGCCTTCTGCGACCTGTACGTGCGGATGTGCTCCATGGGGATCTGGACGGACTGGAGGCTGTTCTGATGTCGGCCTACGAGACGGTGGAGCACGACGTGCTGGTCGTCGGCGCCGGGGGTGCGGGGCTGCGCGCGGCCATCGCCGCGGCGGACGCGGGGGTGCGCGTGGGGCTGGTCTGCAAGTCGCTGCTGGGGAAGGCCCACACGGTGATGGCGGAGGGCGGCGCCGCGGCGGCCATGGGGAACGTGGACGACCGCGACGACTGGCGCGTCCACTTCGCCGACACCATGCGCGGCGGGCAGTACCTGAACAACTGGCGCATGGCCGAGCTGCACGCCCGCGAGGCGCCCGACCGCGTGCGCGAGCTGGAGGCGTGGGGCGCCGTGTTCGACCGCACCGAGGACGGGCGGATCCTGCAGCGCAACTTCGGCGGGCACCGCTACCCGCGGCTGGCGCACGTGGGCGACCGCACGGGGCTGGAGATGATCCGCGTCCTCCAGGACCGCGGCGTCCACTCCGGGATCACCGTCTACATGGAGTGCAACGTCACCACGCTCCTCAAGGACGGCGAGCGCATCGCCGGCGCCTTCGCCTACGACCGCGAGCGGGGGCGCTTCTCCCTCTTCCGCGCGAAGGCGGTCGTCCTGGCGACGGGGGGGATCGGCCGGGCGTTCAAGATCACCTCGAACAGCTGGGAGTACACGGGCGACGGGCACGCGCTGGCCTACGACGCCGGGGCGGACCTGGTGGACATGGAGTTCGTGCAGTTCCATCCCACGGGGATGGTGTGGCCGCCCAGCGTGCGGGGGATCCTGGTCACCGAAGGGGTGCGCGGCGAGGGCGGGGTCCTGAAGAACAGCGAGGGCCGCCGCTTCATGTTCGACGACATCCCCGAGAACTACCGCGCGCAGACGGCCGACACGCCCGAGGAGGGGTGGCGCTACACGCAGGGCGACAAGGCCGCGCGCCGCCCGCCGGAGCTGCTCACGCGCGACCACGTGGCGCGCTGCATCGTGCGCGAGGTGCGCGAGGGGCGCGGGAGCCCGCACGGCGGCGTCTTCCTG
>JASLAX010000097.1 GCA_030146875.1 Longimicrobiaceae bacterium
CGCGCCGCGAGCCGCCGCGCCGCGAGGAGCCCCGCCCCGAGCCGGTGCGCGAGATGGAGCCCGCCGGGCCGCGCTACGTGACGCGCAGCGTGCCCTCCGGCAGCACCTTCGGGGTGCGGTTCACGCAGGACGTGAGCACCCGGATGGCGGTGGGCGAGGGCTTCACCGCCACGCTGGCCGAGGCGCTGACGGACGGCGAGGGGCGCACCGTGATCCCCGCGGGGGCGACCGTGCACGGCCGGGTGACTTCGTCCCGCGTGTCCACCCGCGGGGGGCAGCGCACGGACCTGGGCGTGGCCTTCACCTCCGTCTCGTACGGCGGCGAGAGCTACCCGCTGGACGCCAAGGTCGTCTCCCTGCCGGCCCCGCGCCGGGTGAGCCGCGACTCGCGCGGCGAGCAGGCGGCCAAGGTCGGCGGCGGCGCGGCGGTGGGCGCCATCCTGGGCCGCGTGATCGGCCGCGACACGCGCTCCACGGTGGCCGGCGCGGTGATCGGCGCCGCCGCGGGGACGGCCGTGGCGGTCGGCACGGCGGACGTGGACCAGGTGATCGACGCCGGCTCCGTGGCCACCGTGCGCATCGACTCCCCCATCCGCGTTCGCCGCGAGGCGTAGCGGTCCGCGCCGAAGGGAGGACGGCCGACGCCCGTCCCCCGTCACGCGGCCGGACGGCGTCCAGCGACCTCCCACGACGGAGCGCCCCGCCGGGATCCGCCGGCGGGGCGCTCCGTCGTCACCCGCGCACCGTCAGGAGGCCCGCCGCTCCTCCACCCGCGGGCGGGCCGCCACGCGCTCGCCGCAGGCGGCGTACACGGCGGCGGCGGCGATGTCCTCGGCGAGCTCGGCGACGCGCTCCACGCCACGCCCCGCGCCCAGCAGGGTCAGGCAGGGCCCGATGGTGCGGGCGTCCTCGCGCATGGCCTGCAGCAGCGCGGCCAGGAAGCCCGCTCGCAGCGCGTCCATCCCGTGATCGCGCTCCAGCAGCAGGCGGGCGCGGCCGGCGTCGGAGCGGATGAACTGGTCCAGCGCGTCGGTGAGCATGGCCGTGGCCACGCGAGCCATCTCCCCCAGCTCCAGCGTGCCCGCCGGGCGCCGCCCCGCCAGGTCGGCCGCGGCGCGGGCGATCCCCACCGCCTGGCCGCCCACGCGCTCCAGGTCGCCCGAGATCCGCAGCGCCGCCACGATCAGCCGCAGGTCGCGCGCGACGGGCTGCCGCCGCCCCAGCAGGGCGATGCAGGCCTGCTCCACGCGGGCCTGGAGGGCGTCCACCACCTCCTCGCGCGCCATCACGTCGGCGGCGAGCCCCAGGTCGTGCGTGGCCAGCGCCCGCAGCGCCTCGCGGAGCATCTCCTCCGCGGCGTCGGCCATCTCCAGGAGCAGCCGGCGCACGCCGGCCACCTCCGTCTCCACCGGCCGCGTCACGCCCGGCATGCCGGCCCTCCGCGTGCCTCCGTCGCCGCTCCGCGCATGGACCCTCCGTGGTGGGGGTGCGGTGCGGGGCGGCCCACGCCGTCCCGCGCAACCCACGATGCGCGCGCGCCACCACGGCCGCGCGTCCGACCTGTAACGACGTGGCGACCTCCGCCGGCGGGGCGGACGTAGTCCATGGCGGATCAGGGAAGCGCCCCGCCCGCATCCGCCGGCGCGGCGCTTCGTCGCCATCTTCCTCGAACGACCTCGGAATACGTCGGAGGACCCCGGCCGACGCCGCGCTACTCTGCCCGCACGTCCAGCCCCAGCGCCTCGGCGATGGCGATGGTCTGCTCGACGGTGATGATGGCGCCGCGCAGCTCCGTCGTCTCCGGATCGACCGAGCCCAGGTCGCTGCCGCGCAGGTCGCAGCGGGAGAGGTCGGCTCCGTGGAGCAAGGCGCCGGAGAGGTCCAGGTCGCGGAGCGTCCCGCCCTGGCAGCGGACGCCGGTCAGGTCGGCCTCGCGCATCCCCACGCCGCGGAAGGATGCGGAGCGCAGGTCGGCGCCGGGCATCCCCACGAACGACCAGTTGCCGCCGGCGACCTCCATCACGTCGTAGGTGCAGCGGTCGAACATGCTCCCCACCAGCTTGCAGTCGGTGAAGCGCGCACCGTAGAAGCTGCACCCCACGAAGGTGCAGTTCACGAACGCGGCGCCGCGGTGCGTGGAGACGTTGAACTTCGCGCCGCGGAAGGTGCACTCCTCGAACGTGGCGCCGTCGTTCTCCACCTCCGTCAGGTCGGGGTTCACGAAGAGAACGCGCCGGTGCGCCTCGCCCCCGATCGCCCGCGCGTACCAGTCTGCCCCGCTGAGCGTCGTCTCCGTGGCGGGGGCGGGAAGCCCGTGCTTCCGCTCCGCCACGCTACTGCACCACCGCTCTCGCGACCGCCACGCCCACGGCGGCGCCGCCGCGGCGGGGGTCGGCGACGCCGGCGAGCGTCCCGTCCCGCATCACCATGATGGACTGCACGTCGCCCTGGTAGCCCTCCCGCTCCACCACGGCGTGCCCCATGGCGCGCAGCGACGCGACGGTCGCGGGGGAGAGGCCGCCGCGCTCGTAGCGCAGCGTGTCGGGAAGGTGCTGGTGGTGCAGGCGGGGGGCGGCGTTGGAGGCGGCCTCGTCCATCCCGAAGTCGATCACGTTCGAGACCACCGACGCCACGGAGGTGATGATGGTGGCCCCGCCCGGCGTGCCGGTGACCAGGACGACGCGCCCGCTGGGGTCCAGCACGACGGTGGGCGACATGGCCGAGAGCATCCGCTTTCCCGGCTGGACGGCGTTGGCCGCGCCCTGCACCAGCCCGAACTGGTTGGGAACGCCGGGGCGGGCGGTGAAGTCGTCCATCTCGTTGTTCAGGATGAAGCCCGCCCCGCGCACCCGCACCCCGCTCCCGTAGAGCGAGTTGATGGTGGTGGTCACCGCCACGGCGTTCCCGCGCCCGTCCACGATGGAGTAGTGCGTGGTGTGGGTCCCCTCGCCCGGCACCGGACCGAGCCCGGGGCGGATGGAGACGGACGGCGTCGCCCGGTCCGGGCGGATGGTGGCGCGCCGCTCCGCCGCGTACGCGTCGGACGTCATCCGCGCGGTGGGCTGCGGGACGAAGTCGGGGTCGGCCAGGTACGCGTTGCGGTCCGCGTACGCCCGCCGCGACGCCTCGGCGAAGAGGTGCACGTGGCGCGGGGAGAGGAAGCCGGCGGCGCGCAGGTCGTAGCCCTCCAGCGTCTTCAGGATCGCCGCCATGGTCACCCCGCCGGACGAGGGCGGCGGCATGGAGACCACGGTGTGGCCGCGGTAGGTGAAGCGGACCGGGTCGCGCCAGACGGCCTTGTAGCGGGCCAGGTCCTCCCGCGTGATCAGCCCCCCGCCGCTCCGCATTTCCGCCTCGAGCAGCTCCGCCGTGCGCCCGCGGTAGAAGCCGTCCGCCCCGCCGTCGCGCACGCGCCGCAGCGTGGCCGCCAGCTCCGGCTGGGCGAGGCGGTCTCCCACGCGCAGCACGCCCGCCGGCCCCACGAAGAGCTCCGCCAGCGACGGGTTGCGGCGGATGTAGCGCTCGTTGTTGCGGAGCGAGGCCGCCAGGCGCTCGTGCACGACGATGCCCTCCGCCAGCGCGATCGCCGGCTCCACCAGGTCCGCCCAGCGCAGCGAGCCGAAGCGGCGGTGCGCCTCCCACATCCCCGCCACCGAGCCGGGGACGCCGGACGCCAGGTGTCCCTCCGTCGACCTGTCCGTCGGCCGGCCGGCGGAGTCCAGGAACATGTCGCGGGTGGCGCGCAGCGGCGCCGTCTCGCGGAAGTCCAGCGACGCCATGGTCCCGTCCACCATCCGGGCGACCAGGAAGCCCCCGCCGCCGATGTTGCCGGCCTCCGGGTTCACCACGGCCAGGGCCAGGTGGACGGCCACGGCCGCGTCCACCGCGTTGCCGCCGCGGCGCAGGATCTCGCCCCCCACCTCGCTGGCGACGCGGTCGGTGGTGACCACCATCCCGCCCCTGGCCCGCACGGTGGGGAGCGAGCCGGCGGGGAACGCCCAGCCCTCGGGGAAGGCGGCGGTGTCGGCCGCGACGGCGGAGAACGACCCCAGGGCCGCGGGCGCGGAGCCGCCGCGGGGGGCGCACGCCGCCGCGGCGACGGCGAGGAGGAGGAGGGCCGGGAAGCGCGGTGCTCGGGGCATGGCGGTGGTTCCGGGGTCGGCCCGGGGCGCGGGGACGCCCGCGGACGGTACGTTCGCCGCGGCGGGGACCCTCCCCGGCGCGGCGCATCCACCCGGGGAAGCTGGGCGCCGGGAAGGGCGATGGCAACACCTTGCGGGCCGCGCGGCGGGGGCCTTGCATCTGCCCCCGCGAGCGCCCACGTTGCAGGCGCAGGACCGCGGCGCGCCGCGCCGTCTCACCCCCGCCGGCTCCCGATGACGCACCGACCCCCGCTGGACCCCCGGCTCACCGAGCAGCGCAACCCCGCCACCGCGGAGATCGACCGCCTCACCGCGCTCGAGATCGTCCGGGTCATCAACGACGAGGACCAGCGGGTCGCCCCCGCCGTGGCCGAGCAGATGGAGCAGGTCGCGCGCGCCGTGGAGCTGGCCGAGGCCGCCTTCCGCGCCGGAGGCCGCCTGATCTACGTGGGCGCCGGCACCTCCGGGCGCCTGGGCGTGCTGGACGCCACCGAGATGCCGCCCACCTACGGCACCGACCCGCAGATGGTGCAGGGGGTGATCGCCGGCGGGTACGACGCCCTGCTCCGCGCCAAGGAGGGGGCGGAGGACAGGCCCGAGGACGGCGCGGCGGAGATGGACTCGCGCGACGTGGGCCCGAACGACTTCGTCTTCGGCATCGCCACGTCGGGCACCACCCCGTACGTCCACGGCGCCCTGGTCCGCGCGAAGGAGCGCGGGGCCAGGACGGGCTTCCTGCTCTGCACCCCGCCCTCGGACGAGATGCTGGCGGCGTACGACGTGGTGGTCGCCACCCTCGTGGGCCCCGAGGTGGTGACGGGGTCCACGCGCATGAAGGCGGGCACGGCCACCAAGCTGGTCCTGAACACCATCAGCACGGGCGCCATGATCAAGCTGGGCAAGGTGTTCGGCAACCTGATGGTGGACCTGCGCGTCACCAACCTGAAGCTGCAGGACCGCAGCGAGCGCATCCTGATGGAGACGCTCGACCTGGACCGCGGCTCCGCGGGGGCGCTGCTGGAGCAGGCGGGCGGGAGCGTGAAGACGGCGATGGTGATGCACTGGTGCGCGGTGGGGCGCGAGCCGGCGGAGCGGGTGCTGCGCAGCGCGGGCGGCCGCCTGGGCGAGGTGCTGACCCTGAAGACGCGGGGCGACGACGATGGCTGAGGGGTGGGACTGGAGCGACGCCCCCCACCCGCCGCACGTGGCCGAGTGGGAGGAGCTCCTCCTGCGCGTGGAGATCGCCCCGCGCGCCCTGCGGGTCGCGGTGGAGGGCGCCCCGTCCGGCAGCCCCGCCGTGCGGGAGGCGCTGGCTCGCGCGCTTCTCATGGACCACGCCTGCGTGGACGCGCTGGACGCCATGGCCTCCGGGGGCGGCCTTCCCGCCATCGTGGCGCCGGACGCGGCGTTCACCGTCTCGGCGCCGCCCGAGGGGCAGGGGGCGGAGGAGATGGCCGTGGACCTGGCGGCCGTGCGCGCCCGCCTCTTCGCGCGGGTGCAGCGGCGCGGGCTGGAGGTGTGGAGGTGGGAGGGCGCGCTCCCCGACGGCCGCCGCCTGACCGCCTGGCAGCTCCTGCTGGGGGTGATGCGCCGCGACGGGGCCACGCTGGACGCCGTGCGCGCCGCGCGACAGGGCGGCCCGTGCTGATCGTGGGGCTGATGTCGGGCACCTCGCTGGACGGCGCCGACGCCGCCCTGGTGCGCGTGGAGGGCGAGACGGAGGCCGACGTGCGGGTGGAGGTGGTCTCCTCCGTCACGCTGCCGTACGACGGCGGCCGGCGCGAGGCCATCCACGCCGGCATCCTGGCGGGGACGGCGGAGGCGCTCTGCGGGCTGCACGCGGAGCTGGGCGAGTGGCTGGCCGAGGCCGCGCTGCGCGCCTGCGCCCAGGCGGGGGTGGACCCTGCGGACGTGGACGCCGTCGGCTCGCACGGGCAGACGGTGTGGCACCGTCCGCCGGCCGGCGGAACGCGCGGCGCCACCCTCCAGCTCGGCGACGCGGCCACCATCGCGGAGCGCACGGGGATCCCCGTCGTCTCCGACTTCCGCACCCGCGACGTGGCGGCGGGGGGGCAGGGGGCGCCGCTGGTGCCGTGGGTGGAGCGGGTCCTGTTCTCGCTCCCCGGCCGGGCGCGGGCGCTGCAGAACCTGGGCGGGATCGGGAACGTGACCCGCGTGCCGCCGCGCGGATCGGGCGAGGCGGTGTTCGCCTTCGACACCGGGCCGGGGAACGCGCTGATGGACGCGGCGGTGGAGCTGGCCACCGGAGGACGCCTGTCGTACGACTGCGACGGCCGCCTGGCGGCCCGCGGAAAGGTGGACGAGGCGCTGCTGGCCGACCTCCTGCGTCACCCGTACTTCGCCGCCCCGCCGCCCAAGAGCACGGGGCGCGAGGAGTTCGGCCGCCCGTTCGTGGAGCGGCTGGTGGCGGCGACCGCCCCGGAGGGCGACGAGGACTGGCTGGACCTGGTGGCCACGCTCACGGAGCTCACGGCGCGCACGGTGGCCGACGCGTACGGGCGGTGGGTGATCCCGCGCGGCGTGGACGAGGTGGTGGTGAGCGGCGGCGGGGCGCGGAACCCCACGCTGATGGCGCGGCTGGCGGCCCTGCTGCACCCGCTGCCGGTGCGCGACTCCGCGGCGCTGGGGATCGACCCCGAGGCCAAGGAGGCGGTCGCCTTCGCGCTGCTGGCGTGGGCGCACCTGAAGGGGATCCCCGCGAACGAGCCCGGCGCGACCGGCGCGGCGGGACCGCGGATCCTGGGCTCGTACACCCCCGGCGCCCGCCCGGCGCCGGCCCCCTGACCCGAGCGGACCCGAGCATGCCGCACCCCCGACGGCGACTCCCGGCCCGGCTGGCCGCGCGCGTCCTGCCCCTGCTGCTGGTGGCGGGGCTGGGCGCGTGCGCGCTGATCGGGCGCCGGTCGGCCGCGCGGGCGCCGTCGCAGTGGCTGGTCTGGGAGGTTCGGCGGGTGCTGGACACCGACGATCCCTCGCCGGAGTTCTTCCGCCGCCGCGCGCGCCTGGAGGGGCTGGGCGGCGAGCTGGACGACGTGCTGGTGGGGCTGATCCGCGACTCCCGCATCGACGAGAAGATCCGCGCGAACGCCATCCGCCTGCTGGCCGACCGCCGCTCGCCGGTGGCGGTGGACGTGCTGCGGCGCGCGCTGCTCACCGTGGGGAACGACCAGGTGCGCGCGGCGGCCGTGCTGGGGCTGCACCAGCTCTCCGCCGACTCGCCCCCCGCCGCCAACGCTGCGCTGGCCGCCGTGGGCGACCCGGCGCCGTCCGTGCGGCTGGCGGCGCTGCAGGGGCTGGATGCCGAGGACGCGCCGCTGCTGCGCGCGCTGCTCGCGCGGGAGGAGGACCGGCAGGTGCGGGTGATCGGGCGGCAGCTCCTGGGGCTGCTGGAGGCGCGCGGCGCGCCGCTCGTGGCCGATGCCACCGGCCACCTGCGCACCTCCGGCCCCGACTCGCTGCCGCGCATCGTCTTCCACCCCGCCCGGGTGGACACGGCGGCCCGCCTGGCCACGGGGGCGCTCTGGGTGGAGTTGCCCGGCGGCAAGGGGCTGGTGCCGCTGGCCACCGAGGTGGAGGTGGTGGCCGACGTCGTCCCCGCCTTCTTCGACCCGCACGGCCAGCGCGTGGTGTACGAGTCCGAGCGGCAGATCCGCATCCGCGACCTGCGCACCGGCGCCACGCGGGTGGTGGGGCCGGGCATCGCACCGCGGCCGCTCCCGTTCACGGACCGCTTCGTCTTCCTGGAGGAGGTGCGCGGCGAGCGCCGCGAGGAGGGCGGAGGGACGCGCATCACCTACCGGGTGGTGCGGACGTCGTTCCACGACGGGCGGCTGGAGCGGCTGGGCACCCTTCGCGCCCTGGCCCGCCCCGACCGCAACCGCAACGCCTCGCCGGCGCGCCGCATGGTCGTGGGCGAGGTGCGCGAGGGGTTCGTGCTGCGCGGGCCGGGGATCTCCCCCTTCCTGCTTCCCAATCCGTTCGAGGGGGGCGCGGCGCCCCCGCGCCGGCCCTGAGCGGACCATCCGAGGAGCCACCGGAGTGAACGTCGCACGACTGCTGCTGCCCGCCCTGCGCTGGAGCGCCGACACCGGCTGGGAGGGGTTCCGCGAGACCATCGAGCACGGCCTGGCCCGCGGCGTGGGGGGCTTCATCCTGTTCGGGGGCGAGGCCGCTTCGGTCCACGCGCTCACCTCGGACCTGCACCGCCGGTCGCGGCACCCGCTGCTGGTGGCCAGCGACCTGGAGCGCGGCGCCGGCCAGCAGTTCCGCGGCGCCACCCCGCTCCCGCCGGCCGCCGCCCTGGGGTCGCTGGACGACGCCGAGGTGGCGGAGCGCGCGGGCGAGCTGACCGCCCGCGAGGCGCGCGCCCTGGGGGTGAACTGGGTCTACGCCCCGGTGGCCGACGTGGACCTGGAGCCCGAGAACCCCATCATCGGGGTGCGGGCGTTCGGCACGGACGCGGGGCGCGTCTCCGAGCAGGTGGCGGCGTGGGTGCGCGGGTGCGCCCGCGGCGGCGCCCTCTCCTGCGCCAAGCACTTCCCCGGGCACGGGCGCACGGTGGGCGACTCGCACATCGAGCGCCCCTGCGTGCGCGTGTCCCGCCAGGAGCTGGAGGAGGACCTGCGCCCCTTCCGGGCGGCGGTGGAGGCGGGGGTGGACTCGGTGATGACGGCCCACGTCTGCTACCCGGCGCTGGACGGCGAGGACACGGCCGCCACGCTCTCGTCCCCCATCCTGGAGGGCCTGCTGCGGCGCGAGATGGGCTTCCGCGGCCTGGTGGTGACGGACGCCCTGATCATGGACGGGCTGACGGAGGGCACCACCGAGGCGACGGCCGCCGTGGAGGCGCTCGCCGCCGGCTGCGACGCGCTGCTCTACCCGCAGGACGCGGACTCCGTGATCGCGGAGGTGGAGGCGGCGCTGGCCGACGGGCGGCTGGACCGCGCCCGGGTGGAGGACGCGCTGGCGTGCATGGCCGCGGCGGCGGAGCGCGTCGCCGGCCCCGGCGACGGGGGGGTGGGGGCGGAGGAGGACCGCCGCTGGTCGCTGGAGACGGGGGTGCGCTCGCTCCGCACCATCCGCGGCGAGCCCTCGCTCCCCGCCGGCCCGGTGCGGCTGGAGGTGATCGAGGACGACGCGGGCGGCCCCTACCCCCCGTACCCGCGCGGCGCCTTCCCGGCCGCCCTGCAGGCCGCGGGGGTGGAGATCTCGGACGGGGGGACGCCGCTGGTGGTCCTCTACTCCGACATCCGCGCCTGGAAGGGCCGCCCCGGGATCTCCGCCGGCGCCCGCGAGGCGGTGCGGGCGCTCACGGACGAGCACCCGGATGCCACGGTGGTCCTATTCTCGCACCCGCGCCTGGCGGACGAGATCCCCACCGCGCGGCACCTGCTGGGGGCGTGGGGAGGCGAGGGGATCATGCAGGAGGCGGCGGTGGCGTGGCTCACCGGCCGCACCGGCGGCCTGCCGACGTTCTCGGTGGGGGTGGATCGGTAGGGGAGGGGCGAGCGGCGGGCCCTCACCGGGCGGGCTCGGTCGGCCTGGGCTCGTTTCCTTCACCCGGCGTGAGAGCCCGCCACCCTCTCCCACGACGGGGAGAGGGAACGGGATGGTCGCGGCTCCGCGGCGCTCGCCGGAGCCGCGCGATTCCGTCGGCGAGTCGCGCCGATGCGACGCCGCGCCTCCGCCGGAGCGGGCGGACGGCCGGTGCATCGGAACCCCTTCGCGCTGCGGCCGGAGGGGTTCGTCGTTCCGGGGTACCCGTCGCGTCATCGGCGGAGCGAGAGTCGCGGGGGTCGGAGCGGCCCGCCCCTGAGCCGGAGGAACCCGCGCCGTGGTGCCGATCTTGCCCGGACGCCACGGCCGGGGACGCGCTGTCCAACCCAGGGTGGAGGAGAAGACGGTGAGAGACGACCGCTCGCGCTCGGTGCTGGGGGTCTTCGGGCAGCGTAAGATGATGGCCCTGCTCGTCCTGGGCTTCTCGTCGGGGATGCCGCTGTTCCTGACCAGCAAGACCCTGCAGGCGTGGATGACGGTGGAGGGCGTGGACCTGGCCACCGTGGGCAAGGTGAGCTGGCTGGCGCTGCCGTACACCCTCAAGTTCCTGTGGGCGCCGGTCCTGGACCGCTACATCCCGCCGTTCCTGGGGCGGCGTCGCGGGTGGCTGCTGATCACCCAGGTGCTCCTGGGGGTGCTGATCGCGGCGATGTCGCTGCACAACCCCAAGGAGGCGCTGTTCATCCTGTTCGTGAACACGCTCCTGATCGCCTTCTTCAGCGCCACGCAGGACATCGCGGTGGACGCGTACAGCGTGGACGTGCTGGACGACCGCGAACTGGGCGCGGGGGCGTCGCTCAAGGTGATGGGGTACCGCATCGCGCTGATCCTCACCGGCGGGGTGGCGCTGGTGATGGCCGACCGGATGCCGTGGGGCACGGTCTACATCATCATGGGCGCCTTCATGATCGTGGGCGTGCTGGCCACGCTGATGGCGCCGGAGCCGGTGCTGCGCGAAGGGCCGCCCGCCACGCTGGGCGACGCGGTCGTCAAGCCGTTCATGGAGTTCTACAACCGCGCCGGGCCGGCGATGGGGCCGCTGCTGCTGCTGTTCATCATCCTGTACTCCATGGCCGACCGGTTCGTGCAGAACATGGCCAACCCGTTCCTGCTGGACGTGGGCTACACGCTCACGGAGGTGGGGGCCATCACGCAGGCGCTGGGGCTGGCGGCGACCATCGCGGGCGTCCTGGTGGGCGGCGCGTTCATCGCCAAGCTGGGCATCAACCGCTCGCTCTGGATCCTGGCCGTCATCCAGATGGCCAGCAACCTGGCGTACTACCTGCTGGCCGTGCGGCCCAAGAGCCTGTCGCTGCTCACCGGCGCCATCCTGGTGGAGAACTTCAGCGGCGGGCTGGTGACGGCGGGGTTCGTGGCGTTCATGATGTCGCTGTGCAGCCGCCAGTTCTCCGCGACACAGTTCGCGCTGCTCAGCAGCTTCATGGCGTTCGCCCGCGACTTCGTCGCCGGTTTCGCGGGCGGCATCGCCGAGGCCACGGGATGGCCCCAGTTCTTCCTGATCAGCATCGCCGTGGGGATCCCGGCGCTGCTGCTGCTGCCGATCGTGGCGCCGCTGACCCGCGACAACCCGCGAGGCGCGGCGGAGCACACCGGCGAGACGGAGGACGACCCCCGGGGGCCGCTCCCCGCGCCCGGCTGATCGCCGTCGGACGGACCCGTCCCCGCGAAGACGCCGGCGCGGCCCTCCGCGCCGGCGTCTTCGCGTTCCGCACCACGCTGCCGCGACCGGTGCCTGCCCGACCGTGAGCGCCATTTCCGCCGTCCCGGTGCCCTCTCCTCGGCGACCGTCGCAAGAAGAGCCTTGCGGAACGAAGATTCCGGAAATGATATTGCGGCGTCGGTGCCGTTCGCGGGCTGTGTGTCCCCCGCGCTTCCTTGTTCGATGCGCCGCGCGACGCACGGCGCCGACGCCCCCCGGAGATGACGGCGCCCGCCGCGCTCCGCCCCTTCTGCCCGGCGTGCCGGGCTACCCACCCACACGGTGAGGTCGCGATGCAGAAGCTCAAGCTGGACCTGGACTCCCTCGAGGTCGCGTCGTTCGAGGTCTCGACCGAGGAGACGGCGACTCGCGGAACGGTGGACGGGCAGATCCTGCCGCTCCTGATCTTCACCCGGGCAGTCTACGTGGGCTATCAGCTCGGGCAGGCGGCCGCCGGCTGACCTGGCGCATCGGGCGCAGCGGCCGGCGTGAATCCCGTTCTCGCCGGCCGCTGCCCTTCCGCGGGAGAGCGGCGGAGGAACTTTGCGGCGGGAAAGGTTTATGGGCGCGAACGGAGCAGTCGAATCCGCCCCCCGCCCTCCTTCACCGGACGTGACCCATGCAGAAGATCAAGCTCGACCTGGACGCGCTCACCGTGGCGTCGTTCGCCACCGCCGACGAGGAGACCTCCACCCGTGGAACCGTGGAAGGGCAGGCGGTGATCACGACGGTGACCACGGCGGGGCCGCTGGCCGACTGGGCGCTGAGCTGGCTGATCGCCTGCTCGCGGTAGCACGGGACGGGTGCGGGAGCACGGCTGATCGCCGTCTCCCTCGCGTGTCTCTCGAAGACGCCGGCGCGGCCCTCCGCGCCGGCGTCTTCGCGTCCACCTGGCGCGGTGCGTTCCCGCCGCGCCGCGTCAGCTCGCCGTCCCCCCCCGCTGGCCTTCGGAGGTCCTTCGCCGCCTCGGCGCCGGCGTGGTGTGAGACCCTCCATGTGTTGCCCTCATACGAGCGTTGTGGCATGAATCTTCCGGAAAGGATGAGGCGACGACCGCGTAGCCACGCGGCTACCCGAGAGGGCTGGCGCGGGTAGCCCGCCGCCCCGGCCGTTGCCCGGTTCACGGGCCGGCGAGCGCCGGCCCGTCTCCGCCCGGTACCGGCCGGGCACCACCCACACCGGTGAGGACGCCATGCACAAGCTCAAGCTGGACCTGGACGCCCTGGAGGTCTCGTCGTTCGAGGTCTCGAACGAGGACACCGAGACGCGCGGGACGGTGGAGGGGCATGTCACGCCCATCATCGTGTCGGGTGTGTTGATCCGCGGTTTCATGCTCGGGTACCAGATCGGGCAGGCGGTCTCCTGACCGCCGGGGGAGCGCCAGGCGCGGGCGTGGAACCTTTTCGTCGGGAAAGGTTTGATTCCTGGAGCAGTATGCCGCCCCCCCTGCTCCTCCTTCACCGGACGTGACCCATGCAGAAGATCAAGCTCGACCTGGACTCGCTCACCGTGGCCTCGTTCGTCACCGTGGACTCCGACGCCGCCACCCGCGGGACCGTCGTGAGGGCCAGGCCCTCACGACGGTGACCACGGCCGGCCCGCTGGCCGACTGGGCCGTGAGCTGGCTGCTGGCCTGCAACGCCCGGTAGGCGTAGCGGGTGTGAAAGCCGCGCGCGGGATCGTTCCCGCGGGCGGCCGGAGCCGGCGCGGACACCCGTCCGCGCCGGCTTTCTCGTGCTCGGCAGCGCCGTGACCGGCCCCGCGTCGTATCTGTCCGAAAACGTACGGCTGATACCTTGATCTCGTACGAGCCGGCCGTGCACCGGCCGGGACGTGCGCCCCGTGGCAGACCCGGGTTCCCCGGTCCGCCCTCGACGGAGCGTTCCTCGAAGGCAAGGGGGGGTCCCATGCAGAAGCTGAAGCTGGAAGTGGAGTCGCTGGACGTGGTCTCGTTCGAGACGGGTGAGGGAGAGACGATGCGTGGGACCGTGGAGGCCAACTCCACGCCCGTGATCGCCGCGACGATCATCCTCAACGCCGCGCGAGTCGGGTACATGGTCGGAACGGCCCTCGCCTGACCCGCGCACCCCGGCGCCCCTGGCCCCGGCGGTGAAGGCCGATGCACGACGAGCCGCCGCGGAGACCCGTCCGCGGCGGCTCCTTTTCACGTCCGTACCCAGTCTGCACCTGCGCCCCTCTACGGCGGATTGGGAGCGATCTCCGCTCCCCTCACGCTCGCCGGGGCCGCCCTCCCGCCCCGCCGTCGACGCTTCCCGCATCACACGTGCGAGGCCGTACGCAGAATCCGGCGGCTCTTGCACGTATCGTCCGATAACGTTAGTCTTCGTCCACACCCCCCAACGGCAGATTCGGAGCGCTCGTCCTCACCCCCGGGGGACCGCTTCGCGCACCGCCGTAGACCCCCCCACATGAGTGAGGCCGTATGCAGAAGCTGAAGCTGGACGTCGACTCGCTGGCCGTCGTTTCGTTCGAGACGGGCGAGGACACCACCACCCGCGGCACCGTGGAGGGCAACATGGTCACGGTGATCATCCTGACCACCAGCAGCTCCCTCCTCACGCCCGGGCTCGTCGTCGAGCCCGTGGAGTAGTTCGGCGCCACGCGACGGATGGTGGAATCGGAGGGCCTCCCGCGGTAGGCTCGCCGAAGGTGACGGGAGCCGGTGCGGACTGCCCGCGCCGGCTCCCGCGCGTACGTGGAGTCGCCCGCCCGCGCCTGCCCAGGGGGCGAAGTGCGCATGAGCCGCCACTACACTTTCCGGCGGCATCTGATTATGTTCAGTCCCCGCGCCGCGTCGGGCATGCTCGGGCCCCCACCCACTCCCCCCGCGCGTTCCTCCCTCCCATTCCTTGCGGAGTCCTCCCATGAAGAAGCTGAAGCTGGACGTCGAGAGCCTGGCCGTCGAGTCGTTCGAGGCCACCACCGACGGCGTCGGGACCCGCGGCACCGTCGAGGGCCAGAACGTCTCGATCACGATCAACACGGTCGTGATCATCGCGATCACCGACTACTACTCCTGCTGGGACTACTGCATCGTCTACGCGGAGTAGCCGTCCGGCACCGGGGAATCCGCGGCAGCGACCCCCGTCGCGTCGCCGCGGTCGCGGGGCGGTGGACGACCCCGCCGCTCCGCGCCCCGTTCGCGGCCCTTCGCCTCCCGCGGCGCCCTTCCGGCGCCACGCGCTGCCTGCCCCCTCTCCGGGAATGCACCCATGAAGAAGCTCGCGCTGGACGTGGACACGCTCTCCGTCGAATCGTTCGACACGGGTGAGGTCGACGCCGTGCGCGGAACGGTGGAGGCGCAATCGCACACGCCGTTGTTTCCTCTCGCGTTCTACCTGCTGACCAGGCTGCTCGACTGACCCCCCGCCGCGGGATCCGTCGCCCGCCCTCCCGTCTCCCCCTTCGTTCCGGAGCCCACCATGAAGAAGCTGAAGCTGGACCTGGAGACCCTGGACGTGGCCTCGTTCGAGACCGAGGACGTGCAGGAGTCGCGCGGCACCGTCGACGCGCACTCCCCCAGCGGCCCTCTGGTGACCTGGGCTGCGGCCAAGCTGGTGAACTGGCTGCTCGAGTGAGCATCTCCGCGGGTGAGGCGGTCCCCTCCACTCACCCTCTCCTCCCTTCGAACCCGGAGCCGTCATGAGGAAGCTGAAGCTGGACGTCGAGAGCCTGACCGTGGAGTCGTTCGAGCCCGCCGCGGCGCCGGACTCTGCCCGCGGGACGGTGCAGGCGCACTCCGATCCGGTGGCGGCGCTGGCCCTGGGAGTGGGGAAGGTGGTGGTCTGGCTCTCGAGCCTCCTCTGAGGCCGGTCGCCGCCCTTTCGAGCGAGCGACGGCGGACGGACCACGGTTTGCGGGGAGGCGGCAGCGTGCCGCCTCCCCGTTCGCGCTTTCGGGCGCGGCGGGGCAGCATGCCGCGGCCGGCGACGCGCCGGCCGTGCGATCCCGTCCATCCTCCGCGCCCGCGAAGCCGCATGAGACGTCCGCGCGTTCCCACGCTCGCCCTGCTCCTCCTGTCCGCCTGCGCCGCCCCGCCGGCCCCGCCCCCGTCAGGCGGCCCCGCGCCCGAGGCCGAGAGTCCGCGCGGCACCCTGCCGCCCGTCCCCACGGTGCGCGGGGCGCTCCGCCTGGACCTGGTCTACCCGGCGGAGGGGGCGGCGCTGACGGCCGCGGACAGCAACTTCGTCTTCGGCAGCACGGGCACGGGCGCGGCGGAGCTGCGGATCGACGGCGCGCGGGTGCCGGTGGCGGCGAACGGCGCCTTCCTAGCGTTCCTCCCGGTCCCCGCGGACGGGTCGTACGACGTGGAGGCGTCCGCGGGCGGCGAGCGCGCCACGCTGACGCGCCGGATCCGCGCCCCCGGGCGCCCGTCGGCGGCCGGCGCGCCGGAGGGCGAGGCGCCGCTG
>JASLAX010000114.1 GCA_030146875.1 Longimicrobiaceae bacterium
CCTCGACCAATGGTGTGCGCTGGCCCACGCGAGCGGGATCCCGGCGCTGGCGACCTTCGCCCGCAGCCTGTGCCGGCACGAGAAAGGGATCCTGAACCACTGCCGCTATCCGATCCACACCGGCCGCCTGGAAGGGATCAATAACAAGATCAAGGTCATCAAGCGCCAGGCGTACGGCTTCCGCGACGACGCCTACTTCATCCTGAAGATCAAGGGTGCCTTCCCAGGCACGCTGCAACCAAATCCGCGATGAACCCTTTTTCACGCGGGCAGTTGTAGACGGGATGCGCTCCGTACGCCTGCTCAGCGCAGCCGCCGCCCTTCATCTCGCGCTTCCCGCTACGAATCAAGGGAGGAGTTCAGGGAGTTCAGGATTGCCTTCTCCGCGACCCGACGCGCCGCAGCGCCTGGCTTCAGCGCCGTCCCAAAACTCCCAAAAATTCCCTGATCTCCCCCTGCTTTCGTCGGTGGGAGGGCGCGCCGTCCGCCTGCTCAGCGCACCTCCACGCGCGCGACCACGGGCGCGCATCCCGCCGCGTCCAGCGCGCGCGTGGCGAGGTCGACGCGGGACCAGGGGAGCGGACGGGTGAGGACGAACGCCTCGCCCCCGGAGCGGACGACGGACGCCGGCCGGATCGCCGCGCGGGACAGGGTGCGCGCCAGTAAACCCTCGTCCGCGCAGTCGCCCGCGATGCCGATCACCCACTCGTGCGGGCGGAGGTCGACGGCCGCGGCGGGTGCCTTCGCGGCGGGGCGCGGGGCACGGTGGGCGCCGCGGAGCACGTCGCCCAGGAGCGCGGAAGCGGTGGCGCCGCCGCCCGCGCCGGGGCCGGAGAGGCGCACGGAGCCGTTCCACCGGGAGCGGACCACCACCGCGTTCTCCTCGTCGCGCGCGCGGCCGAAGTCGGAGGAGGGGGAGACGACGACGGGCTCCACGACCGCGACCACGCCCGCCTCCGTCCGCACCGCCTCCGCCAGCAGGCGGGGGACGCCTCCCGCCGCGGCGGCCGCGCGGGCCAGGCGGTCCGCGTCCGGAACGATGCCGCGGCGGCGCACCGGGAGCGTGGCGGGATCGGCCCCGAAGGCCAGCCACGCCAGGATGCGCACCTTGTCCGCCGCGTCCTGCCCGGATACGTCGCGCTCCGGGTCCGCCTCCGCGAAGCCCAGCGCCTGCGCCTCCGCCAGCGCGTCCGCGTAGCGCCGCCCCTCCCCCAGGCGGGTGAGGACGAAGTTGGTGGTGCCGTTCAGGATGCCGCGCACCGACTCGATGCCGGAGAGGGCGAGCGAGTCCCGCAGCGCGCGGACGACCGGCACCCCGCCGCCGACGGCGCTCTCGAAGTCCAGCCGCCCGCCGTTCTCCCGCGCCAGCGCGGCCAGACGCGGCCCGTGCGCCGCGATCAGCGCCTTGTTCGCCGTCACCAGCCGGCGCCCGCCGGAGAGCGCCGCCTCCGCGATGCGCAGCGCGGGGTGCAGCCCGCCGATGGCCTCCACCACCACGTCGGACTCCGTCGCCAGGAACTCGTCGAGGTCCGTCGTCAGCACGCCCCCCGGGAGCTCGTCCGGCCTCCGCCGCGAAGGGTCGCGGACCAGGACGCGGGCGAGATGGAGCCGCACCCCGTGGCGGGCGCGGACCTCCCCCGCCTGGTCCTCCAGCAGCCGTACCAGCTCGCCGCCCACCGCGCCGCATCCGGCGAGGGCGACGCGCACCACCCGCGGCCGCCGGGCCGTCCCCGTCCGCAGCGGCAGCGCGCCCGTCGGCGGCGTCACGACCCGCCTCCGGCCGCGAAGGCGCAGGCGCGCGCCTCCGCCGTCTCGGCATCCACCCCCGTCGTCGCCGCCGGCTCCAGCTCGTCCAGCACGTCGCGCAGGATCGCGGAGACCTGCTCCGTCTCGATCAGGAACGCGTCGTGGCCGTGCGGGGAGCGGATCTGGCGGTACTCCGCGCCCGCCGCCTCCGTCCAGCGCCGCACGTCGTCCGCCGTGTAGAGCAGGTCGCCGGGGATGCCCACGCCCACCAGCCGCCCCGCGAAGCGGCCCAGGGCGGCGGAGACGCCGCCGCGGTGGCGCCCCACGTCGTGCGCGTCCATCGCGCCCAGCAGCGCCCGGTAGCTCTCGCGGTCGAAGCGCTCGCGCAGGCGCTCGCCGTGGCCCGCCAGCCAGCGGCTCACCTCGAACCCGCCGTTCCCGTCGCCGCGGCGGCCGAAGCGCGCCTCCAGCCCCGCGGGGGTGCGGTAGGTCAGCATCGCCACCATCCGCGCCAGCTCCATCCCCGCCTCGCCCTCCACCTCCAGCGCGCGCCGCTGCACGTGGCTCCACCCGATGGCGGACGCCGTGTGGGCCGCCGGCGCGGCCAGGACCACCGCCGCCCGCGTGCGCCGGGGGAAGAGGGCGGCCCACTCCAGCGCCACCATCCCGCCCAGCGAGCCGCCCACCGCCAGCGCCACGGAGGTGGCCCCCAGCTCGCGGACCAGCGCCCCCAGCAGGCGCGCCTGGTCGCGCGGCGTGATGGCCGGCGCGCGGCGCCCCTCGCGCTGCCAGGGGGCCGCCGTCCCGTAGCACGACCCCAGCAGGTTGGGGCAGAGGACGGCCCAGCGCTCGGTGTCGATCGCCTTCCCGGGGCCCACGACCTCGCTCCACCACGACCCCGCCGCGTCCGCCGAGCCCGTCAGGGCGTGGAAGACGACCACCAGGTTGTCGCGCTCCTCGTTCAGCTCGCCGTCCAGGTGGTACGCCTGCACCACCTCGTCCAGCTCCACCCCGCAGCCCAGCACGAACCCGGTCACCCGGTGCGCCCGCAGCGCCCGCAGCGCCCGCCCGCTCACGCCGCCCTCCCGGGCACGGCGCCCTCCGCCGCGGCCGAAGAGGGACGGGGCGCGCCCGCGTCCTCCACCGAGACCCGCGTTCCCCCGCGTCCGGAGAGCGGGGCGCGGTGGTGGTAGACGCGCAGCGGCACGCGCTCCAGCAGCGCCAGGCGCGCCGCGTCCGGGTGCACCACGCCCGCCCCACCCAGGGAGAGGTCGAGGAGCGCGCGATGGGAGAGGCGCGGGAAGGGGACGGCGTCCGCGTGCAGCCGCGGGTCGCGGTCGTGCACGGCGGGCACGTCCGTCACCACGTGGCAGGGCACGCCCAGCGCGGCGGCGAGCGCGACGGCGGAGGTGTCCGACCCGCCGCGGCCCAGCGTCAGCGTCTCCCCGTCGTCCCGCAGGCCCTGGAAGCCGCCGACCACGGGCACCACGCCGCGCGAGAGCAGGGCGCGCAGCGGCGCCCCGTCCACCCCCAGCACCCGCCCGGCCCCGAACTCGCCCCCCGCGCGCACGCCGGCCTCCCCGCCTCGGAGCGAGCGGGCGTG
>JASLAX010000204.1 GCA_030146875.1 Longimicrobiaceae bacterium
GCAGGGGGTGCCCCCTCGGCAGCGCACCTTCGCGCTCGACGTCCCTCCCGCGTGGACCCGGATGCGAGGCGAACCTCTCCGCCAGCCGGATCCCGGGCTCGTCACCCTCTGCGATGGGGACATTTTCGATCGCCATTCACACCGGGGTGAGGCGTCACCCGCAGCCGACGCAGCGAGGCACCAGACCAGACCGTCACCCCTCTCGCATCGTGGGGAGGGGCCGGGGGAGGGGGGCATTCGCGGCTCCCGCCCGAACCCGACCGTCGCCTGGGACGGATCCACGGCTCGTGACGGCACGAAGCCCCCTTCCCGGGGGCTCGGCCTGCATCGTCATCCAACTCGTGGGGGAGACGGCCGTGGAGGGTCGGCGCGAGGCAGTCCCGATGGGAAGGCCGCGGCAGGCGCTGTGGTCGGTGCGCGGCGGGAGCGACGGCCGGGCGGGAGACAGGGGCGGCGACTCCGCTACTGGAGGGCGGGCGTCGAGACAGCAAAGAAGGGGAGGCACCCTCGGTGGGTGCCTCCCCTTCTTGCGTCCGGCGGAAAGGCTTACTGCGTGACGGTGATCTTGCCCTTCATCCCCATGGCGGCGTGGGGATCGCACACGTAGGTGTAGGTGCCGGGCTCCATCGTGATCGGCACGTCGTAGGTGGCGCCGGCGGTGGTGAGGTACGGACCGGCCGCCGGGAGCGTGGCGCCCGCCGGGTTCTCGCCGGCCGGGAACGACGCATTGTGTGCGGCGACGCCGTCGGTGGTGAAGCGGATGATGTCGCCCTTCTTCACGCTGACCTCGGCGGGCTCGAACACCCCGGTCGCGCCGCCCTGCGTGGTGACCATCTTCACCTCGACCACCTGGCCCTGACCCGCCGGCGCGGCGGTCTGCTCGGTGGCCGCGGGAGCCTGCGTGCCCTCGGCGGGCGCCTGGTCGCTGCCGGCGTCCTTGCCGCCGCAGGCGGCGGCGAGGAGAACCAGCCCGAGGGCCGGGAGCGTCTTCACGAACGAGCCCATATCGTCTCCTGTTCTCGTGATCTCTATCTGGTCGCGTCTCGGACCCCTGCCGAGACGGATAATGTAGCTTCCACCCCCACCCCCGGACAGTCGGGAGAACGAGCGGAGCGTGTAGGGAACCTCCCTACAGCATCAGAGCCCCAGCGCGGCGCGGATGGTGGGCGGGATGCGGTCGGCGGTCCAGGGCGGCTGGAAGGTGAGCTCCACGTCCACGCTCTCCACTCCCTCCACCTTCTCGACCGCCTCGCGGGCCTGGGTCAGGATCTCTCCCGCCACCGGGCACCCGGGGGAGGTGAGCGACATGGTGACCTCCACGCGGGCACCGTCGATGCGGATGTCGTAGATGAGGCCCAGGACCACCAGGTCCAGCTTCATCTCGGGGTCCTTCACGGTGCGCAGGGCCTTCCGTACGGCGGCTTCGGTGACCATCTGGGGATTCCGGGGTTCGGGTACGGGGCACGGTCGCCCGCGCAGCATACCCGCGGGGCCTGCGGGCGTCAAGCCGTCGGCTTGCCGCCCGCGGGGGCCGCGCTATCTTTTCGGCGGCGGTGCCCGGGGGAGCCCCCGGGACCAGCGCGCACGCCGGCAACCACTCGGGGGCGGGGACATGGAGAACGCAGGGACGCAGAGGCCCATCCGGCGCATCGCCATCAACACGGGAGGCGGCGACGCCCCCGGCCTGAACGCGGTGATCCGCGCCGCCACCCTGGCCGCGCTGCAGGAGGGGTGGGAGGTCCTGGGGATCCGCCGCGGCTACATGGGCCTCCTGGAGGGCGAGGTGGACGGCGAGGCCGGCGTCTTTCCCCTGACGGCGAACTCCGTCCGCGGCATCCACCACCTGGGCGGGACCATCCTGGGCACCACCACCCGCGGGAACCCCTTCGGCCTGGAGGTGCGGCAGCCGGACGGCACCTGGGGGACCGTGGACCGCTCGGACGAGATCGTGGAACGCTTCCGCGAGATGGAGATCGACGCGCTGATCGCCATCGGCGGCGACGGGTCGCTGAACATCGCGCACGCCCTCTACGGGAAGGGGCTGCCGGTGATCGGCGTGCCCAAGACGATCGACAACGACCTGCGCGCCACCGAGGTCACCTTCGGCTTCCAGACGGCGGTGGAGGTGGCCACCGACGCCATCGGCCGGCTGCACTCCACGGCCGAGGCCCACCAGCGGGTGATGGTGGTGCAGCTCATGGGGCGGCACACCGGCTGGATCGCGCTGGAGTCGGGGCTGGCCGGCGGCGGGGACGTGATCCTGATCCCCGAGATCCCGTACTCCATCGACCGCATCGTGGAGAAGGTGCGCGAGCGCGACGCCTCCGGCCGCCGCTTCAGCATCGTGGTGGCCGCGGAGGGGGCGTACCCCGCGGGAGGCGAGCCCAGCTTCCTGGACCGCTCCGGGCGCTACGGAGGGATCGCGGACCGGCTGGCGGCCGAGATCGAGGCGGCGAGCGGCAAGGAGACGCGCACCCTGGTGCTGGGGCACATCCAGCGCGGCGGCTCCCCCATCGCCTACGACCGCAACATCGCGCTGCGCTTCGGCGCGGCGGCGGTGCGATGCATCCGCGACCGGAACCTGGGGACGATGGTGGCGCTGCAGGGCGCCGCCGTGCGCGCGGTGCCGCTGCGCGACGCCGTGGGGGAGATCAAGCGCGTCTCGCCCGACAACGACCTGGTGGTCGCCGCCCGCCAGCTCGGGGTGTCGTTCGGCGACTGAGCCGCCGTTGCGGATCGCACGCCATCCCGCGATCCGCACGGCCGCCCCCTCGGGACACTTTCGGGGAAACCCGCATGGCGTCTCGCGGGTGGCCCCCGGGGAGCGCCGGAACGCACTATGCAGGGATGGGCCGCGGCGCGGCGCCGCACCGAAGGTCCCTTCGCGCCCCCGGCCCGCGTGGCCGTCCGTTCCCTCCCCTCCCCCCGCCGATGTCGACCACGTCCGACCGTGCCTCGGACCTCTCCGGCGTAGCCGATCCCGCGGGCGACACCCTCGCCCGGGTGGCGCTCGCCTTCGCGTCCGTGCCCCTGCAGGGGAGCGCGGACGAGATCGCGGGCGCCTGCCTGCAGGCGGTGCGCTCCGTGGCGGGCGCGCGCGCCTGGATCACCGTGCCCACCCGCCCGGTGCCGCTGGCCCTGGGCGACGACCCCGAGGGGCTGAGCCCCCTGTGGCGCTTTCCCGCGCCCGGCGGCGAGGGCGAGGCGTGGGCGGCGGACGACCCCGAGGGGCTCCCGGCCGAGGTGCGCGAGGCGGTGGCGGCGCAGATGACGCGCATCTGGACGGTGCAGGAGCAGCGCGCCGCCCAGTCGCTGGAGCTGGACCAGCTCCGCTTCCACCTGGGAGCGCTGCAGCAGGTGGCGCGCACCCTGGCCGTGGTCCGCGGCGCCGACGAGACCGAGCGGCTGGTCCTGGACTCCGTGGGCGAGGTCTTCTTCACCTGGTGGGCGGCTCTCTACCACACCGACGGCGACCAGTACACCTGCCGAGCCGTGCGCTCGCTGCGCGGCGAGTCGGTGGCGTACGCCATCCCCTCGCGCGTGGTGACCGCCATCGCGGCGCCGGGGAACCCGCCCGTCATCCCGCCCCGCGACGCCGAGATCCGCGACCACGTGCCCGCCGAGGTGGCGGTGGTGGCGCCGCTCGACTTCGGGGACGGGGGCGCGGGCCTGCTCATCCTGGGGCGGCGGATGACCGACGCGCCGTACGAGCCGCACGACCTGGCGCTGCTCCGCGCCCTGGCCGACTCGTCGGCCATCGCGCTGCGGAACGCGGAGCTGGTGGACCGGCTGCGGGCGCAGGCCACCATCGACCCGCTCACCGGCTGCCACAACCGCCGGGGGTTCGACGAGATCCTGGCGGTGGAGTTCAACCGCTCGCGTCGCTACTCGCGGCCGCTCTCGCTGGTGCTGCTGGACATCGACCACTTCAAGAAGATCAACGACGACTTCGGGCACGAGGTGGGGGACCACGCGCTGCAGCGCATCGGCCGCGCGGTGCGGCACACCTTCCGCACCACGGACAGCGCCTGCCGCTACGGCGGCGAGGAGTTCGCGCTCGTGTTCCCCGAGACCACCAAGGAGGAGGGGCTCCGCCTGGCCGAGCGCCTGCGGGCGCTCATCGAGTCGCTGCCCCCCAACGCCGAGGTCCCCCGCTCGCTCACGGCGAGCTTCGGGGTGTCGGCGTTTCCCGAGGACGCGGCCGAGTCCGCGGAGCTGGTCCGCTCCGCCGACCGCGCCCTGTACCTGGCGAAGTCCCGCGGCCGCAACCGCGTGGAGACGGCCTGAACCCATTCCGAGAGGCGACCATCCCAGCCCTGACCGCGAAGCAGCGCGCGCACCTGAAGTCCCTGGCGCACCACCTGAAGCCGGTCCTGTTCGTGGGCAAGGACGGGGTGACCGAGGCCGCCGTCCGCACCCTGCAGGAGGCGCTGAACACCCGCGAGCTCCTGAAGGTGAAGGTGCTGGAGGCCGCGCCCGTCGACGTGCGCGAGGGCGCCGCCGACCTGGCCTCGCGCGTGGAGGGCGTGGCCGTGGTGCAGACCATCGGCCGCACGGCGGTCCTCTACCGGCCGCACCCCGAGAAGCCGGAGATCGAGCTTCCGCCCGCGGCGCCGCCGCAGTGACGTCCGCGGGGTGACGGGACGGGGAAGGGGCCGCCGGCGAGATTCGCCGGCGGCCCCTTCCGCATCCCCGGGACGCGTCTAGTAGATGTAGACGTCCGTGCCCACCGGGATGTTCTGGTACATCCACATGATGTCGTGGCGGCGCATCCGCAGGCACCCGTGCGAGGCGGCGGTCCCCACGCTCCGCTCGTTGTCGGTGCCGTGGAAGTAGTAGCCGTCGTACATCTCCAGCTTGGCCACGCCCAGCACGCCCTTGTGGCGGCGCTGCGGGGAGCCCCAGGGCGGGATGTAGATGGTCCCGCCGCGGATGGGCTCGCGCCCCTCCGGGAAGCCCGCCAGCGCCCCCGGCGAGGCGTTGCTCATGTCCACCACGCGCAGGCCGCGGCGGCGCGCCACCTCGATGTAGTGCCAGTTGGGCGGCACCCAGACGGGGTCCAGCTCCTTGGCGGTGATGCGCATGCGCCCGCGGGGCGTCTGGAAGCGCTTGGTCTTGCCGCCCATCACCAGCGTCTTCCCCGATCCCACCGCCACGGGGGCTCGGTAGATGGTGTCGTTGCCGCGGATGTACCACACGCTCCGCTCGGCGATGGAGACCACCAGGTAGGGCCGGTCGCGCGGCGTGAGCTCCTTCTGCCTGGCGGCAAGCTCCTGCTCTGCCTTCGACATCTGCTCCACCGTCTGGCGCTCCTTGCCCTCCAGGAACTCGATGGTGCGGGTGTCGTGCATGTACGCCATCTCGGCGACCTGGCGCTTGAACCGCTCGTTGACCGCCCAGGCCGAGGCCGCGGCGAAGAGCCCCGCGGCCAGCAGCACGCACAGGAGCATCCCCGCCACCCCCCGCGGGTGGTCGTGGATCAGCCTGCGCAGCCGTCCCGGCGGGGTGTGGTTGCGGCGCTCGGGAACGCCGGACCGGGTGATTCGCTCGGACATGGTCCTGCTCCGCTAGAAGATGAACACCGGCGTGTCGACGCGCACCGCGTCGTAGATCGCCGCCAGGTCGGCGGCCCGCGCCACGAACGACGCGGGCTTCACCGTGCCCTTGAGCGGGCCCACCTGCGGCTCGGTGTGGATCTCGGTCCCGTCGTCGAGCCGCAGCACGTAGCGGCCCAGCCCCCCCTGCACCTTCCGCTCTTCCTCCGCCGGCACCGGCTCGCCCCGGCCGACGTAGACCCACTCGGGGATGGTGTAGACGGGGTTCGCCTGCTTCTCGGCCAGCCGCCGCTCGCCCAGGGCCCGCACCATCCGCCAGGTGCGCCCGTCGGGCGCCTTGACCGTGGAGTCCGCGCCGATGCGGATGCGCACCTTGCGCATGGTCGCCTTGCCGTGGTTCAGCGACAGGGTTGAGTCCTCGGTGTTGATGGCGATGTGCACGCCCTTGGTGGAGAGCTGCCGGATGCGCACGTCGCGCTGCAGCAGGGCGACCGCCAGCTCCGACCGCTTGGCGCGCGACTGCAGGATGCGGTCGCGGGCGGCGCGCTCGGTGGAGTCCAGCCGCGCGTTGATCTCCGCCGCCTCGCTGCGATACCGCGGCACCCGCGAGCCCACCACCGCGGCGCCGCCCACGAAGAGGAGAAGAAGCGCGAAGGTGCCCCAGAAGAAGACGGGGTGCTCCCTCCGGAACGGAATTCTGGGTGGAGTCTCGGGCATCGCGGGGACGGTCCTCGGTTGGCCTGGAAGCATCTCTCGGCGGATCTGGTGCAAGAGACGTTCCGTCCGGCGCTATCTGTTTGCCCGGACAAGGTTTGCGCCAGGTTCGGCGGGGCGGTGCGTCCTCCGCCTTCGCCGGCGGATCGGGAACGGGGCGCCACCGCGCGCACGGCGGGAGGGAGGACGTCACCATCGCTGGCGGACGGGCTGCCGTGGCGCGGCGGCCGTCGCCCCGCCACCTTTCCCGCGTCCCGCCCTCCACCCCCTCCGACTGCGACGACCGCGATGCACCGCGCCCTCTGGACCGCCGGCTCCCTCCTGGCCCTGACCGCCGTGGCCGCGGGAGCCTTCGGCGCGCACGGCCTGCGCGCCCGCCTCCCCGAGAACCTGCTGGCGGCGTTCGAGACCGGCGCGCGCTACCAGATGTACCACGCTCTCGCGGTCCTCGTGGTCGCCCTGGCCGCCTCCCGCACGGCGGACGGGCTGCTCCCGCTGGCCGGCTGGCTCTTCGTGTCGGGGTGTGTGGTCTTCTCCGGATCGCTCTACCTGCTCGCCCTCACCGGAACGCGGTGGCTGGGGGCGGTGACGCCGCTGGGCGGCCTCTGCTTCCTGGCGGGGTGGGCGCTGCTCGCCGTCGTCGGCTGGCGCTCGGCCGGCGCGACGCAGCCGTAGCCGGCGGAGGACGAAGGACGCGTCCTCCGCAGCCCGACGCCGGCCGGCGCTGTCTCCCCGGGAGGACACGGGATCGTCCGCGCGGGGGCACGAACCGCGCGGAGCGGGCGGGGTATCGGATTCGTAAGTCGTTGGGCCGCAACCGGCCCGCGTGCGGCCGTGCGGGGACCTCCTCTTGCCCTTCCTCCGGGTGCCCACGCGGTCCGCACGTCCCTCCAAGCAGAGCGTTTCCCCCATGCGCCGCCTCGTCCTGCTCGCCATGCTCCTGCTCCCCCTGGCCGGGTGCGCCGGGATGATGGAGTCCCTCGCCCGCGGCTACCCGGCCGACGACTCGTGGAGCCGCCCGCTGCGCGCCCGGCTGCACCACGGCACCGGCGGGCTGGGGATCGACCTCTCCTCGCCCGCGTACGTGGCGGTCTTCGAGATCGTGCCGGGGCGCGGCGCGGGGCTGTTCTACCCCGCGTACAGCGACGAGGCCTCGCGCTTCTCGTCCGGGTTCTCGCACGTGCTGGTGGCGGGGCCGCGGCACTACGACTGGTACTTCCGCCGCAACCCGGCGTCGTTCGCCGTGAGCGGCCCGCGCCACTACCTGCTGGTGGCGTCGCGCTCGCCGCTGCGGCTGGACGGGCTGCTCGACCGCCCGTCGGCGCTGCGGAGCATGATGGGATACTCCCGCTTCTCGCGCATGAACGCCGACGAGACGATGGACGACATCCTCTCCCTGGTCGTGCCGAACGTGGGGGACGACGACTGGACCAGCGACGTGCTGACGGTGTGGCCCGAGCGCCCGTACCGCTCCAGCGACGCGTACGTGGACCAGGTGTACGTGACCGTGGTGTGCCGCGACGGGCGGCGGGTGGTGGTGCCGGTGGACCAGGGGCGGCGTGCCTGCGGGGGCGAGGACGGATGGCGCCGCCCCCGGCCGCCCCCGCCGGCGGCGGGCGACACGCTGGACGAGGAGCGTCCGGGCCGCGACTCGGTGGACGTGCCCACGCGCCGCCGGCCGATCCCGACGGACGCCCCGGGCGGGGCGGGGGAGGGCGGGGAAGGAAGCGCACGGCGCCCGGTCTCCCGACCGCCCACGGAGGAGCCGGCGTCCGGCCGTGAGCGCTTCGGCCTGCGGGAGCGCGAGGAGCCCCGCGTGGTCGCGCCCCCGGCCGCCCGCCCGGCGCCGGAGGAGCAGGGCGGCGCGGAGCGGCCCCGCAGGGAGGAGCCCCGCGCGGAGCAGCCGCGGACGGAGCGCCCCCGCCGTGAGGAGCCCCGCGCGGCCCCCCGCGAGGAGCCGCGCGTGGAGCGCCCCGAGCCGTCTCGGATCGAGGCCGTCCCGACGGTGCGGGAGACGCCGCGGGTGGAGCGCCCCGAGCCCTCGCGGATCGAGGCCGTCCCGACGGTGCGGGAGACGCCGCGAGTGGAGCGTCCGGAGCCCTCCCCGGTCGAGGTCGCCCCGGCGGTGCGCGAGACCCCGCGGGTGGAGCGTCCGGAGCCCTCGCGCGCGGAGCCGGCCCCGGTCGTCCGCGAGGAGCCACGGCCGGAGCCGGCGCGGGTGGCGCCCCGGCCGGAGCCGCGGACCGAGCGTCCCGCGCCCCCGCCGGCTCCCGCCCAGCCAGCCGAGTCCCGCTCCCGTCCGGGTACGCCGACCGAGGGCGAGGTCCGCTAGCGGGCCGAACCGCAGCCCCGGCGCCGGGTACCAGCGTCCGCGCTCCATGCCGGGGTGCGGACGCGCCGCTGTCCGGCGCGCGACGAACGACGGAGGGACCCGCCGTGCTGAAGGTGATCCGGGACGAGGTGGTGGGCTGCCGGCGCTGCGAGCGGCTGGTGGAGTGGCGCGAGCGCGTGGGGCGCGAGAAGCGGCGCGCGTTCCGCGGGGAGGAGTACTGGGCCCGCCCCGTGCCCGGCTTCGGTGACCCGGAGGCGCGGCTCCTGGTCCTGGGCCTGGCTCCCGCGGCCCACGGCGCGAACCGCACCGGGCGCGTCTTCACCGGCGACCGCTCGGGCGACTGGCTCTTCGCGGCCATGCACCGCGCCGGCTACGCGTCCCAACCGACGTCGGTCCGGTTGGAGGACGGCCTGGCGCTCACCGACGCCTGGGTGACCGCCGCGGTGAAGTGCGCCCCGCCCGAGAACAAGCCGCTCCCCGACGAGCGCGATGCCTGCTCGCCCTTCACCCTGCGCGAGCTGGCCGCGCTCCCCCGCCTGCGCGCCGTCCTGTGCCTGGGCGGCTTCGCGTGGGAGGCGGCGCTGCGTCTGCTGGGGCGGGCGGGGCACCCCATCCCCACGCCTCGCCCGCGCTTCGGCCACTGCGCCGTGGCGGAGGTCGGGCCGCTGGCGCTGGTGGGCTCGTACCACCCCTCGCAGCAGAACACCTTCACCGGCCGGCTGACGGAGCCCATGCTGGACGCGGCGTTCGCGGCGGCCAGGCGGGCGGCGGAGGGGTGAGCGCGGGGCGCGACGACATCGTTGCCCCCGCCGGTGTCCCCCCGTAACGTGGAAGGCCGCGGCGCTCCGGGCGCCGCGGCCTCCTCCTCCTCCGGAGCACCGCATTCCCACCGGCTTCCCCGCCGCGCCCCGACCAGGGGGGGCGGACGGGAAGGGGAGCAGAGTAGATGAAAGCGTGGCAAGGAGTTGTGAAACCCGGGCGCGACGCCGTCCGTAGTCCCGGGAGCTTGACGGAAGACCGGGGAAGGGGATAGTTTCGAGGCCGGACGCGCTCGCGTCCGTCCCCCCTTCCGCCGGACCGATCCCCCTTCTCGTACCGGGCATTGGACACCGTCTTCTTCGTCTGCGCGCTGGTCGGCGGCGGCCTGCTGGTCCTGGAGCTCGTGCTGAGCGTCCTGGGGCTGGAGGACGGAGTGCTGCACACCCTCGGCATCGGCGACGCGCCGGGCGTGCACGCCGGCGACGCGCTGCAGCTCCTGAGCGTGCGCTCGGTGTCCGCCGCCCTCGCCTTCGGCGGGATCGGCGGCATGGCCATGCGCGCCGGCGGCTTCGGCGTGCCCGTGGCGGCCTCGGTCGCCCTGGCGGCGGGCTCCGTGTCCGCCTGGGGCGTCGCGACGGCCATGCGGGCCATGCTGCGCCTGGAGCGCGACGGCACCGTGCGCCTGGGCGGCGCCGTGGGCCACCAGGGGCAGGTGTACCTGAGCATCCCCGGCGCGCGGGCGGGCGCCGGGAAGATCCACGTGTCGCTCCAGGGCCGCACCGTGGAGTGCCGCGCCGTATCCGACGAGCCCCTTCCGACGGGCGCCGCCATCCTGGTGGTCGACGTCCTCGATCCCGAAACCGTGGTGGTCGTACCCACCCCCGACCTGGGAGCCTGATCCCATGACCCCCGTCCTTGCAGCCGCCTTCCAGGCGGACCTGGTCTCCACCATCCTGGGGAGCGGCGTGCTCCTGGCCCTGGTCCTGGGCCTGGGCTTCGTCTTCTTCCTGGCATCGCGCTACCGGCGCTGCCCCGCGAACAAGGTGCTGGTCGTCTCCGGCATGGTGGGCGGGGGGAACTCCGCCAAGTGCCTCTCGGGCGGCGGCACGTTCGTGTGGCCCATCATCCAGGAGTACGACTACCTGACCCTGGAGCCCATCCAGATCGACATCCCGCTCCGCGACGCGCTCTCGTTCGAGAACATCCGCGTGAGCGTGCCGAGCGTGTTCACGGTGGCGGTGGGCACCGAGGACGAGGTGCGCCAGAACGCGGCCATCCGCCTGCTCAAGCTGGACCAGAACCAGATCAAGCGGCAGGCGCAGGACATCATCTTCGGGCAGCTCCGCCAGGTGATCGCGTCCATGCGGATCGAGGAGATCAACCGCGACCGCGACTCGTTCCTGCACAACATCCTCACGTCGCTGGAGCCGGAGCTCAAGAAGGTGGGCCTGGTGCTGCTGAACGTGAACATCACGGACATCAACGACGAGTCCGGGTACATCGAGGCCATCGGCCGCAAAGCGGCCGCCGAGGCGGTGCAGAAGGCCCGCGGCGACGTGGCCGACCAGGAGCGGATGGGCGAGATCCGCGTGGCCGAGGCCGAGCGCGAGAAGGTGATCTCGGTCTCCAACGCCAACAAGGAGCGCGAGATCGGCATGCGCGAGGCCACCCGGGCGCAGGCCGTGCGCGTGGCCGAGCTGGAGAAGGAGCAGAAGGTGGGCGAGGAGACCGCCGCGTTCCAGCGTGAGGCCGCGGTGAAGGACGCCGAGCAGCAGAAGCGCGTCGCGGTGGCCACCGCCGAGGCCAAGGCCATCGCCGGCGAGGCGCAGAGCCAGGCGCAGATCGTGGCGACGCAGGCCCAGCTCCAGGTGCGCCAGGCCGAGGCCTACGAGATGGGCGAGAAGCGCAAGCGCGAGGCGGAGGCCGCGGTGCAAGAGGCGCAGAACCGCGCCATGGCCAAGGCGGCCATCGCCCAGGCCGAGCGGATCGAGGCGGAGCGCCGCGCCCAGCTCGAGGCTCCCGCCAAGGCCGAGAAGGCGAAGATGATCGTGGACGCCGAGGCCGAGGGCGAGCGGAAGCGCATCAACGCGGTAGCCGAGGCCGAGGCCATCTACGTGAAGCTGGAGGCCGAGGCGCGCGGCCAGTACGAGATCCTGGCCAGGAAGGGCGAGGGCCTGAAGGCCATCGTGGAGGCCTGCGGCGGTTCGGAGCAGGCGTTCCAGCTCCTGATGCTGGAGCACCTGGACACGCTGGCCGAGACGGCGGCGAAGGCGATCTCGAACGTGAAGTTCGACAAGGTCGTGGTCTGGGACGGCGGGTCGGGCACGGCCAGCACCAACTTCCTGCAGGGCATGGCGCGCTCGCTGCCGCCCATGATGCAGGTGATGAAGGACATCGGCGGGGTGCGCCTGCCCGACTTCCTGGGTACCTCGCTCGACGAGGCGTCCAACGGCAGGCCCGCGGCCGACCACGCCGCGCCGCGGATGCCCTGGGAGGCCCCCGCCCCCACCGCCGTCGCGGTCCCGAAGGTGGTCGCGGCGCCGGATCCGGCCGAGTAGACGTTCGCTCCGACGACCAGCGAAGGCCCCGCACCTGCTACACGGGTGCGGGGCCTTCTCGCGTTCCGCGTCTCCACGTGCTGCCGTCGTCGCCCGCCTACGAGCCGAGAGCCAGGGGGGCGCGGTAGATCCACCCCTCCAGCTCCAACGTCTCGGGCGGGAACTTCGCGACGCGGTACGGCTGGTCCAGGTCGTCGCGGCAGAGGTAGGCGGTGAGGCAGGCCACGACGGCGTCGCGGGCGTCCTCCAGCGTGACCGCGATGGACTCCAGCGAAGGGTGGTCGAAGGTCAGGTAGGGACGCAGCGCCACGGGGCGGGCGCGGACCTCGCCGGGGCGCGAGGGGACCTTGCTTCCCTTGATCCCCAGGTCCTTGATGGTGCCGGAGGGATAGACCTCCAGCACGACCGTGGAGGCGGAGGCGTCCGCCGCCACGGGGGGAAGGGAGACGTCGGCCGCGTCGCGGAGCTCGTGCAGGCAGCGGATGCCCTCCACCGTCTGGCGGTAGAGGCGCATGTCCATGGGCGCCAGGGCGCCGCCCGTGTCCGTGGCGCGCATGCGCTTGTGCATCTCCGGGAAGTGCTCGCGCACCTCGTCGGCCGGGCGGTCCGCGACCCAGGCCGCGGTGCCCTTCCACGACGCGCGGCGCTCGCCGGCCACGCGCTGCGAGGCCTCCCCCGGCAGGCCGAAGGGGAAGTCCGCGCCCCAGAGCACGCGGGCGTCCTCCTCCGCCCCCACCGCCTTCCGCCAGCCCTTCGCCACGAAGTCCACCATGTCGGCGCGGAACGGCTGCGGGCACAGGGAGAGGACGTGCAGCTTGCCGTCGCGCTCCTGGCCCACCGCCGTCCACAGGTTGTCGAGCGGCTCCTTCGCCCCGGAGAAGTCGATCCCGCCGAAGTACGCGAAGCCCGTCACGGAGCCGCCGGGCGCGGCGTGGTGCCCCGGTACCACTCCACCGCCTCGGGGCGGCGGCCGGCGCTCCAGGGGGAGGGCTCGGCCATCAGCGCCTCGATCTCCGCGATCTCGCGCGGGGCTCCCTCGCTCACGCGCTCCACGCCGCGCGCGGTGACGACGTAGTCGTCCTCGATCCGCACGCCGATGTTGCGGTAGCGGGCCACCACGGGGCGCAGCCTGGCGATCAGGGCGCGGTTCTCGGGGGTGTCGGCCAGGTGGTCCAGCACGTCGGCGCGCACGTAGATGCCGGGCTCGATGGTGAAGGCGCTCCCCTCCTTGAACGCGCCGCCGAAGTAGGAGACGTCGGGGTCGTGCACGTCCAGCCCGATCCCGTGCCCCAGCCCGTGCATGTAGAAGAGCTGGATCTGGGGGCAACGCGAGGAGCCGTTGCGGCCGCAGGCGTAGCTGGCGGTGGGCGACTCGATCAGGCCCAGGCGGGTCAGCCCCTCCGCCAGAACCCGCTGGGCCGCCGCGTTGATCTGCGCCCAGGTGGCGCCGGGGCGCACCAGGGCCTCGGCCGCCTTCTGCGCGTCCAGCACGATCTGGTAGACCTGCCGCTGCTCGGGGGAGAAGCGTCCGCTCACGGGAAGGGTGCGCGTCAGGTCCGCCGCGTAGCCGCGGTACGACGCGCCGATGTCCATCACCAGCGTCTCGCCGGCCTGCATGAAGCGGTCGGCCTCGCGGTAGTGCAGCGTGGTGGAGTTGGGGCCCGAGCCCACGATGCTGGCGAACGAGGGGCGCTCGGAGCCGTAGCGGCGGAAGGTGCCCTCGATCAGCGCCTGCACCTCGAACTCGTTCATCCCGGGCTCCACGTACCGAGCCGCCTGGTGGTGGGCCAGGATGGTGATGTAGACGGCGCGCCGGATCAGGTCCAGCTCCGTGGCCGACTTGCTCCCGCGGAGCTGGCTCAGCACGCGGTCCAGCGACTCCGTCCTGGTGCCCGCGTGCGCGTCCACGAGCTGCTTCACGAGCTGCTGGTCGCGGCGCAGCACCGTCCGCTCGCCCGCGTCCTCCGGGAGCGGGGAGACGGTGTAGAGGGTGCGCGGCGTGGCCAGGAGCGAGTCCAGCAGCGGCATCATCCCCTCGACCTCGCGCGTGGCGATGCCGGTCAGGGCGCGGGCGCGCTCGGCGCCCAGGCGCGAGCCCTCCCACACCTCGCGTGCCGGGTTGCGGCGGCGTACGAAGAGCGTCTCGCGCACCTGCGACCCCTGCTTGGAGACGACCAGGGCGGCGCCGGGCTCGGTGATCCCCGTCAGGTAGCGGAAGGCGGGGTTCTGGGCGAAGGGCGCGTAGTCGGTCTCGGGCTCGTCCTGGCCCCACACCACCAGCACCCCGTCGCGCATCCGCTCGGCCAGCGCGGCGCGGCGGCGGGCGTGCTCCGCCGCGGAGACCGGCGCCGCGGGCGGCAGGTCGGGGAAGCGCCATTCGTCCGCGGCGCCGCGCTGGCCGGGGCCCTGCGCGCGGGCGGGGGCACAGGCCAGCAGGCCCAGGGTGGCGAGGGCGAGCGCCCGGCGGGTGCGGAGGAGCATGGGATCGCGGGGTGAGGGGAGGGGGCGCTCCGCGGGAGCGGCGCGCCGCGTGGATATTGCCGGCCCGCGCGAGGCGCGCGCAAGCCCGCGGGGACGAGCCGCCCGCCGCGCGCCACCAGGCGCGCGGCGGCGCTCCGTCAGGAAGGCGCCAGCTCCGCCGCCAGCGCGTCGGGCGTGGTCACCGGCATGCGGCAGGCGAAGCGCTCGCAGACGTACGCCGCCGGCTTCCCCTCCACCGGCGTCCTGCCCGCGAGCAGCGGGATCTCCGCCTCCACCTCTTCGGCTGCGTCCGGCGCGCGCAGCGCCACCGTCACGTTGGGCAGCCAGGGCCGGCCGACGACGCGCAGCAGGGCGTCCGTCGCCTCCTCTCCCGGTATGCCCACGAACGCCACCTCGCGGTGCGGCGAGAGCTGGTGGTCCAGCGCGGAGAGGAGCAGGCCGAAGCCGATGGGCGCCCGCGCCAGCAGCTCGCCGGTGCCCTCGATCGCCCGCTCCGCCACCTTCGCGTAGCGCTCCTCCCCCGTGAGCCGGGCCAGCCGGACCAGCATCAGCGCGGCGGCGGATGAGCCGGAGGGCGTGGCGTTGTCGTACAGCTCGCGGGGGCGCACGGGGAGCTCGGCGGACTCCTCGGCCCCGGCGTCGAAGAAGATGCCCTCGCCCTCGTCCCAGAAGCGCTCGATCACCTCGTCCGCCAGCGCGCGGGCCTCGCGGACCCAGCGGGGGTCCCAGGTGGCGGCGTAGAGGGAGAGCAGGGCGTCCGCCAGCAGGGCGTGGTCGTCCAGGAAGGCGGGGACCCTGGCGCGGCCGTCCTTCCACGTGCGCATCAGCCGCCCCTCGGGCCGCAGCTCGCGGAGCAGGAACTCGGCGTTGCGCACGGCGACCTGGCGGTAGCGGTCGCTCTCCAGCGCCCGCGCGGCCTCCGCGAACGCCCGCATCATCATGGCGTTCCAGGCGACGATCACCTTCTCGTCGCGGCCGGGGCGGATCCGCTCTTCCCGCGCGGCGAAGAGGACCGGGCGCCCCCTCTCCAGCACCGCGGCCAGGGCTTCCTCCGACACGCCGGTCTCCTTCGCCACCTGGGCCGGCGGGCGGTCGGCGTGCAGGATGCTGCGCCCCTCGAAGTTGCCGCCGGGGGCCACGTCGTAGAAGGCGCGGAAGACGGGGCCGTCCTCCGGCCCCAGCAGCGCGTCCACCTCCTCCGGGGTCCAGACGTAGAAGATCCCCTCCTCCCCCTCGCTGTCCGCGTCCTCCGTGGCGTAGAACCCACCGTGCGGGCCGAGCAGGTCGCGCTCGACGTACGCCAGCGTGTCCTCGGCCACGGCGCGGAAGCCCTCCTCGCGCGTGGCCTGCCAGGCGTTCAGGTACAGGCGGGCGAGCAGGGCGTTGTCGTACAGCATCTTCTCGAAGTGGGGCACCAGCCAGTGCGCGTCCACGGAGTAGCGGTGGAAGCCGCCGCCCAGGTGGTCGCGGATGCCGCCCGCCGCCATCCGCCGCAGCGTGTGCTCCACGATGCGCCGCGCGTCGCCGCTGCCGGTGCGCACCGCCTGCCGCAGCATGAACTCCAGCGCCATGGGCTGCGGGAACTTGGGCGCGGCGCCGAAGCCCCCGTTGCGCGCGTCGAAGCGGGCGGCGAGAAGGTGGTAGGCGCGGTCCAGGGCCGAGACGTCCAGCGCGCCCGACGGCGCCCGCATGGCCGCGCCCTGCCGCAGCATCTCGTGCAGCTCGGACGCGCTCTGCTCCACGGCCTCGCGGCGGTTGCGGTACGCGTCGGAGATGGCCTGCAGCACCTGCTGGAACGACGGGAGCCCGTGCCGCGGCTCGGGGGGGAAGTACGTCCCCCCCCAGAACGGGGTCCCCTCCGGCGTCAGGAACACGGTCATGGGCCAGCCGCCGTGGCCCGTCATGGCCGTCACGGCGCTCATGTAGACGGAGTCCACGTCCGGCCGCTCCTCGCGGTCCACCTTCACGTTCACGTACAGCTCGTTCATCACCGCCGCGGTCGCGGGGTCCTCGAACGACTCGTGCTCCATCACGTGGCACCAGTGGCAGGCCGAGTAGCCCACCGAGAGCAGGATGGGCCGGTCGTCCGCGCGGGCCCGGGCGAATGCCTCGTCGCCCCACGGGTACCAGTCCACGGGGTTCTCCGCGTGCTGCAGGAGGTAGGGGCTGCTCTCCTGCGCGAGTCGGTTCGGCATGGCGTGGGGCCCTCGGATCTGGAACGGAAAGGGAGCGGACGCGCACCGGGCGGCAATCGTCGTACCGCCGGGGCGGGAAGGGTATCGGCTCTCTCCCGCCTGCACCGGCGCTTCGTGGCCGGAAGGCGTCGCGTGCGGCGGATTCCGGTTTCCACGCGGAGACGCGGAGGACGCGGAGACGCGGAAACGGCAACGGCGGGTCTCACGCGGAGGCGCGGAGAGCGCGGAGGTGCGGGGGGCGGGATCCTCCGGCGGATCCGGCCCTCGTCGGAAGGGCATCCTATCTCTCCTTCGAGATGAAGGGATGCCCGCGGGGCGGAGGTCGATCGTGGTGACGCGTCCGCCGACGCACCCCTTCGCGTCTCTCCCGTCTTCTTCTCCGCGTGAAGAATGCGGTTGAGGGGCTCGGGATGATGCTTCGGAGCGGTCGTTCGGGAGGTCGGCGGATCGGGGGCGGCGGGGGGCGCGCGTCGCGGTCCCCCGGTTGCAGGGTTATGTTACCCGGCTGAGACGCGTGGACACCCGAGGGGAGACCGACATAGTGGAGAAGACGTTCCGCCGCCTGTACGAGGCGCACTTCGGCAAGCCCCCCGCCTCGGTCCTGGCGCTGGAGGGCGACGGCTCGTCGCGGCGCATGTTCCGCGTGGTGGGCGAGGGGATGGAGACCGCGATCGGGGTGATGGGGCCCGACCGCGAGGAGAACCGCGCGTTCCTCTCCTACTCCGCCGCGCTGCGCGGCGCCGGCTTGCCCGTGCCCGAGATCTACGGGGCGGACGAGGAGGCCGGGGTGTACCTGGAGGAGGACCTGGGCGACACCACCCTGTTCGACGCCGTCACCGCGGCGCGGGCCGAGGACCCCGGCGCGCCGTTCCCGGAGGCGATCCTCCCCGTGTACCGGCGCGTGCTGGAGGTGCTTCCGCGCTTCCAGGTGGAGGGCGGGAAGGCGGTCGACTACTCGGTGGCGTACCCGCGGGCGGCGTTCGACCGGCAGTCGATCCTGTGGGACCTGAACTACTTCAAGTACCACTTCCTGAAGCTGGCCAACGTCCCCTTCAACGAGGCGCGGCTTGAGAAGGACTTCCGCCGGCTCACCACCTTCGTCCTGGGGGCGGACACGCGCCACTTCCTGTACCGCGACTTCCAGTCGCGGAACGTGATGCTGCGCGACGGCGAGCCCTGGTTCATCGACTACCAGGGCGGGCGCCGCGGGGCGCTGCAGTACGACGTGGCCTCGCTCCTCTACGATCCCAAGGCCGCCATTCCCGACCCACTTCGCGAGGAGCTCCTGACGCACTACCTGGGGGCGCTGGAGAAGTACCTTCCGGTGGACGGCGAGCGCTTCCGCCAGCACTTCCGGGGGTACGTCCTCGTGCGGATCATGCAGGCGATGGGGGCCTACGGCTACCGCGGGTTCTTCGAGCGCAAGCCGCGCTTCCTGGCCAGCGTGCCCCCCGCCATCCGCAACCTGGAGCGGCTGCTGGAGACGGGGCTGGTGGACATCGACCTTCCCGAGCTCCGCGCCGTCTTCGAGCGGATGTGCGGCTCCACCGCGCTGCGCCGCACGCCGGTGAAGGCGCCGCCGGGGCTCACGGTGAACGTCGGCTCCTTCTCGTACAAGCACGGGTACCCCGAGGACCAGGGCGGCCACGGCGGCGGCTTCGTCTTCGACTGCCGCGCCCTGCACAACCCGGGTCGCTACACCGAGTACGTGGAGCTGTGCGGCTGCGACGAGCCCGTGGTGGAGTTCCTGGAGAAGGTGCCCGAGGTGGAGGAGTTCTGGAAGCACGTCCGCCCCCTGGCCGAGATGCAGGTGGAGACGTACCTCACCCGCGGCTTCACCTCGCTCTCCATCTACTTCGGGTGCACGGGGGGGCAGCACCGCTCCGTCTACTTCGCCGAGCGCCTGGCGGAGCACCTCCGGGCGCGCTTCCCGATGGTCAACGTGGTCCTGGCCCACCGCGAGGAGGGGCGCTGGCCCGCGAACCAGGAGGCGAAGGCGGCGGCGGCCTCCGCGGCGGGGGCGTAGCGCGGTGGAGGCGATGCTGCTGGCCGCGGGGCTGGGAACGCGCCTGCGGCCGCTGACGGACCGCGTGCCCAAGGCGCTGGTGCCGGTGGGCGGGGTGCCCATGCTGGAGCGGATCGCGCGGCGGCTGATCGAGGCCGGGACGGACCGCCTGGTGGTGAACGTCCACCACCACGCCGAGCAGGTGGAGCGCTTCCTGGCCGAGAAGCAGGGCTTCGGGGTGGAGGTGGCGATCTCGCCCGAAGCAGGATCGCCGCTGGAGACGGGCGGCGGGCTTCTCCAGGCGCGCGCCCACTTCCGCGGCGACGCCCCGTTCTTCCTCCACAACACCGACATCCTCTCCGACCTGCCGCTGTGCGCCCTGTACGAGGCGCACCTGGCGTCCGGCGCGCTCGCCACGCTGGCCGTCCTCGACCGGCCCACCACGCGGCACTTCCTCTTCGACGACCGGGGCCTGCTGGGCCGGTCGGACGACGTGAAGGGCCTCGACCTTCGCGTCCGCGACCCGGTGGGCGAGGTGTGGAAGGTGCCCTTCGCGGGGGTGCACGTCATCTCCCCGCGCATCTTCGGCCTGCTGACGGAGCGCGGCGCCTTCTCGATCCTCGACCCGTACCTCCGCCTCGCCGCGGAGGGCGAGCGGATCCTCCCCTTCCGCGTTGACGGGGCGACGTGGATCGACGTCGGGCGGCCGGAGGGGCTGGCGGCGGGCGAGGCGGCGGTGGCGGAGGGCCGGGTGAGATGACGCGAGGGGGTGCGGCCGACGCCGCACCCCCTCTCGCTTTCTCCGTCTCCACGGCCGAGGGCGGCTGGACGTCGGCGCCACGAGAGATGCCGACCTTCGCTCTCACCGCATCTCGCCGAGGACCTCCTCCAGCACGCCCAGCGCGTGGTCCGCCTGCTCGTCCGTCAGCACGAACGGCGGGGAGAGCGAGAGGACGTTCCCGTAGAACCCGCCGCCCAGCACCAGGACGCCGCGCCGCAGGGATTCGACGACCAGGCGGCCGACCAGCTCCGGGGCCGGCGTGCGGCTCTCGCGGCCGCGCACCATCTCCACCCCGATCATGGACCCGATCCCCCGCACCTCCCCCACGTTGGGATGGTCCGCCGTCGCCTCGCGCAGCCGGGCCACGAGACGCGCCCCCAGGTCCGCCGAGCGCTCCACCAGCCGCTCGTCGCGAAGGACGGAGATGGACGCCAGCGCGGCGGCGCACGCCACGGGGTTGCCCAGGAAGGTGGAGGTGTGGATGGCCTCGCCGGTCGAGCGCGGCCACGCCTGCATCACCGCGTCGGTGCCGATGCACGCCGCGAACGGCAGCCCGCCCGTCAGCGCCTTCCCCACGACGAGCAGGTCGGGGACGACGCCCCAGTGCTCGCACGCGAACCACCGTCCCGTGCGCCCGAAGCCGGTGTAGACCTCGTCCAGGATCAGCAGCAGCCCGCGCTCGTCGCAGATGCGGCGGAGCCCGGGGAGGAAGGCGTCGGGCGGGATCACGTCGCCGCCGCGCCCCTGCACGGGCTCCACGAGGATGGCGCCGATGCCGTCCGACGCGGTGCCGGGGGTGTCGAGCAGGTGCTCCACGTAGCGCAGGGTGGCGGCGCCGACCTCGTCCGGGTCGCGGCCGAACGGCGAGCGGTAGGGATACGGATAGGGGGCGAAGACGGCGGTGCGGCCGAGCTGCGCCGCGAAGGGCGCGCGGAAGTCCTCGCGGGAGGAGACGGCGAGCGCGCCGTAGGTCAGACCGTGGTAGCCGCCGTGGAAGGCCAGGACGCGCGGCTTGCCCGTGGCGAGCGCGGCGGTCTTCAGCGCCGCCTCCACCGCCTCGGCGCCGGAGTTGGCGAGGATGGACCGCCGCAGGCCGCCGGGCGCGACCTCCGCCAGCGCGCGGAGGAGCTCCGCCTTCACGCGCGGGGGGTGCACGTCGCCCATGCCGTGCATCAGCCGCCCCGCCTGCGCGCGCACCGCCTCCACCACCCGCGGGTGCGCGTGCCCGGCCCCCGCGACCGCGAACGCCGCGGTCAGGTCCACGAAGACGTTGCCGTCCACGTCCCGCACGTTCGCGCCCCGCGCCTCCTCCCAGAACACCGGGAAGTCGTCCGCCAGGTAGGTGACGTTCGGCGACTCGAACTCCCGCAGCTCCCCGGCGAGCGCGAGGGAGCGGGGGCCGGGAGGCGCCGCGCGCACCTCCGGCAGAAGGGCGCCTAGGTCGGGCGTCACGTCGGAACCTCGCCGGAGGGAGGAGCTTCGTCCTCCAGCAGCGCACGAAGGGCGGGGACGATGGCCGGCAGGTCGTCGCGGGCCGTCGTCCACAGGACGTCCGCGCTCACGCCGAAATAGGCGTGCACCACGACGTTCCGGAGGCCCCGCATCTCCTGCCACGGGAGACCAGGCGCACGGGCGACGACCTCGTCGGGAACGTGACGCGCGGCCTCCCCTACGATGGTGAAGTTGCGGATGACGGCGTCCATGGTCCGCTCGTCCGCGGTGAACTCGTCCAGCGTCATGCCGTCCAGGTAGCGGGTGATCTTCTGGATCGACTCGAGGATGTCCTCCACGCGGAGGCGCCAGTCTCTAGGCGACACGGATCATCTCCCGCTCCACCGCTGGGCGGATGCGCGGTCGGAGGCCGGCCACGCTGACGAGGTCGACCGGCGAGCCCAGCACCTCTTCCAGATGGTGCTTGATGCGCAGGAAAGCGAAGAGGCCGAGTCCCGGCCGCAGGTCCACAAGGACGTCGATGTCGCTGTCCGCGTCGGCCTCTCCTCGCGCGACGGAGCCGAAGAGGGCGATGGACCGCACCCCCATCTCCTCGAGCTGGGGGCGGCACGCCTGGAGCCGTTCGAGGACGTCGTCCCGGTTCATCGTCATGACTCTCCATCCCGTTGGAGGCAACGCGACGCTGTTGAGCTCCGCTCCACGAGGTCGTGGAGGAAGAGGGTCCAGTCACGCGACACGGATCATCTCCCGCTCCACGTACGGCTTCACGCGCGGTCGCAGCCCGCTCGTGGTGACCAGGTCCACCTTCGTCCCCAGGATCTCCTCCAGGTGCTCGAGCAGCCCCATGTACCCGTCGAAGGTCGGAGGTCCGTCGAACTCGACCAGGACGTCCACGTCGCTCTCGCTCGTCGCCTCGTCCCGGGCGACGGAGCCGAAGACCGCCAACGTGGCGACCCCGAACCGCCGCTCCATCTCCGCGCGATGGTCACGGAGGCTCGCCAGCACCTGGTCCCGGTTCATGAACGCTTCCCTCGTTTCATCAGTGTCACCCGGCACTCTCGTCGTCGGCCCGGATGGCGAACCGTCGTTCCATCTCCGCCTCCTGGAGGACGCGTCGCTCGCGGACCTGCCGCCGCGCGTTCTCGATCTTCGCGCATACGGCCACATGGTACTGAACGCCCTCGAAGGTGACGTCGTCTGCGAGCGTCTCCAGCATTCGCAGGACGACTTCCTTCGCGTTCACCGTTCCTCCGCCCGCTCGTCGTCATCCGCCACCCGCACCCAGCGGGTCAGCAGGTCGCGGGGGTGGCCGCTGAAGCCGAGGCGGGCGTAGAAGGCCCGCGCGGCGGTGTTGTGGTGCTCCACCTCCAGGCGGATGGTGCGGATGCCCCGCTCGCGGCAGACCGCCTCCATGTGCTCCACGGCCCGGCGGCCCAGCCCGCCCCGCCGGTGCTCCTCGCGCAGGTAGATCTCGTCCAGCAGCGCCCAGACGCCGTGGAACTCGAGCGAGAACCCGAACGTCAGCACGAAGTACCCCGCCGGGGCCTCTCCCTTCCGCACGACCCAGACCTGCCCGAGCCGCCCGTCCCCCAGCAGCGTCTCTACCCCCGCCCGCGCCGCCGCCGCGTGCCACGACAGCCCCTCCAGCATATACAGCTCGCGCATCATCCCCAGCACCACGTCCGCATCGGCCGGAGTGGCGAGGGTGAAGCGCGCGGTGTCGGACGGGGTGGAGGGCATCGGCGTGTGAGCGGATCGAGAGGTTTGGATCGCGAGCGGTTCGTCTGGTGGATCGATGACGCTTCGGCGTACTCGCGGTGTGGCGGCATCCGCCGGAGCGGCGTTGCGGGGGCGTAAAGCCCCCCGGAAGGGCAGCGTCCTGGCGGACTCGCGGGGATGCGGCATTGTGCGGCCGGCGTTTCCGGGGGCGTAAAGCCGCCGAGGGACGGCAAGCATTCTGTCAGACGCGTGGGGATGCGGATTTCGTGCGTCCCCCGTTCCGGGGGCGCAAAGCCCCCGGCTGGCTACGGCAATCGTCCTACCGGACTCCAACGGCAGATCCGGGAGGCCCGGCGGTTTCCCAAGGTTCCCACAGCTTTCCGGATGCGTGGTGACGCTTCTGATTGCGAACATACGCGGTGACTTGGTCCAGATGGGAGCGTGAGAAGCTGAACACTCCATACCCGTCCTGCCAGCTGAATGCACCCCTGTTGCCCGCCGTGACTCGTCCGGTGGTGGAGGACACTCCCTTCACGCGTCGCATCAACTCGGCAGGGGCGACGGTGGCCCGCAGCCGCGCGGCGACGTGCACGTGGTCCGGCATTCCGCCGATGGCGAGCACCTCCGCCCCGGCGGCATGAGCCTCCTCGGCGATCGACGCGAGCACCGCCTGCTCGACGGCTCCCACCAGCATGGGCAGCCGACGCATGGTTCCCCAGACGAAGTGCAGATAGATCTCAGCGTGACTTGCCGGCATCCTGGTTCGAGTCCGTAGGACGATTGTAGTAGTCAGCCGGGGGCTTTACGCCCCCGGAGTGCGTAGCCGGAAAATCTCCGCTCGTCGCGTCTCGATGTCCAAATGCGTGCCGAGGCGCTCACATCTCTCGCCCGTTCGACGCGGTGCCGGGGGCTTTACGCCCCCGGATGCGTGGCCGGCCAATCTCCGACCTTCCCACGCAACCGTCCAGGCCCCCTCCCCCTACCGATACCCCTGCGCCTGCAGCGCGAACAGCTCCGCGTACCGCCCGCCCGCCGCCACCAGCTCGTCGTGGGTGCCCTCCTCCAGCACGCTCCCGTGCTCCAGCACCACGATCCGGTCGGCCATGCGCACGGTGGAGAAGCGGTGGGAGATCAGCACCGCCATCCGCCCCGCGGTGAGCTCCGCGAAGCGCTCGAAGACCGTGTACTCCGCGCGGGCGTCCAGCGCCGCCGTGGGCTCGTCCAGGATCAGGAGCTGCGCGTCGCGCATGTAGGCGCGTCCCAGCGCCACCTTCTGCCACTGGCCGCCCGACAGGTCCACACCGCCCTCGAAGCGGCGCCCCAGCATCTGCTGGTAGCGGTCCGGCAGGGCGTCGATCACCTCCACCGCCAGCGAGCGGTGCGCCGCGTCCTCCACCCGCGCCCGCGCCTCCTCGGGCGAGCGCTCCAGCGCGGCGATGCGGCCCACCGCGATGTTCTCCTCCGCCTTCATGTCGTAGCGCACGAAGTCCTGGAAGATCACCCCCACCTCCGCGTGCAGCGCCGCCGGGTCGTACGCGTGCAGCGGCAGCCCGTCCAGCAGGATCTCGCCGCGGGTGGGGTCGTAGAGGCGCACCAGCAGCTTGGTGAGCGTCGTCTTCCCCGCGCCGTTCTCTCCGACCAGGGCCACCCGCTCGCCGGGGAGGATGCGCATGGTCACCCCGCGCAGCACCCAGGAGGGGTGGTCCGGCGGCGGCGGCTCCGTCTCCACCGGCGCGTCGTCGTCCTCGCCGCGGGCCTCGGGGTAGCGGAACCACACGTCGCGCAGCTCGAAGCCCCGCAGGATCGGCCTCGGCATCGGCGCGGCGGCCTCGGGGCGCGCGATGGTGGGGCGCATGGCGAAGAAGACGAACAGGTCGTCCAGGTACAGCGCCTGCTCGTACAGCTCCGAGGTGGAGAGGAGCATCCGCTGAATCAGGTCGCGCGAGCGCGAGAACGACCCCGCGAGCAGGGTCAGGTCGCCCAGGGACAGCCGGCCTTGCACGGTGCGGACGACGATCGCCGCGTACGCCGCGTAGTAGCCGACGGTGGAGACCAGGGAGAGCCCTGTGCTCACCAGCGAGCGGCGGATGGCCAGGCGCCGGTTCGCGCGGTAGAAGCGCTCCGCCAGCTCCGCGTAGCCGTCGATGAGCCAGCGGGAGAGCCCGAAGAGCTTCAGCTCCTTGGCCGTCTTGTCCGACGCCGCCACGAAGCGGTAGTAGTCCAGCTTCCGCCGCTCCGGCGTCCACTGGTAGAGGAGCGAGTAGCCCAGCGCCGCGAAGTGCGTCTCCCCCAGGAACGAGGGGAGCACGGCGACCACCAGCAGCAGGAAGAGGAGGGGCGAGAACGCCAGCAGCGTCCCCACCAGCGTGAGCAGGGTGATGGCGTCCTGCGCCAGCCCGAAGACCTGGGCCAGCAGGGCGATGCGGCCCACCGTCTGCCGGCGGGCGCGGTCCAGGCAGTCGTAGAAGCGGGGGTCCTCGAAGTGCTGCAGGTCCAGCTCGGCGGCGTGCTCCATCAGGCGCACGCTCATGGCGTTGGAGAACAGGTCCCCCAGCAGCGACTCCAGCAGCGTCCCCGAGCGCGCGGCCGCCTCGCCCACGGCCACCACGACCAGCTCGGCGCCCAGCAGCGTCCAGATGCGGTTCCAGTCGGGCGTCCCGGTGCGGGACGCCTCCACCACCGCGTCCACGATCCCCTTGCCGATCCAGAGCGTGGCCGCCGGGAGCAGCGCCCGCAGCAGCCGCAGCGCGGCGATCCCCGCCGTGTAGCCGCGGTGCGTGCGCCACACCATCCGCAGGAACGGCGGAAGGTTGCGCATGGCCCGCAGGCGCTCGCGCATGCTGGGGCCGCGCTCCCCCGGGGAGCGCCGCCGCTGTCCCACGTGATCCCGTGCGTTCGCCATGCGGAATGGTACGCCCGCGGCACCGGCGGCGCGAGCCCGCCGGCGCGTGTGGGGGATTCACCCACACGCCCACCCGGAACCTCCCTACAGCGCCGCGGGGGCGGGCCGGATAGGTTGCCGGCACCGCAGGGTAGCACCGTCCCGTCCCGCCCCCGCGCGGGGCTGGCGTCTCCCCGGGTGGCCGGCTATAATCCCGCGCGGAACGGTGCGGCAGTGGCTTTTTTCCTCCCCGGCGGGGGCGGGAAGGGCGCCGCGCCACGGGCCCAGCGCCCCATCCAAACGCCCAACTCTCACCGCCATGAAGTCAAGTGTGATCCCGTCCGGCCGCCGTGGGGCAACGCTCCCGCCGACGGCCGGGTCCCCGGCCCGGACCGGTGCGCGCGGCGCGCTGCGCCTGCTCCCGGTGCTGCTTCCGGTCCTCGCCGCCTGCGGCGACGACCACCTGAAGCGGTACCCGCAGACGACGTTCGCGCCCGTCACGGAGTTCGCCCGCACCAGCGACTGGCTCTTCTACCTGACGCTGTGGTTCGGGGTGGCGGTGGGGATCTTCGTGTTCGCGGCCCTGGGCGTGGTGATGTGGAAGTTCCGCTACCGCGCGGACGCCCCCGAGCCGCGCCAGGTGCACGGCAACACCACGCTCGAGATCGTCTGGACGCTGGTGCCGGCCGTGATCCTGGCCATCATCGCGGTGCCCACGGTGAAGGCCATCTTCAAGACGCAGGCGCCGGCCCCCCCGGACGCCGTGCGCGTGGAGGTGATCGGCAAGCAGTGGTGGTGGGAGTTCCGCTACCTGGCCGCCAACGGCGACACCGTGGTCTCGGCCAACGAGATCCACGTGCCCGTGGGCCGGCCGGTGGAGCTGATCCTGAAGTCCGACAACGTGCTGCACTCCTTCTGGGTTCCCCAGATGGGCGGCAAGCGGGACCTGATCCCCAACCGCGTGAACCGGATCGTCTTCACGCCGGAGCAGCCGGGGGTCTACTACGGGCAGTGCGCCGAGTTCTGCGGCGACTCGCACGCGCTGATGCGCATGCGGCTGATCGCGCACTCCCGGGACGGCTACGACCGCTGGCTCGCCAACGAGGCCGCTCCCGCGGTGGAGCCCGCCGACTCGGCGGTGAAGATCGGCAAGCAGCTCGTGACCCAGGGCGCCTGCCAGGGGTGCCACGTGATCCGCGGCACCAACATGGTGGGGCGCACCGGCCCGGACCTGACGCACTTCGCGCAGCGCCGCACGCTGGCGGCCGGGATCCTGGACAACAACGCCGAGAACCTGGCGCGCTGGATTCGGAATCCTCCCGAGGTGAAGCCCGGCTCCAAGATGCCGAACCTCAACCTGAAGGAAGAGGAGATCCGCTACATGGTGGCGTACCTGCAGAGCCTTCAGTAGAGACGGGACGCCCGGGGCGGATGCCCCGGGCGCGGAGCGATTCCCGATCCGGCGTACCACTTCCCCGCCGCGGGTGACGGCGGGCGGCGCCGCAAACCGAGTGGAGTAGGAATGTCATCGACCGCGACCGTGGCTGCCCACCACCACCCCGTAGCCGCACCGGCCTCGGAGACGGGGCTCTGGAGCTGGATCACGACCGTCGACCACAAGCGGATCGGCGTGATGTACGGCGTCACCGCCTTCTTCTTCTTCCTGGTGGGAGGGGTCGAGGCGCTGCTGATCCGTGTCCAGCTCGCCGTACCCAACGCCAAGTTCGTGAGCGCGGAGCTGTACAACCAGCTCTTCACGATGCACGCGCTCACGATGATCTTCCTGGCGCTGATGCCGCTCACGGCCGCGTACTTCAACTACATCGTGCCGCTGCAGATCGGCGCGCGCGACGTGGCGTTCCCGCGGCTCAACGCGCTGTCGTACTGGGTGTTCCTGTTCGGCGGCATCCTGCTGAACATGGGCTTCATGATGGGGCTGCTCCCCGGGAGCGCCTCGCAGGCGCCCAACTCGGGGTGGTTCGCCTACGCGCCCATCACCATCAAGCTGTACTCGCCCGGCCTGCACATGGACTTCTACGTCCTGGGCCTGCAGGTGCTGGGTCTGTCGTCCATCATCGCATCGCTGAACTTCATCATCACCATCATCAACCTCCGCGCCCCGGGCATGCGCCTGATGCGGATGCCGATCTTCACCTGGATGACCCTGGTCACCTCGGTGCTGATCGTGACGGCGATGGCGGTGTTCACGATCGCGATCACCGAGCTGATGTTCGACCGCGTCTTCGGGACGAACTTCTTCAACTCGCAGACGGCCGGGGCCGACCCGCTGCTCTGGCAGCACCTGTTCTGGATGTTCGGCCACCCCGAGGTGTACATCCTGATCATCCCCATCCTGGGGATGGTCTCGGAGGTGATCCCGACCTTCTCGCGCAAGCCGCTCTTCGGCTACAACGTGATGGTCTTCTCGGGGGTGCTGATCGGCTGGCTGGGGTGGGGCGTGTGGTCGCACCACATGTTCGCCACGGGGATGGGTCCCATCGCGGACTCGTTCTTCGCGCTGAGCACCATGCTCATCGCCATCCCCACCGGCATCAAGATCTTCAACTACATGGGTACCATGTGGGGCGGCTCCCTCCGCTTCACCACGGCCATGCTGTTCGCCATCGCCTTCATCGGGATGTTCACGATCGGCGGGATCTCGGGCGTGATGCACTCGGCCGCCCCGTCGGACCTGCAGCAGACCGACACGTACTTCGTGGTGGCCCACCTGCACTACGTCTTCTTCGGGGGCACGGTGCTGGGGCTGTGGTCGGGGACGTACTACTGGTTCCCCAAGGTGTTCGGGCGCATGCTGGACGAGCGGCTGGGGAAGGCGCACTTCTGGATCACGCTGGTGGGGATGAACCTCACCTTCTTCCCCATGCACTTCCTGGGGATGTACGGGATGCCGCGGCGCATCTTCACCTACGACGGGAACCTGGGCTTCAACGCCATGAACATGATGGCGACCGTCGGGGCGTTCGCCATCGCGCTGGGCACCCTGGTCTTCGCGGTCAACCTGGTGGTGTCGCGCAAGTGGGGCGCCATGGCGGGGCCCAACCCGTGGGGCGCGGCCACGCTGGAGTGGAGCATCCCGTCGCCGCCGCCGGTCTACAACTTCCGCGAGCTCCCCATCGTGCACTCGCGCCTCCCCCTGTGGGAGGAGAACGCCACGCAGGCCGCCGGGATCCCGCACGGCAAGGTGGAGGAGGGCAGCGAGCAGGTCACCATCGCCGGCACCCAGATCGGCGAGTTCCACCACGGCGACGCCGAGAGCAAGATGTCGGCGCACGACCTGGGGATCCACCTGCCGCCGCCCTCCTTCTGGCCCATCGTGATGGCCGCGGGGATCACCATGCTGTTCGGCGGGCTGATCTTCCGCCAGGTGCAGGGCGCCGCCCACAACCTGTGGTACATGTCCCTGGTGGGGCTGGTCGTGATCATCGTCTCGATGTACAACTGGGCCTTCGAGCCGGGCCACTGAGCCGGGCCGCAGCAGAACCGACACCGACCCGACCGGACGGAGGACTCTCACCGTGGATCACGCACACGCGATGGCCGGGCACGCCGCCGACCCCGCGCACGTCGACACGTCGACCGGGCTGGACTCCCGGAAGCTGGCGTTCTGGACCTTCATCGGGTCCGAGTGCCTGCTCTTCGGCTCCCTGATCGCCACCTACATGGCGTACAAGGGGAAGAGCCTGGTGGGCCCGTTCCCGCACGACACCGTCGTGAACGGCCAGTTGGTGAAGGGGGTGCTCAACATCGAGCTCACCACGGTCAGCACCTTCATCCTGCTGATGAGCTCGGTGATGATGGTGCTGGCGCTGAACTCGGTGCAGCGCGGCGACCGCAAGGGCAGCGTGCTGTGGCTGGGGATGACGGCGCTCTTCGGCTCCGTCTTCCTGGGGTGCCAGGTCTACGAGTTCACCCACTTCTACCACAACGGGCTGACGCTCGAGACCAACCTGTTCGGCTCCACCTTCTTCGTGCTGACCGGCTTCCACGGGGCGCACGTCACGGTGGGGGTGATCTACCTGATCACGCTGATGTTCCTGTCGCTGAAGGGCAAGCTGGGCCCCGAGAAGACGCTGAACGTGGAGATCGCGGGCCTGTACTGGCACTTCGTGGACGTGATCTGGATCGTGATCTTCCCCCTCGTGTACCTGATCAAGTGAAGAGCGAGATGACCTCACAGACTCGCGAGATCTCGCACGACCAGCACCACCACCCCACGCGCGGCTTCTACGTGATGATCGGCGTGGTCCTCCTGGTCCTGACGGGGCTGGAGGTGGTGGGCTACGTGGGCGAGACCAGGAACTGGTACGGACCCGGCCTGGCAGCGGCCATCATCCTGCTGCTCTCGGCCGCCAAGTTCCTGCTGGTGGTCGCGCTGTACATGCACCTGAAGTACGACCACAAGCTGTTCACGGGGATCTTCGTGTTCCCCGCGCTGCTGGGCACGCTGGTAATCGGGTCCATGATCATCCTGTTCCAGATCGTGCACGGCACCAGCACCGAGATCCACGGAACGCCCACGACCGACACGGACGTGCACGGCTCGTCGGCCACCACGCCGACCTCCACCCCGCGGCAATAGCCGCGCGCAGAACCGGGCGGGACCCGCGGGAAGGAAGCACCATGATCCTGGGCGCGATGGCGCTGCTGCACGCCGGCAGCTTCTCGTGGAGCGAGTGGACCGTGTACCCGAGCTTCCTGGTCGGGTGGCTCCTCCTGGGCGGCGCGTACTTCCTGGTGGTGGGCCCGCTGCGGCGGCGCATTCCCGGCTCGCGGCCCGTGCCCCCCGCACGGGTCGCCAGCTTCGCGTTCGCCCTGGCCCTGATCTTCCTCTCCTTGCAGGGCCCGCTCCACCAGCTGAGCGACTACTTCCTGTTCAGCGCGCACATGGTGCAGCACCTGGTGCTGATCCTGGCCATGCCGCCCTTCCTGCTGTACGGGATCCCCGACTGGCTGCTGCGCCCCGCGCTGCGGGTGCGCCCCATCGCCCTGGCGGCGCGCTTCGTCACCCTGCCGCTGGTGGCGTTCTCGCTGAACAACGCCATCTTCCTGGCGTGGCACTTCCCGGGTCCGTACGACATGATGATGCGGAACCACCCGGTGCACGTGGGCATGCACCTCACCATCATGGTGACCGGGGTCATCATGTGGTGGCCTGTGATGTCGCCGCTCCCGGAGCTTCCGCGCATCGCCGCGCCGCTGCAGATGCTCTACCTGTTCGTGCTGGGCATCCCCATGATGATCACGGCCGCGCTGATCACCTTCTCGCGCACGCCGCTCTACCAGTGGTACGTGGAGGCCCCCCGCATCGCCGCGCTCTCGCCGCTGGACGACCAGCGCCTGGGAGGGGTGATCATGTGGGTGCCGGGCGGGCTCGTGCTCTGGATCGCCATCACCGCCGTCTACTTCCGCTGGACCCAGCGCGAGGTGCGCGAGGACGAGGCCGCGGTGCCGTCCCGCCCGCCCGTCACGCGGGCGGGCCTGGTGCTCCCGCCGGCCCGCTACTGAGGGGAGCGGTGGTCCGCGACGTCGACCCGGCGACGTCCGCCGACTCCGAGGGAAACCCCGACGGCCCCGCCCTCCGACGCCGTCCGACCAAGCGAAGCGCCCCCGGCCGCACGGCCGGGGGCGCTTCGCTTCGTCCTTCCGCTCCTCCTCCGCGGTCGCGGCCGCGGCCGAGGAGCCTACCCGCGCCCGCTGCCCTGCGGCAGGTCGGAGCAGGCGAAGGGCGGCGTGGCGGGGCCGGCGTTCTCGCCGTGCACCAGCACCGTGTGCTTGCCGTTCAGCACGGTGGTCGAAGGCACCGGGACGATGGCGTTGGAGGAGCCGGCCCCGGTGCCGAGCAGGGTGATGATGGGCAGGGCGTGCACCTGCCGGCCGGGCGCCTGGCAGCTCCCCTCGTGCAGGGCGGCCTGGTAGGCACGTCCGCCGGCGGGGGCGCCGGTGATCTGCACCACCACGTTGGTGCCGGTGCCGGCCTGCATCACCGTGACGGAGCCGGTGAGGCCGGAGTCGTTGAGGGCCCGCAGCGTCCCGGTGGCCGCCTGGCCGCCGCCGGGGTTGGGCACCGGGGTCACGGGGGCCCGGCCGCTCTCGTAGGTGGAGCCGCCGCTGGTGTCGTCGCTCACCTCCACGATCTCGCCCTGGGCCCCGGCGGAGACGTCGGCCGTCTCCGGGGTGGCCCGGTCGCGGTTGCCCTCGACCGAGCAGGCGGCGGCGACGGGAAGGAGGAGCAGGGTGAGGAGGGTGTTGGGCGGCGTGCGTCTCATCGCGATGGGCTCCCGGGGTCCGGTACGGTGGCTTTGCACACCGGCCCGGCAAGGAGCATTCCGCCGACGCCCTTACGGCTGCTGCCGGGGAGAGGCGGCGGGGGCGCGGGAGCGCAGCACGGCGTCGATGCGGTCCTTCAGCTCCTGCCCGCGCTCCACGAGCTGCTCGGTGGCAGGCTCCACGCGCAGCATCTCGCGGCGGAGCTGCGCCTCGTAGGCGCGGATGCGGGCGGCCATGGCGGGCTCGCGCACGGCGCGCTCGTGGGCGGCCTGGAAGCGCGCCGCCAGCGGCTCCATCTCGCGCCAGACGGCGCTGGCGCGGGCGGCGTCGCCCGTCTGCTGGGCGCGCTGCATCTCGGCCTGCAGCGCCTCGTAGCGCGAGGTCAGCCGCTCCAGCCCGGGGTCGATGCGGTGCACGGCCTGCTGCAGGGCAGCGCCCACCGCGCGGTGGGCCTCGCGCAGGGCGGGGTCCTCGAGCGCGCGGCGGTGCACCTGCTGGAGGCGCTGGGCCACGTCCTGCAGCTCGGCGTACCAGGCGCGCGCCTCGTTGCGCGAGGGCGAGACGGGGACGCGCGCGTCGATCTGCTTCTGGGCGGCGGCCGCGGCGGGAAGCGCCAGGACGGCGAACGCGAGGACGCACGCGCGCGGGATGGGTCTCACTGCGGTCGTTCTCCTGCTGCATGGGGCCGGGGGCGCCGCGCCCCGGCCCGGGGGGCGGGGGCGGCGCGGCTGTGGTTACAACCCCGAAGTGGCGGGAGGGTTTCAACTTCGCTCCCGGGCGCGGCGCCCGCGGGTGGGCGCTACGCCGGCGGGCGCGCCGTGTCGGGCGGCGCGGGTGCCGCGGGCGGCGCCTGCGGCTCCGGCTTCACCGGCGTGC
>JASLAX010000210.1 GCA_030146875.1 Longimicrobiaceae bacterium
CCCGGGCACCGGCTGGCCGCCCAGGCGCGCGAGGCGGCCCCGCGCGTCCGCGTACCCCGGCGCCGCCGCCAGCGCCTGGCGGTAGAGGTCCGCCGCCGCGGCGCGGTCGCCGCCGTCCTCGGCCGCGAGCCCGCGGGAGAAGAGGAGCGCGGCGGAGGCCGGGACGGGCGACGCGGCGGCCACCGCCCCGCGGGGGGAGAGCTCCAGCTCGCGAAAGGCGCGCTCCGCGACCGTGCCCACCTGCCGGAAGAGGTTCTCCCGCGGCCCGGTGGCCTCCACGCCGCGCAGCACGCGCCCCGTCTCCACCTCCACCACGCGCACGTCGATGCGGAGCTGCCCGTACACGTCGGCGTACGAGCCGAAGAGCATGTAGCGCGCGCCCAGCAGCCGGCCCACCTGCACGGCGGTCGCGGCGTCCGCCGTGCCCGAGACGCTGATGCGCTGCTCCTCCAGCAGCGAGCGCACGCGGTCGCGCTCCACCATGCGGACGCGTGGGTTGCGCGACATCTCGGTGGTGAGCATGGCCGCGATCCCCTTCCCCAGCCCCGTCAGGTCCTGCGCCTGGGGGCCCATGCTCCCCCCGTCCGTCAGGTCCAGCACGGCCAGGGTGGGGAGCTGCGCGTCCTGCGCCGGGGCCCGGAGGGGGAGGAGGGCAGCGCCCAGCAGGGCGGCGGCGAGGAGGATCCTTCTCATCTCGACCTCCCGGAAGCATTGGGGGACCGGGCGCCGCCCGGCGCCGGGTCCTCGACGACCACGCTGCCGGCGCGGACCGCCGCGGGAAGGTGCCGGTCGAGCGCGAAGCCGTCGCCGATCTGGCCGAGCTCGCCCGCGCCGGCGCAGTAGGTGGGGCCGGCGTGGCTCAGGAAGCAGGCGTGCTCGAAGCCGGCGGTGACCTGGCGCACGGAGCTGCCGGGAATGGAGACGGCGGTGGGGACCGACGTCTCGCCCACCGCACCGTGGCCGCCCATCCCCTTGCTGTTGCCGCCCCAGCAGAAGGCGGTGCCGCTGGTCGCGACCGCGCAGGTGTCGATCCACCCCGCGGAGACGGAGGTGAACCCAAGCCCGTTCCCGACCTTGACCGGGCCCACCCGCTCCCCGGTGTCGCCCTGGCCGAGCTGCGAGTGCCCGTTCTGGCCCCAGCAGTAGAGCGCGTCGCTCGCCGTCACGGCGCAGGTGTGGTAGGCGCCCACCGAGAGCGCCTGGAAGGCGATGCCGCCCGCCACCGCGACGGGAGCCTCGCTCGCCGGGAGGGCGTCCACGCCCAGCATGCCCCCCGCGTTGCTCCCCCAGCAGTAGGCGTGGCCGGTCCCCGCCTGCAGCGCGCAGGCGTGCTCCGCCCCCATCCCGACCTCGGTGAAGGCGTGCCCGCCCTGCACCGGCACAGGCGCGCGCTGGTCGCCCGCGTTCGCGCCGGCCCCCAGCCGCCCGCCCGCGTTGCCGCCCCAGCAGTGCGCCTCGGCCGAGGTGGTGATGGCGCAGGTGCCGCGGTAGCCGGCGGCCACGCGCGTCCAGCGCTTCCCCCCGGGCACCAGCACGGGGCCGGTCGCCGAGGGGGCGGTGGAGCCGATGCCGAGCTGCCCCACGTCGTTGCGCCCCCAGCACAGCAGGCGCTCGGCGCGGTCCACCGCGCAGCTGTGGTCGTGCCCGGCCGAGACGGCGTCGTACACCAGCCCCAGCGCCACCTCCACCGGCACGTTGCTCCCCTCGGTGCTCCCCGCCCGTCCCAGCCGGCCGTCCGCGCCGGATCCCCAGCACCAGGCCTTGCCGCCGGGCTCGAGCGCGCAGGTGTGCGCCCCGCCCGCGGACACGGCGGCGAAGGACTGCGCCGACGGCAGCGACGACACCCGCACCACCACCGTGTCGGTCACCGGCTCCAGCGCCACGACCGCCCGCACCTCGATGCGCGCCTCCCCGCCGCCCACCGCCACGACCTCCACCTCCATCCCGTCGCCGTCGAAGGCCACGGAGGCGACGGCCACCTCCGGATCCAGCGACGTGGCGGTGACGAACAGCTCGTCGCCTGGGACCTCGTGTCCGGTGGCGAAGAAGCCGGCCACCTGCAGGCGAACGCCGTCGCCGGCGTGCGTCAGCTCGCGCGAGGGCGCCGCGACCCTCACCTCCGCCGGCATGGCGGTCAGCGACGACACCTCCGTCGTGGTCAGCGCGTCGCGCACGAGCGGCGCGGCGGCGTTCCCCAGGAAGAGCGGGTCCCGTCCCCGCATCAGGATGACGATGGCCAGCAGCGAGGTTCCCTCCTCCACCTCCACGCTGTCGGGGAGCTCCACCGCCACCGCCACCGAGTCGGCGGGGGTGAAGGGGAGGGTGACGTCCATGAAGATGAGGCCGGGCTCCTCCTGGAACCGGGGACCGGCCGGGTCCTGGCCCACCTCCCCCACGGTGTCCGGGAACACGGCCAGCGCCACGCGCACGCTGTCGGCCTGGTCGAAGGCGTCGGTGGCGCCGTCGCGGGCGACCTGCAGCGCCCTGGGCGACACGGAGACCGCCACCCGCGCCGGGCCCCGCGCGGGCTCCACCAGCAGGTCGCGGCATCCCGCCAGCGCGGCGAGGGCCAGGAGGGCCGCGGCGGCGCGCGGGCGTCGGAATCGCTGCATGGTCGCTCTCATCGTCCGTGCCTCACGGCGAGTCCCAGGTCGAAGCCGGAGATCCCGCTGTCGCGGTCCGCCGCCGCGACGATCTCCCCCACGCGCAGCCGCGCCGAGGGCACCAGCGTGGCCCCGCGGAAGCGTACCTCCGCCGAGCCGCCCATCCCCGCGTACCATCCCTGGCCGCGCCCGTCGCCGCTGCGGAAGAGCCGCGCGTCCACCGACGGCACGACGGCCCCCCACGGGGTGGAGATGCGCAGCCCGCCGCCGCCCAGCCACAGGTCCTGCACCGGCGCGCCCACGGCGCCGGGGTCCAGCACGGTGCCGTTCTCCCGGTGCAGCAGGCCGCCGTAGACCAGCGTCTGCATCCCCGCCGCGACGCCCTGCAGCGAGGCGATGGCCTGCAGGCGGTCGCCGGAGCGGTACAGATTGCGCCCCTCCAGCTCGTCGGCCCCGAAGCCCTGCCAGGTCACGGCCAGCGAGGCCTTGGCCCCGCGCCCCAGCGTGCGGTCCGCCGCCACCCGCAGCAGCGCCTCGTTCCCCGGGCGGTACTGCGCGGGCTGGCCGTCCGCGGGCTCGAAGGCGCGGGCCATGGTGTACCCGCCGCTCACGCCCAGCCCGAAGCCGCCGGCGCTCACCGCGTACGCCGCGCTCACCCCCACCCCGCCGCCGCTCCCCCAGTTGGAGACGCGCAGGGGGAGCAGGTCGCTGGCGACCGCGTCGGCCACCGCCGCCTCGTCCTGGGTCTGGGTCGACCTGCCGGTGGGGATGGCGCCGAGCAGGGCCAGCGTGAGCCGGTCGCGCCCGAAGGTGCGGGCGACGCGGACGTAGGTGTCCGTGGGGCCCTCCAGCGTGGCCGTCGTCCCGTCGGCGCGCGTCAGCTCGCCGCGGGCCCAGGCGGCGGAGACCTCCACGCTCACCCCCGCGGGCGCCTGCGCGCGCAGGGTGACGGGAACGGTCAGGAGCTGCAGGGCCTTGGTGCCCACGGCGCCGGGGGTGGTGAACTCGTACCGCTCCAGCCCCACGCCCGCGGCCCCGGAGAGGGGGAGCGAGGGGAGCGTCTGCGCCGCCGCGGGGGCGCAGAGGAGGAGCGCGGCCAGGGCCGCGGAGGGTGTGAGGCGCATGGCGGGGGTCATGGTCTGCGGATGATGATCTGGATGGCCGTGCGGACCCGGCCCAGCCCCTCGCCGCCGAGCGCCTCGGAGGCGGGGTCGCGCTTCACCGGCACGTTCGCCACCTCCTCGATGGAGAGCGCCGGGACCGGCACCTCCGCCGAGGCCAGCGCCTCCCGGGCCTGCTCGTCGGACGAGGAGGACGCGGCGGATGCGACCGCGCCGGCCTCCGCCGCCCGCTGCCGCGCGGCGCCGAACGACGGGTCCAGCGCCGCCGCGCGCCGGAACGCCCGCGCCGCCCCCGCGAAGTCGCCCGCGTCCTCCGCCTGCAGGCCGATGCCGAAGGCCAGCAGCGCCTGCACGTTCTCCGTGGGCCGGCGCGAGACCCGCTCGCGCTCCGCCGCGGAGAGCGTCACGCCCATCGCCTCGTACACGCCCAGCGCCAGCTCCTTCTCCGCGTCCAGCAGGCGGCGCAGCGCCGCGTCGCGCCGCAGCGAGGGCGCGTCCCCGGGGGCGCCCACGCGCACCACCAGCGCCTCCAGCGTCACCGCCTCGCCCGCCGCGGTGACGCGGCCCTGCACCACGGTGCCCGCGCCCAACAGGCGGCCGGGGCGCGCGGCGCCGTCCGCCTGCGCCAGACCGCTCTCGCCCAGCCGGATCTCGTCCAGCAGCGCCTGCACGCGAGCGCGCTCCACCACCGTCAGCCGGTCGGTCTGGGCCAGGTCGGTGGTGAGCATCTCCGCCAGCGCGCGCTCGAGCGGCCGCAGCGACTCGTCGGTGCCCGAGAAGAGGAAGGGGAAGACGGCCACGGTGCGGGGACTGGGCGCGGTGCCCGCCAGCGTGGCCTCGCGCGCCACGGCCTCCTTCGCGGCGGCGCGCAGCTCCAGGCGCGAGAGCAGCGCCAGGCGCCCGTCGGCGCGCGCCCGGTCCAGCACGCCGGCGTCCCGCGCGGAGAGGTAGAGGGCGCGCGCCTCGGCGAGACGCCCCTGCTCCTCCAGCACGGCGCCCAGGAGGAGGACGACCGAACGGTGGCGCGGCGAGTTGGCGCGGGCCTGCTCCAGCACGACGCGGGCGTCGTCCAGCCGGCCCGCGGCGCGGTAGCCGGAGGCCAGGCGCACGGCGGCCTGGGCGTCTCCGGGTTCGCGGGCCAGGGCCGCCTCCAGCGCGGGGAGGGCGGCCGGTGCGGGGACGGCGGGGCCCGGAGCGGGGCCGCAGGCCGCGAGGAGCAGCACGGCGGCGGCGCCGGCGAGCGCCGGGGCGCGCGGGGAGAGGCTGGGGATGGGCATCAGGGGTGCGGCGAGGTGGGGAGGCGCCGGGGAGGAGGGTGGCGGGAAGGAGCCCGGCCGGTCCGGCAGCCGCATACGAATACACGCGATACGGGCACCGTGTCAAGGAAGCCGATCTCCGCCGCTCGGGGGAGGACGCGCCGGGCATGGCGGTTGCACGCTTCCCGCCGGATTGCCCAACCCGGAGGGGAGATGACGGCACGGACGAGGGGAGAGGGATGAGACGCTCGTTCGAGCGGCTCCTGGTGGGGCGCACCCTGGCGGGGCGGTACCTCGTGCGCGAGGTGATCGGCTCCGGCGGGATGAGCGTCGTCTACCGCGCCGAGGACGCCACGCTGGGGCGCGAGGTGGCGGTGAAGTGCGTCACCCTCTCGCACGAGACGCAGGCGGGGCGCGACCTGCTCCGGGAGCGATTCCGCCGCGAGGCCGCCGCCGCCGCGCAGATCTCGCGCGACCCGCATGTGGTGCAGGTGCACGACTACGGGAGCGACGAGGAGCTGGGGCTGGACTTCCTGGTGATGGAGCTCCTTCCCGGGCGCGACCTGAAGGTGGCGCTGCTGGAGGGGCCGCTCTCCCGCGACGACGCCCTGCGCGTCCTGCGCGGCGCCGCCCGCGGCATCGCCGCCGGGCACCGCGCGGGGATCGTGCACCGCGACGTGAAGCCCGCCAACATCTTCCTGGTGGACGAGGGCGGCGGCGAGTCCGTGCGCGTGCTGGACTTCGGCATCGCCAAGCTGCTGGAGCAGGAGCCCGAGGACGCGCTGACCCGCACCGGGCAGCTCCCGCACTCCCCCGCCTACGCCTCGCCCGAGCAGCTCGAGGACGGCATCGTCTCCGCCCCGTCCGACGTCTTCCAGCTCGGGCTGATCGGCTACGAGCTGCTGGCCGGCCAGCGCCCGTTCGACGACGCGGCCCGCGCCCGCATGGCCCGCGGCCTCTCCGTGCCCCCGCGCGAGTCGGAACGGTGGGACGCCGTCCCCCCGCCGATCCGCGCGGTGATCGAGCGCGCGCTGCAGGTGGACCCGGCGCGCCGCTGGGCCGACGCGGCCGAGATGGCGGGCGCGCTGGACCGCGCGGTGGAGGAGGCGAACACCGTGGTCGTGGTCGCCGCGCCGACGCGGGACGACGAGACCCTCCTCTCCGAATCGGAGAGCACCGTCGCCGCTCCGCCGCCGCGCCCGGTGCCCGCCGCGCCCGTCGTCGTCTCCGATCCGCCCGCCGCCTCCGATCCGCCGGTCGTCTCGGAGGCGCCGCGGTTCTCGGCCTCCGACTCGGTGGAGGGCGTCTCCGTCACCGACCCCCCGTCCACCCGGCCCAGGCGCCCGTTCCACATGCCGCGCAACCCGGCAGTGTGGGTGGCGCTGGCGGTGATCGGCATCGCGCTACTGATCGCCTTCCGCGGGAAGCGGGGTTCCGACGACGTAGCGGCGGCGCCGGTGGCGGACCCCGCGAATGCCGCGGCTCCGGCGGGGGCGCTGCCGGACTCGGGGGCGATGGGGGGGCTGGAGGAGGAGTTCGCGGGGCTGATGGGAGAGGCGTCCGCGCGGGTGGAGGGGACGCAGCCGGTCGCCGCGGCGCCCGCCGTCGCGCCGCAGGGCGATCCCCCGTCCGAGCCCACGCCGGCCGACACCTCCGCCGCGGCGTTCGACCCGGCGCGCGAGGAGGCGAACGTCCGCGCCACCCTGGTCGCGCTGAACGAGTCGTTCGTCCGCGGCTCGCTGGAGGAGCACGTCGCCTTCTACGCCGACAGGGTGGACTTCTACAACGACGACGACGCCTCGCGCGCCGCCGTCCGCCGCGACCGCCGGCAGGCGCTGGAGCGCTACGACCGCGAGAAGGTCATCACCATCCACCGCATGGCGGTCACCTTCCCGGAGCCCGGCAAGGCGAAGGCGCTGGTGGACAAGGAGTGGGACTTCCGGGGGAGCGAGCGGCGCTGGGAGGGGTCGGAGCGGCAGGTCTACCTGCTGGAGCTTCGCGGCGGCCGCTGGTGGGTCACCGGCGAGAACGACGGGACCGTCTACCGCTCCCGCCGGACGAGGCTCTGAGCGCGCGGGCGGCGTCGCGCCCTCGGACGCCGGCGACGTGGGGCGAGTCCCCCTCGCATCCGACGACCGAGCCCGCCGCCGACAGCGTCGTACGAGGACGCTGGCGCGAGCTCAGTTCTTCTTCCCCTTCCCGCGTCCCTTCCCGCCGCCCCGCCCCCTCCCGCGGTCGTCTCCTCGCCCGCGCTGGGCGGCCACGGCCCCTGCCCCGGCCCCGGCCGACGCGGCCACCGCCGCCACGTCCGTCGCCCCCGCCTCTCCCAGCGACGCCCCGCCTTCCCGCAGCGCCGCCGTGCGCGGCATGACGAGCGTCGTCGCGATCACGTAGCCGCGGTCGCTCCGCCCCCGCACGGTCACGGTGTCGCCGGGGCTCAGGGCGCCCACCTGCACGGGATCGCCGTCCGGCGAGGCCGCCTCGGTCGCGGGACCGATCACCACGCGCAGGTCGGGGAGCCCGTCGCGGAACGGGCGCAGCACCAGCGCCTGGCCGTCGCGCGCCACCGCCAGCACGGTGCCCTGCTCGTCCACCGTGCCCGGCAGCGCCCGCTCCGACGCCATGCGAATGCCGTTGATGCGCACCACGCGCGCGCCCTCCATCGTCACGGACGTGGGAAAGGCGCGCTTCGACGAGCGGTCCACGCGAATCCCCTGCATGTCCAGCGAGGCGCCCGCGGGCAGGTCGGGAACGATCATCCGCCCCAGCGTGTCGGCGCCGGACAGGACGAGCAGCGTGATGGGTCCGGGGGTCAGGTCCTTCAGCTCGAACGCGCCGTCGGTCACGCGCGACTCGCGCTCCGCCTCCGCGGCCCACACGGAGACGGGGCCCCCCGCGCCCGTGTCGCGCAGCGTGCCCCGGATGGACACCGCGTCGCGCGCGCACGCCGCGGCGGCGAAGAGGAGGGTGGAGAGCGGGAGAAGGACCGGGCGTCGCATCCGTTGCGGCGAGGCAGGGACCGTGCCGCCCCCTCGCCGTCAGGCAGTGGCCGATCGGGAACGGGTGGTTGACTCGGGCCGCCGGCGGGGGCTAGAACGCACCTGTCGCGCCGTACCGCAGCGAACCCGACGGAGGAGAGTGGCCGGATGAAGATCGCGATGACCAGCGTGTTCGTGGAGGACCCGGTGCGGGCGTTCCGCTTCTACACCGAAACCATGGGCTTCGTGGAGAAGATGTTCATGCCCCAGGCGAAGCTGGCGATCGTCGTCTCCGCCGACGAGCCGGAGGGCACGGCGCTGCTGCTGGAGCCCAACGACAGCACCATCGCCCGCACCTTCCAGGAGGGGCTGCGGAAGGCGGGCATCCCCGTAATCGTCTTCGGCGCGGCGGACGTGCGTGCGGAGGTGGAGCGGCTGAGGGCGCTGGGCGTCGTCATCACCCAGGAGCCGAAGACGACCGACTGGGGCACCATGGCCGTGTTCGACGACACCTGCGGCAACCTGGTGCAGCTCCACCAGCCGTAGCCCGGCCCCGTCACCCGCGGCCGGCTCAGGGAGCGCGGGCCGCTTCCACCGCCGCCTCCTGCCTGGCGGACGCGGCGTTGGCGCTGTCCACGGCCGCCTCTGCCCGCGCCGCCGCGTTGCCGACGGAGGGGGCTTCGGCGGCCGGGCCGGCGGGCGCGGCGGAGTCGGCGCGCGCCGCCGCGGAGTCGTCGTCCGCCGCGCAGGCGGCCAGCAGCAGCGCCGCGGACAGGGTGAGGAGCGGGGTGCGGCGGATCATCGGCGCCTCCAGGGGTGGAAGGATGGGGCGAGACGGGGAAGACGGGTCAGCAGGGCCCGGGCGGCGAGAACGCCAGCAGCGCGCCCTGATACACCTCGTGCACCTCCGCGATGGGGCGGTGGTCGCGGCCGATTACCAGGGCGCGGTGCTCGAACAGCGCGCGGGGGATGGTGAGCGGGCCGGCGCTCCGGCACGGCGCGGCGGAGTCGGAGGAGCGCGCCCACCCCTCCGGCAGCGGCGACCAGAGGAGCCGCGCCGCGAAGGTCCGGCGGTAGGGCTCCAGCGGGGCGATCACGCGGCCGAACGGCGTGTCCGCGGTCTCCAGCACGCGGTTCATCTCCGGCGTCAGCCGCCCGGGCAGGTACCAGTTCTCCGCCTCCGACAGCACGTGGTCCCCGCAGCGGAGACGCACCCGGCGGTGGCGCACCACCTCGCCCGAATCCGCCTGGAGGCGCCGGCGCTGCTCCGCGCTCGGTGGACGAGCCCCTCCGGCGAGCACCTCCGCCACCACTCGCGGCTCGCGCGCCAGGCCGTGGTCCCTGCACCACCTCTCCAGGCTGGCGGTCGCGCTGCGGCTGGCCAGGATCTCGGCGTTGAGCCCCTGCACCAGCGCGAGCGCCTGCGTCCGCGTGAACAGCGCATCGGGCCACACCGGGGCTCGCTGGCCCGACGCCGGGACGGCGAGGAGCAGCGCGACCACCAGAGCGAGCGATGCTCCCCGGCCGCGGCGGGTCGGCGAGGACTCGTCGCGGCGGACGCCTTCGGCACGACGCTCGGTGCAGAGAATGAAGAGCATGGGGTGCGTCGGGGTGGATGCGCCTCCGCTGGTGGCGGAGGTGCGGAAGCAGGGAGGGCGGCGGCGGCGGGAGAGGGCGTGACGTGCGGCCTCAGCCCCTGGCGACGCCGGGTACGTCGTCCACCACGGCGGGTCCCTCCAGCGGCGGCATCTCCTCCTCCTCGCCCAGCACCTCCACCATGCTGCGGCGCACGCGATCCATCAGCGCGTCCAGGCCGGCCGATCCCACCCCGTCGCAGAGGATGGGCTCGCGGAAGTGCAGGTGGATGGGGCGCGGGTGGATGCGCCAGTCGTCCGGGCGCATGATGTCGAAGGAGCCCACGACCACGCAGGGCACCACGGGCACGCCCGCCTCCGCCGCCAGCATGAACGCGCCCTTCTTGAACGGCATCAGCCGCCCGGTGCGCGAGCGGGTCCCCTCGGGGTAGATGACGACGGCGCTGCGCTGCGTCCGCACCTTCTCGCCGGCCTGGCGCAGCGACTCGAACGCCTTCTGCCGGTTGGCGCGGTCGATGGAGATGTGCCCCGCCGCCTTCCACGCCGAGCCGAACAGGGGGATGCGCTCCAGCTCGGACTTGGCGACGAAGTGGTACGGCATGGGCAGGATGCCCGCGATGGCGAAGATGTCGAACCAGGAGAGGTGGTTGGAGACGATGACCTGCGCCCGGTCCGCGTGCAGGTTCTCGGCGCCGTGGATGACGACGGGGGTGCCGCTGGCGGCCAGCACGGCGCGCGCCCACCCCCGCGTGGCCCACCAGTAGAAGCGCGGCGTCCCCACCCGCAGGAGCGAGCCCAGGATGGCCGCGCCCCCGTAGAAGGCGGTCGACGCCCCCAGCGCCAGCATCACCCAGAGCGTCCGGATCATCGACCCTCCCCGAAGTGCTGAAAGCCGCGCAGCCCCAGCGGCGCCCGCCCCTCCGCCGTCTCCCACCACACCCCCTCGCCCCGCGCCACCCGCCCCACCCGCGTCAGCCGCAGCCCCGTCTCCCGCAGGAACTCCGCCACGTGCGGCTCCACCTCTCCCGCCCGCGCCGCGAAGCAGAGCTCGTACTCCTCCCCGCCCTCCATCGCCAGGCGAAGCGCCCCGTCCGGAGGGAAGGAGGAGGAGACGGCGGGGTGCACGGGGACCGCGTCGCGCCGGAGGAGGATCGCGGCGCCCGACGCCGCCGCCAGGTGCCCCGCGTCCCCCGCCAGCCCGTCGGAGAGGTCGAGCATCGCCGCGGGAAGGCCGCGCTCCGCCAGCCAGCGCGCCTCCGCCGTCCGCGCTGCCGGCCGCGCGAAGCGGGCGCGGAGGGCGGCGTCCGGCGTCTCCCCCGCGGTCCACCGCTCCACGGCGGCGCCGGGCGCGCCCAGCTCGCCCGTCACCCACACCTCGTCCCCCGTCCGCGCGCCGGAGCGCAGGACGGGCGCCGCCGTCTCCCCCACGGCCGTGACGTCCAGCAGGAGCGGCCCCGGCGATCGCGTCAGGTCGCCGCCGAGAAGGACGCCGCCGACGGCCTCCACCGCCTCCCGCACCCCCTCCATCACCTCGGCCGCGACGTCATCCGCCTCCGCCGCCGCGACCGCGAGCGAGGCGAGCACCCCGATGGGCCGCGCCGCCACCGCCGCCAGGTCGCTCAGCGCCGCCGTCGCCGCGCGCCAGCCGATCTCCCGGGGTGAGAGCCACGAACGGCGGAAGTGGACGTCCTCCACGAACAGGTCGCACGACAGCGCGATCCCCGCCCCCGTCACCACCGCGCAGTCGTCGCCGGGGCCCACCACCACGCCGGGGGCCCGCGCCCGCGCGCCGCGCAGGAAGCCGCGGATGCGGTCGAACTCCGCGCCGGGGCCGAGGGGTGAGAGAGGCGGGATGGCGCGCTCCGCGGTGCGGGGAGAGGGTCGATGGGGTGCCCGCGAAGATACGCCCGGGCGGGGCGCGAGGCGAGAGGCTTGACCCGCGAGGGGGAGACGCTTACTGTATCGGTGTAACTGGTACACTGGCACAGACGACACACCGATGCTGATCCGGCTCGACCCGGCGGACCCCCGCCCGCTCTACCAGCAGATCGTGGACGAGGTGCGCCGCGCCGTGGTGCTGGGCACCCTCGCGGCCGAGGACCCGCTGCCTTCGGTTCGGGCCCTCTCCGCCGAGCTGCGGGTGAACCCCAACACCGTACAGCAGGCGTACCGCGAGCTGGAGCGGGCGGGGGTGGCCTACTCCCGCCGCGGCCAGGGGACCTTCGTGGCCCACGCCGCCGCTGACTCCGGGCGCGCCGCCCTGGCCGCCGAGGTCGCGGAGCGGGCGCTGCGCGATGCCCGACGGTACGGCATCGAGCCGGACGAGCTGGTCGAAGCCATCCTCCGCGCCGTCGGCGCGGACATTTCCTCCCCCCTCCCAAGCACGCCATGAGCGCTCCCGAGCTGCCCGTCGAGCTGGACCGGAAGGACCTTGCGCTGGAGACCCGCGGCCTGGCGCGGCGGTTCGCCCCCGCCGGCCGCCCCCTCGTGCAGGCGCTGGACGGACTGGACCTGCAGGTCCCGGCCGGCGCCGTCTACGTGCTGGCGGGCCCCAACGGCGCGGGGAAGAGCACGGCGCTCGCCGTCCTGCTGGGGCTGGTGCGGGCGGACGCGGGGGAGGCGCGCGTCGTCGGGATCGACCCCGCGCGCCAGGGGGCACAGGCGCGCGCGCACATCGGCTACGTACCCGAGGGAACGGAGACCGGCTACGGCTGGCTGACCGTGCGCGAGTTTCTGAGCCACCGATCGGTCTTCTACCCGGCGTGGGACCGCGGGTACGAGGAGTGGCTCGTCGGGTCGCTCGAG
>JASLAX010000025.1 GCA_030146875.1 Longimicrobiaceae bacterium
GTGTAGTACATCCCCGTCGCCACGCCCAGCACGTCTTCCGTGCCCGCGCGCTCGGGATGGACCCGGGTGCGGCCCAGGAACTCGTTCACGTCGTCGCGCTCCACCACCACGCGCGTGGTGCCGCCCGTGGCGATGCGGCGCGCCGCCTTGCGCGCCACCTTGCCGACCTCGCGCTCCAACTGGCGAACGCCGGCCTCGCGCGTGTACTCGGTGATCAGCCGCTCCAGCGCCGCCTCGGTCAGCTCCAGCTCGCCCTCTTCCAGCCCCGAATGCTCCATCTGGCGCGGAACCAGGTAGCGCTGGGCGATGTTCTTCTTTTCCAGCTCGGTGTACCCGCGGAACTCCACGGCTTCCATGCGGTCGTACAGCGGCGCCGGGATGTTCTCCGTGTAGTTGGCCGTCGCGATGAACAGCACCTCGCTCAGGTCGAACGGCACGCCCAGGTAGTGGTCGGTGAACTCGTGGTTCTGCGCCGGGTCCAGCACCTCCAGCAGCGCCGACGACGGGTCGCCCTGGTAGCTCACCCCCAGCTTGTCCACCTCGTCCAGCAGGATGACCGGGTTGCGCGTCTTGGCCTGCTTGAGCGCCTGGACGATGCGCCCCGGCATGGCGCCCACGTACGTCCGGCGGTGGCCGCGGATGTCGGCCTCGTCACGCACGCCGCCCAGGGCGATGCGCACGTACTTGCGGCCCAGCGCGCGGGCGATGGACTTGGCGATGGACGTCTTGCCCACCCCCGGAGGGCCCGCGAAGAGCAGGATGGGCCCCTTGGCGGTGGCCTTCGCCTTCGCCTCGCGGATCTCCTTCTCCAGCGCCTCGGCGCTCGCCTCGGCCTCGGTCCCCTCCAGCGCCTCCGCCTCGGCGGCGGCCTCCTCCTTCACCTCGGCCTCGGCCCGGCGGGCGGAGAGCTGGCGCACGGCCAGGAACTCCAGCACGCGGTCCTTCACGTCCTCGAGCCCGTAGTGGTCCTCGTTCAGGATCTCCTCGGCGGCCACCAGGTCCAGGGAATCCTCGGTGCGCACGTTCCACGGCAGGTCCGTCATCCACTCCAGGTACGTGCGGATGACCTGGTACTCGGCGCTCTGCGGGTTGCTGCGCTCCAGGCGGCCCAGCTCGCGGTCCACCTCCTCGCGGACGGGCTCGGGAAGCTCCAGCGCCTCGATCTTCTCGCGCAGCTCCTCCACCTCGCGGCCCTCGTCCTCCTCGCCCAGCTCGCGCTGGATGGCCTTCATCTGCTCGCGCAGCAGCATCTCGCGCTGCCGCTCGCCCAGCTCCTCCTGCACCTGCTGCTGGATCTCCTCCTGCGCCTCGATCAGCGCGAGCTGGCGTTGCACGATCAGCAGCAGGGAGCGCAGGCGCTCCTCCACGGACAGGACCTCGAGCAGCTTCTGCTTGGCCTCGGTCCCCATCTCCACGTAGAACGCCACCAGGTCGGCGAAGGCGCCGGGGTCGGTCACGCCGTTCATGAACTGCTGCACCATCTCCGCGGGGATGCCGCGGCGGCGGCCCAGCTCGGCGGCGCGCTCGCGCAGCTCGCGGTACAGCGCCAGGAACGCGGGGTCCTCGGCGTTCACGGGCGCCAGGTCGGTCATCTCGCGCACGTGGGCCGACAGCCCCTGCCCGTCGCCCGCGTACTGCAGCGCCAGCGCACGGCCCTCGCCGTGGATGAGGAGCTGCACGCCCCCGGCGCCGCGCTGCACCTGCGCGATGCGGACGATGGTGCCCACGGTGTACAGGTTGTCCTGCTCCACCTCGTCGCGGTTCTCCTTCTGCGCGACCGCGAACATGCGGCGGTCGCCGGCGAGCGCCGCCTCGATGGCCTGTAGCGTCCCCGGCCGTCCCGCGGAGATCGGCACGGCCGTCCCCGGGAAGACCACGGTCTCCCGTAGGGGGAGCACGGGGAGCATCTGCTTGTCGCTCATGGATTTCCTTCTCGATCGGGGTTCCCGGGGCCGCGGTCGCGGCCGGGTGCTGGGCCCACGTCAAAGCACTTTCCTTGCCACGCGCCCTATACCCCCATGGGGCACCGGAAGTGCCGCGTCCCAAAGGATTTCCGCGGGATTCGGCCTCCTGCGGCGGGTCTGCCGGCACGGCGCGAAGGGTATGTCGTTCAGGCATGTACTACCGTCGCTACGGCAGGCCGCGGAGGCCTGGCCGGTGCCCCCATCCGTTTCCCCGATTGCCGAGTCGGCCCGGACGGTCGGGACAGGCTCGGTGCGACACGAACCCGCCCACAGCGGGCGGGTCGAACCCTTCGGTGGACGGTTAGAGAAATGACGGTTCGGTCCCTCTCCCTCAAGGCTGCCCTCCTGGCGGCTTCCTCCCTCCTCCTCCCCCTCTCCGACGCGGCGGCTCAGGCGGTCGAAGCCGAGGACGAGCTCACGATCATCCTGACGATCCCCACCGTCCTCACCATCGACGCGGGTGCGCCGCTGGCGATCACGGCCTCCGCGGCGGAGTTCTCGGCCGGGTGCGCGGTGCGCACCCAGGCGATCGCCCACAGCGGCAACGTGGACTACACCCTCCTGGTGCGCGCCGAGGTGGCCGAGGGCCCCGAGGGCACGGCCAAGGCCGCCGCGGACGTCCGGTGGAGCGCCGAGGCTCCCGGCGGCTGCGGCGACGGGGCCGAGTTGACCGAGGCTGACGCGCTGGTGGCGAGCTTCAACGCGGGTGAGAACACTTCCAGCATGACCTACTCGGTCTCCATGGGCCTCGCGGACACTCCGGGGGCCTACGTCTACACGCTGGTCTACACCGTGGTGGAGGCCTGATGGGCCCGGGCCGGCTCCTTCCGGTGTGGGTGGCTGGAATCGCGCTCGCGGCGGGAGGGGTCCGGCCCGGAGCCGCCGCGGGACAGCTCTCGGTGAGCCCCGCGACGGTGCTCCTCGCCTCGGACTCGACCGGGCACGCGACGCTGCGCGTCACGAGCACGTCGCCCCGCGCGACTGCCCTGCGCGTGTACACGGGCGACTACGAGGAGACGGAGGAGGGCCGTACGGCCCTCCTCCCCCCCGGCTCCACCTCCCCTCATGGATGCGGCGGCCGGATCAGGGTCTCGCCCGCTTCCGCGGTCGTGGACCACGGAGGGGTTACGGAGGTGCGGGTGCGGGTGGAGGGCGCCGCGAGCGCATGCTGGTCCGTGGTCTACGTGGAGATGCTCCCGGAGGCGACGGGAAGGGTGCGGGTGGTCCGGCGCGTGGCCGTGAAGGTGGTGTCTGCGCCCCTCTCGTCCCCGCGCGCGGGGGAGGTCGTGGCGGTGGCCGCCCGCGCGATGCCAGACGGCGTGCGGGTGGAGACGGCGTTCCGCAACCGCAGCGTGCGCCCCGTGCGGGTGCGCGGGAGCGTGGAGGTGCGCCGCGCCGACGGAACGGTGGCGGCCCGGGCCGATCTGGCCCCGTTCAACGTGCTCCCCGGTGGGGCCCGCCGAATCTCGCGCGTGCTCCCCGGGCGCCTGCCCCCGGGCCGGTATGCCGTGGTGCCGGTGCTGGACTTCGAAGGTGCGTACCTGGCCGGCGGCGAGGCGGTGCTGGAGGTGGGTCCGTGAGGGGCCTCGGCCGGTGGACCGCCCTGCCGCTCGCGGCGCTGCTGCTCGCCGGCTCGCCACTCGCCGCCCAGGCGGGCGCGGACCCCTGCGCCGTGGAGGGTGGCGGGGGCGGGGAGAGCGGAGGAACGGGTGGTGGAGCGGGTGAGGGCGGCGGGGAGAGCGGAGGACCGGGCGGTGGAGAGGTTCCGGGCGGCAGGGGCGGGGACGGAGGCGGGAGGGGCGGCCGCGAGGGCGAACGCGGGGGCGGCCGGCGCGACCCGGGGGGTCCGCGCCGGTCGCTGGAGCGGCTGGGGGTGGAGTCGTCCGCGGGCGCCACCTACGTAAGCCTGACGCGGTGGCCTTCGTCCGGCGAGGTGGCGGTCACGGGGATCACGCTGCGGAACGAGCAGTCCGAGAGGGTCCGGGTGTGCGTGCGGGTGGAGTTCCCGGAAGCGCTCCAGGACCTGCCGCTCACCGTCCGGACCGGCTCGGGGGACGGAGTCCCGGTCGGCACGGGAGCCGTGCTCCTCGCCGTGCTCCCCGCCGGTGAAACCCTGCGCCTCGAGATCGACGTCCCTCTCCTCCTCTCCCGGCACGCGCCCGGGACCTACTCGTACCGCCTCGTCTTCACATCCGGCCCGGATCCGCTGCCATGAACCGCTCCATCCTCTCCCTGCTCTGCACGGTGGCCGCGGCGCCCCTGGCGGCGCAGGGGGGCCCCGAGGTGCGCCCCGGACAGGTGTCCACGGTGCCCGTGTCGGCTCCGGCCGGTGCCCCCGGCCCGGTGCGCTACCGCCTGGAGCCCGCCGCCGGCGTGCGCCTGTTCTCCGCCACCCGGGGGAGCGCCCGCTCCGGCGGGGCGGGCGAGGTGCGCTTTCCCGTGACCCTGTCGCTGGCCGGCGGGCGCGCGCCCGGCCCCGTGCACCTGGCCGCCGTGGAGCTGCGGTACGCGGACGGCGCCGTACGGCAGGTGTCGCTAGTCGGTGAGGTGCCCAGGGTCCGCGGGCTCACCGCCGCGCTGGACAGCGGGGCCGCCGCGGTACCGCGCGGAGGGGCCGGCCCGGTCGGCTTCACCGTCGCGAACCTGGGGAACGCGCCCGACACCGTCTCCCTGCGCCTGGTGGCGGAGCGGGGCTGGACGGGGGCCCACGCCCGCATGGTGCTGGCCGCGGGGGAGAGGCGGCGGGGCACCCTGCGCCTCCTGGCGTCGGACGACGTGCGAGAGGGGGACGTCTCGGGCCTGCGCCTCACGGTGGAGGGGACGGGCACGGCCGTGCAGGCCCGCGGCCGCGCCCGCGCGGTGCGAGACCCCGGCCCCTACGGCGCCCTGGTGCAGGTCCCGGCGACCGTCTTCGTGGGGTCCAGCGCCGACCGCACCCCGGGTGGCGACGCGCCGCTGACCCTGGCGGTGGAGGGCGGCGGCTTCGTGTCCCCCGACACGCGCGTGCGCTTCGCCTTCCGGCGCGACGGCGAGTACGGCTACCTGCCCTTCGCCTTCCACCGCGCCGTCGCGGCCCCGCGGCTCTTCCTGGGGGTGTACCGCGGAGATCTGCTGGCGGAGGCGGGCGACGTGTCGGTGCTGTCCACGGGGCTGACCGGCCGAAGCCTGTGGGGCCGCGGCGCGTCCGTGCGGGCGGGGGTCGGGCCCGTGAAGGTGGAGGCGTTCGCCGCCGGTCCCCGGCCCGAGTCGGGGCGGACGGGGCACCGCGCCTATGCCCGCGCGGCGTTCCCGGCGGGGGCCGCCGAGTGGTGGGTCGCGGCGTCGGCCCAGTCGCAGGGGGCCCTGGTCGTCGCCGGGGAGGAGCGGGTGCGCGCCGCCACGGTGGGGGGCTCGGGCCGCTCCGGCCGCCACCGCTGGTCGGCCGAGGCGGGGGCGATGTCGCTGGATGCCGGCAGGGACCGCCGCCGCCGGGGAGGGGCGCTGGAGGTGACGTACGGGTACGCCGGGGACGGCTCGTCGCTGGACGCGCGGGTGCGCCGGGTGCCTTTCAGCCCCCGCTGGGGGGGGAGCGGGCCCTCGGAGGCTGCGCTCTCCGGCTCCACCCGGCGCGGGCCCTGGCGCGCGTCGGCCTGGGGGAGCGCGACGGAGTCGTCGTACCCCGGGGTGGGGGACGCTCGCACCCGAAGCGCGGGCGCCCGCCTGGGGTGGGGCCGTGCGAGGTGGCTGGGGGTCGGCGGGCGGGTGCACGAGTACCGCGGCCTGCTGGGCCCGTCCGCGGACCTGCACCGCCGCACGGCGTTCGTGGACGCGGGCGGGGTGCTGGGCCCGCTGCGCCTGGACGCGACCGCCGAGGCGGGCCGCCGGGAGCGCGGGGGCGACCCGGCTCCGTACCGCGAGGTGCGCGGCTCCGCCGCGGTCCGCCACGGCCGGCAGAGCGCGCGGGTGGGCGTGTCGTTCGGCGCCAACGAGTACGAGCGCGAGCACCTGTCGGTGAACGCCGGCGCCGACCTGGAGCGCGGCCCGGTGCAGCTCCAGGCGCTCGCGGGGGTCGGATCCCGGGCCGGGAGCTGGATGGGGGCGTCGCGCCACGGGAGCGTCACCGCCGTGGTGGCGGTGGGGCGCGCCACCGACGTGGTCGCGGGCACGGAGTACCAGGGGTGGCGCGACCGCGGCCCCTGGCTGGCCTCGCTGGGGGTCCGGCGGCGGGTGCACGTGCCGCTCCCCCTGCAGCGCGCGCCGGTGGTTCGCGGCGTGGCGTTCGAGGACCGCGACGCCGACGGCGTGCGCGACGCGGGAGAGCCGGGGGTGGCGGGCGTGGCCCTGGCGCTGGGCCGGTACCGCCGGACGGTGAGCGACAGCGCCGGACGCTTCTCCTTCGCCGACGAGGGCTCGGCAGAGCGCACGTTGACGGTGGAGACCTCTTCCGTCCCGCTGGAGATGTTCCTGTCGCAGGGCGCGGAGTACCGTGCCCGCGGGATGGTGGACGTTCCGCTGGCCCGCTACGCCGGCCTCTCCGTGACGGCGTACCTGGACGCGGACCGTGACGGCGTGCGCGACCCGGGCGAGGCCCCCGCGGCCGACCTGGTGCTCCGCCTGCGGCCGGCCGCGGGCACCCCGCGCGGCATGCGGACCGACGCCGCTGGCGAGGCTCGCTTCGCCAACGCGCTGCCGGGCGAGTACGTGCTGGAGGCGTCGACCTCCACCGTCCCCGGCGCGCGCGGGGTCTCGCTGCCGCTCCGCCTGCGGGGGGGCGAGGAGGCGCGGCGCGACGTGGCAGTGCCGGTGGTGCCGCGCGAGATCCGCATGGCGCCCCCCACCGCGCGGGTGGAGGTGCTGGCGCCGTTTCACGCCTACTTCGGCGTGGGCCGCGCCGACCTGCGGACGGATCAGCGCGGGCCGCTGCGGGCGTGGCTGGGTGAGGTGCTGACGCAGCCCGGGGTGCGCCTGTGCGTGGCGGGGCACGCCGATCGGAACGGGCCTGCGGGCGCCAACGTGCGGCTGGGGCTGCGCCGGGCCGGAACGGTCGTGCGCGAGCTGGTGCGCGGGGGCTTCCCCGCTGCGCGGATCCGCGCCACCACGTTCGGCGAGGAGCACCCGGCCGACCCCCGCGACGGGCTGGCCGCGTGGGCCCGCAACCGGCGCGTGGAGGTGCGCGCGTACCGCGGGGAGACGGACCCGCTCCCCTCCGCCGCCGGAGGGTGCGGGGGCCCCTGAGCCCCCGTACCCCCGGGCCTGCCCTTTCGCGCGGCGGCGGCGCGCCTCTATCCTTCCTCCGGACCCCCACCGGAGCGCCGCCGTGCCGCACGATCCCCCGCCCAGCCCCACCGCCGCCTCGGCCGCCCGCCGTGCCACGGAGGACCCGGGCGTCTTCCTGATCCCCCAGGACGCCCTGCCCCCCGGCTTCGCCGAGCGGGTCGAGGGGAGCGGGTGGACCCCGGTCCCGCCCCGCCCCGCCGCCACCGTCGTCCTCCTCCGCGAAACGGAGGGAGGTCCCGAGGTGCTGCTCCTGCGCCGCCACCGGCGCAGCGGCTTCGCGGCGGACGCATGGGTCTTCCCCGGCGGCACGGTGGACGCGGAGGACCGCGACCCTGCCCTCGCGGGCGCCCTCTCCGGCCCCTCCGCGGCGGAGTGGGCGGCGCGGATGGGGCTGGCCGACGCGGGGGAGGCGCTGGGCTACGTGGCCGCGTCCATCCGCGAGGCGCTGGAGGAGACGGGCATCCTCCTGGCCTTCCCGGCCCCGCCGGCCGACGTCGTGGCCGAGGCGCGGCGCGCGCTGCTGGCTGGGGAGACGACGCTGGCGCGGGTCGTGGAGGAGATCGGCGCGCGGTTGGACGGGGCGGGGCTGGTGTACGTGGCCCACTGGATCACGCCGGACCCCGAGCCGCGCCGCTACGATACGCGCTTCTTCCTGGCGCAGGTGCCGGCGGACGCCGTCTGCGCCCCCCACCAGGCGGAGCTGGTCGACTTCGCCTGGATGCCGCCGGCGCGGGCGGTGGAGCGCTTCCGCGACGGCGGACTGCGCCTGCTGCCGCCCACGGTGCGCACGCTGGAGGACCTCTCCGGCTTCGCTTCGGTCCACGACCTGCGGGTGGCGCTGCGCGACCGGCCCGTGCCCGCGATCCTGCCGCGCATGCGCCGCCACCCGGACGGGGTGGCGATCGAGCTTCCCCGCCGAGCCCCGAGCGAGCCCTGACCATGACGCAGCGCCCCGCCACCGTCGGCGCCCTGAAGGCATCCGGCCACGTCACGCGCCCGGTGAAGACCGAGATGCGCGAGAACCTGATCCGCATCCTGCGCGAGGGGCGCACGCTCTTCCCCGGGATCGTGGGCTACGAGGACTCCGTGGTCCCGGGCCTGGCCAACGCCGTCCTGGCCCGGCACAACTTCATCCTCCTGGGGCTGCGCGGCCAGGCCAAGAGCCGCATCCTGCGCCAGCTCACCGGGCTGCTGGACGACGAGATCCCCGTGCTGGCCGGCTCCGAGACCAACGACGACCCGTTCGCCCCCATCTCACGCTACGGGCGCAAGCTGCTGGACGAGGCGGGGGACGACGCGCCGGTGGAGTGGATCGAGCGCGAGCGGCGCTACGTGGAGAAGCTGGCCACGCCGGACGTGACGGTGGCGGACCTGATCGGCGACATGGACCCCATCCGCGCGGCGCGGGGCGGGCACCTGCTCTCGGACGAGCTCTCCATCAGCTTCGGCCTGCTCCCGCGCGCCAACCGCGGCATCTTCGCGCTGAACGAGCTTCCCGACCTGTCCGGCAAGGTGCAGGTGGGGCTGTTCAACGTGCTGCAGGAAGGGGACGTGCAGATCAAGGGGTTCCCCGTGCGCCTGCCGCTGGACGTGATGATGGTGTTCTCGGCCAACCCGGAGGACTACACGGCGCGCGGCAAGATCATCACCCCGCTCAAGGACCGCATCGGCGCCGAGATCCTGACGCACTACCCCCGCACGACCGAGGAGGGGATGGAGATCACGCGGCAGGAGGCGTGGCTGCACCGCGACCGGATGCCGGTGGAGGTGCCCCCGTTCCTGGCCGAGATGGTGGAGCGCGTGGCCTTCCTGGCGCGCGAGGACAAGCGCATCGACCGGCGGAGCGGCGTGTCGCAGCGAATGCCCATCTCCGTGCTGGAGACCGCCGTCTCCAACGCCGAGCGCCGCGCGCTGGCCGCCGGCGAGGACCGCATCGTTCCCCGCGTGGCCGACGTGTATGCGGCGCTTCCCGCCATCACCGGCAAGATGGAGCTGGAGTACGAGGGCGAGCTGCAGGGCGCCGAGACCATCGCGCGCGACCTGATCGCCGCCGCCGCCCGCGCGGTGTTCGACCGCATCTGGGACGCGGACGACCTGACGGACGTGGTGGAGCACTTCGACCGCGGCGGCGTGCTGCAGGTCTCCGAGGGCGCCTCGGCCGATGCGTGCTGGCAGGGGCTCTCCGCCGTGCCGGGCCTTACGGAGGCGCTGGACGGGGTGGGGTGGCTGGACGCGGACGACGCCCTGGCAACCGTCGCCGCGGCGGAGCTGCTGCTGGAGGGGCTGGCCGCGCACCGCCGCATCTCGCGCGCGGAGGGCGGCGCCTACGGCCGCGCGCGCCAGGAGCGGCCCAAGGGGAAGGGCGGCAAGGGCTTCGCGATGGGGGACGACCTGTTCGCCTGACCTCCGCCGTCTGAAGCAGGGAAACGGGAGAGGGGCGTCTCGCCGCAAGGCGGGACGCCCCTCGTGCGCGTGGGCCGGGCTGGCTCAGCGCGAGATGTAGTAGACGATGGCCTCGGCTACGATGTAGCCCAGGATGATGCCGCCGACCACCAGGGCACAGCCACCGCCGCCGCTCACGTCCAGCAGCTCGGAGGCGGTCAGCTCCACGACGGCGGAATTGCTCGAACCGATCATGAGGTACCTTCCGGGAGGGGAGTTCCAGGCAGGTCCGGCGGGAGGGTTCCCGCCGGTCGTGCCAGGAAGATACCCGGCTCCGTCCGCTTTACCATGTCCAAAAAGGATCTATTCGGGATCCAGCGAAGGTCCGCTCCCGGGTGGTGGGCCCCCGTCCGGGCCCTCCGTCCCCCCCTCTGGACGGGAGGTGCACGGGTGGACCGACAGGGCCGAAACACGGCGTTCCTCGGTACGTCCCGCAACTCAGGGCAGGGCGTGGACGGCGGCGTTCGGAAGTGCACAGGAGGCGGTGTGGCCGGGGATCCGGTAGAGCGACGAGGCGGTGGTAGGAGGTGCGACACCATTGCGCCTGAACACTATTGCGCCCGCTTGGTTGGAGACGTAATCTGTGAAAGGGCACAGCGGAACCTTTCCGCTGCCCGCGATCCGGAACCTGGGGAGCGGCTCGCCGGCGCGTGGTCCCCCGCATCCGGGTTCCACCCCTCCGCAGGAGATAGCGGCATGGAGCACATCAGACTGGACCTCAACGGACTCACGGTGGAGACGTTCGACATCAACCCCGTCGATGGTGGCGCGGTGCGCCTCGGCGCCGAAGGCCCGGGCGCGTACGGCCCCGCATTCATGATGAAGATCGAGTCGCGCCTGAGCTGCGAACCCTGTATCTGGAGCGAGAGCGACGTCTGCTAGCGTTCCCGACCTCGTCGAGGAACGCTGCACGGAGGCCGTTCAGGCGAAAACGCGTGGGCTCGCGGTGGGGCGCAGGATCGCGGCAGGCACCGTTTGGGTTCGTGCTTAGCGATGGGGCCAGCTTTGTCGCCTGATACTCCCCAGGCAGACCGGAAGAGGGGCGTTCCCGGCCGGGAACGCCCCTCTTTCCTGCGCGCGGGACCAGCCTGGCTCAGGTCGCGATCACGTACACGATGGCGGCCACCACCAGCACGGGGACCAGCGGGGTGAAGAAGAGGCCGCCGTCCACGGCGGTCATCTCCTCGGCGGTCAGCTCGGCGAGGTGCTCCATCGTTGGCGCTCCGGGATGAGCGGGTGCGGCGTCGCCGGCGTTGCGCCGGATCGGCCGGGTAGCGGAAGCGGTACGGTAGTCTCCCGCGCACACCGGGCCCGCCGCGCCCCACCAGCCGGTCGGGTCGATCCCTTCACATCTCCTCGGCCGCGCGCCATCCGCGTGAACGACGCGGGGCCGCCCCCACAGTGGAGGGCGGCCCCGCGCGAGCGCGTGCCGATGCCGCAGTCAGGTGCCGACGTGCTCCGTCCCGCGGGGTGGGGGCCCCGATGCGGGAGCGGCGCCCGGCGCGCGCCCGCTCCGGATCAGCAGGACGAGGCGATGACGGCGATGGCGACGACGATCGGGATCCAGATGATGCCGCCGTCGATCTGGGCCATCTCGGTGCTGGTGAGCTCGGTCATGGTGTCCTCCAAGGGGGTGGTGTTCGTGGGCCCGGCGGACGCCGGTGCCCGGTGGGCACGGCAGGGCCTGGAAAGATCGGTCCTGCCGGCGCGAGCTGGGCGTACGGCTCGAGGGAGCCGTACGCCCGTCAGCCGCGTGGTGCTACTCGGCCGAGCACTGAGAGACCAGGAGCACGACGACGACGACGGGGATCCAGATGATGCCGCCGTCGATCTGCGCCATCTCGGTGTTGCTGAGCTCGGTCATGGTGTACTCCATGGGGGGCGTGGCGGGACCGGCGGATGCCGGCACCCAAGGAACTGCGGCGGGGCGGGGGAGATCGCCCCGCGGGGAAGCCGTGGGCGTACGGCCCCGAGGAGCCGTACGCCCGTCGGCCGAGTAGCACCACTCGGCTGAC
>JASLAX010000099.1 GCA_030146875.1 Longimicrobiaceae bacterium
GGCCGCTCCCTGCCGTCCGCGGCGCACCGCGCGGGGCGGCGGCGCTTCGGCGGGCGGGGGAGAGGCGTCGCGGCGGCGCGGGGCGCGCCGTCCGTCGCCCGTTCCGTCCGGGGCGGGCGGGGTGACGTCGGGATTGTCGACAGGCTCCACGGATCGCTCCTGCGGCTGCGGAGGGGTATACGCGTTCTTCGGACCGCGCGCGTGGGGGCGCGGGGGTCGGGAACGTATGGATGGGACCCGCCAGCCGAAAGGGGCCGGCGGGGCGAACGCTCGGGGGGTCCCGATGTACGGGGCGGCCAGAGTGGTCCAGTATCGGGCAGACGCAATCCGGGGGCCACCCACCGAACGCGGCGAGGCCCCGCCGCGGGTGCGACGGGGCCTCGGGATGGAGCCCCAGGCGGAGGGCCAGGGATTCGAACCCTGAAGTCCTTGCGGACGCCGGTTTTCAAGACCGGTGCATTAGCCGTTCTGCCAGCCCTCCGTGGCGGCGTCCGACGCCGGGGAACGCGCGTCGGAACGGCCGCATTCCGAGCAAGCTAACATCGCTCCCCACCTTCGGGAAGCGCGGCGGAGGCGGGTGGTGGTCTGTTTCCTCCGTGACAAACCGTGACGCTGGCGCGCCAGGATGCTACGTTGGTCGCATGGCTAAGGAACCGACCAAGCTGCGCCTGGACGTTGCCGAGACGGCCTTCCGGGTGATGCTGGAAGCGACTGGGGAGGCGCCGAAGACGTTCCCACCCGGGGAGCGCGAAGAGAAGAACCCCGAGGCGGCAGCGCGCGGGGCAAAAGGCGGGAAGAAGGGTGGGACAGCGCGGGCGAAGAAGCTCACGCCCTCCCAGCGAGAGGAGATCGCACAGGTGGCCGCTCTCTCCCGCTGGAGGAAGGCGGAAGCCTAGAGGCTCACCGGAGTGTTCCGGCGAATCTCAACGTCAAGACCGAAATCGGCCTCGATCTGAATCGGCTCCTGATCGGGGTTGGCCCGGTTCCAGTGCTCGGCATCGAAGGTGAGCTGCGTGATGTCACCCACAACCTGCTCCCGACGCATTGTGAGGGACGCTTGCATCGGCTCCCGCGGCGCTTCGTCAATGTCGATCCACAGGTGAAACTGCGCCTCTCCCTCCTTCACCACGTACATGTGGTGGACCCGGTAAGGCTCACCCGTTTCCCGATCAGTCCGGGTTTCCTGCCGAGCCGCCGCGGCAAACTGCTTCGCAAGCCGGTCCATCGGATCCACCGGCTTGGGCACCGGCCAATTCAGGTTGTCCACCGCCCAAGCTGAAAGCACCTTCATATCAACCGACTTGATGCCGGTCGCGTCCTTGTAGGCGCGAATAACCCGCTGCATCTCCTGACTTCTCGCCATCTTCCCAACCTCTGCGCTAAGTGTTCACCACCGGAGCCACATCCCCCCATCCGTCGTGCATTGCGCTCGGCAGCACAATCGACCTGATCTTTGCCAGGTGTCCACGGAATCTGTCATACCGCTGCGTAGCGTGTTGGAGCTGCCCCGCCACTAAGCCGGGGTGAACCTTCACGACTCGCGAGAAGCCGAGAATGTCCCGCTCCGTGAATATAGGAGCTTTTCGCGCGATAAACTGCTTCAACGTCTTCGCCGGCACGCAGAAGTCGGCGGCAGCCTCATTCGCGACCCGCTCTTGTTCCGCGATTGCGGCACCCGTCCCCGCCCGCTCTCCCTCCAACTCAGCGTCGAACGCGATGACTTCCCGCCCATCCCCACGCAATACATGCTCGCACTCGTGGCGCAGCACAAACCAGAAGTTGTCTATCCGGTCGAACCGGATAGTCATGCCGATGACTGGCGAGTAATCGTTCAACCAGAAGCACACCCCGTCGATCTTCGCGGAGGTGAGCGTCTCGACTACCACAAACCTCACCCCCGCCTCGGCGAGGATGCGCGGCACGTTACGCGCTTCATCGGGCGATGCAAGTAGGGACTTTAGCTCCGCGATTGCTGCCTTCATCTTCGTGGTGGAGTAGGCCGGCACCACCATGCTCTCGGCTATCTGCCGGACCCGATGCAGCCACGCTAACTGGGCGGGCGTAATCGGTTCGCTCACCGCCGTCTTCTTTGTAGCGTGAGGGAGAATGGGGATATCGTCCGCTGCCGCCACGCCGAAGAACCCGGCTAACGCGTCTTCTACCCGCTTAGGGTCAAGCACGTCCTCAGTGTGGAGCCAGCCCCGACGGATCATCTCCTTCAACGGCAAGTCGGCGTAGAGCTGCGCCCGCACAGCTCGCTTGGGATCTGGACGCGAACGAATGCGGGCCTGGGCTAAATCGTACTTACGCTGGATCTCTAGGAACTTCTCCGCTGGGACGTGAAACACCTCCGAAAGGGCTAACGCTCTCTCGGCATCAATGGGTTGCCGGTCCTGAGCGAGGCGGCCCACGTGGGACGGGCTGACCTCTAGAACCGTTGCAAGTACCTCCTGCGTCCACCCGCGCTCGCCGAGTAGCGCTTGGAGGTACTGTCCGGGGGTTAAGAACCCTTGCGTCTCGTCGCTCATAGGAACCAAGATACTCACCCGTCGATTTTCTGCAAGGTGCTCGGATATGCTTGAGCATTTGACTAAAATGAGATTATGAACAAGCTCTCTATCGCCCGCCGTGCCGAGATCCTTCACACGCTCATCGAAGGCAATTCTATCCGCTCGACTGTCCGTCTCGCGGGAGCGGCTAAGGCGACTGTGCTTAAGCTCTTGGTTGAAACGGGCGAATTCTGCTCAGTGTATCAGGACCGCGTCCTACGGAACCTCGCCTGCCAACAGATTGAGGCCGATGCGATTTGGGCGTTCGTTCGGGCGAAGCATCAAAAGGCGACGAAGGACAGTCAGCGGGACACCTGGACGTACACCGCTCTGGATAGTGATTCCAAGCTGATGGTGTCTTGGCTTGTGGGCACGCGGAACAGCGCGAACACCAAAGCGTTCATGGCCGACGTGGCGGAACGGCTCGCCTGCCGCGTGCAGCTGACGACGGACGGTTTGGGGTGGTATCACGCGGCGGCGGAAGGGGCGTTTGGGTGGAACGGAGTGGACTTCGCGCAGATCGTGAAAACGTACGGCGAGCCGGCTGGTGACGGGGACGCTTCGCGTCGCCATAGCCGCCCGGTCTCTACCCATGAACCCAAGACGCCAATCATGGGGAACCCTGCGTTCGAGAACGTCTCAACGTCCTACGTTGGGCGGTCTGACCGGTCCAAGCGGATGGAGAGCCGCCACTTCACCCGCCTCATGGACGGGTTCAGCAAGAAGGCCCAGAACCACGCTCAGGCCGTCAGCCTCTATTTCATGCACTACAACTTCTGCCGTCCCCACCAGAAGCTCACGAAAGCACGGGGCGGGATGCGGACCACCCCCGCGATGGCGGCCGGGGTCGCGAAGCACGTGTGGACGGTAGAAGAGATTCTCGCGAAAGTGGACCCCGCGACCCCGTTACGCCGAAAGTGAACACAACCGGAGGGCGTCCTTCCGCGTCGCCCTTGCGTCCGCGCGCCCGCACGTGTATCCGTACGTCCCGCGAGCGCTTCGCCCGCCGTCCCCGCCGAACCTCCCGTCCCGCGTCGCAGCTCCCTCCATGAAGCACCTTCGCCTCCGCGCTCTGGTGGCGCTGCTCGCGCTGCTGGCCGTCGGCAGCTTCACCGCGGTGAAGCGCGGTTCCCGTCCCGTCGACGGCTCCTCGGAGAAGCCCCGCCGCACCGCGTCCGCCGCCGCGATGATGGCGGCGCGGCTCCGTCCCGTTCCGTCGGAGGAGGCCGACTCCGCGACGCGGACAGGGCCGGAGCGCTGGGAGGAGATCACCCCCGCGCGCATGGCGCAGCCCGCGATCCACCTGCCGGTGCGGCGCGGCCACGCGGGCCCCTCCGTCCTGCGCATCCAGGCGATGCTGGACCGCGCGTTCTTCTCGCCGGGGATGATCGACGGGCGCTGGGGGCGGAACACGGAGACGGCGGTCTACTGGCTGCAGTCGCGCGAGGGGCTGCCGGCGACGGGCCAGGTGGACAGCGCCACGTACGCCCGCCTGGTCGCGCTGGCCGGGAGCGAGGGCGTCCGCACGCACGTGCTGAGCGCGGCGGACGTGGCCGGGCCGTTCATCCAGATCCCGGCGGACGTCTACCAGCACGCGAAGCTGCGCTGCTCCTGCTACCGCTCGCTCGCGGAGAAGCTGACGGAGTCGTTCCACGCCTCCGGCGACCTGCTCGCCCGCCTGAACCCGGGGCGGACGCTGAACGCGCTGAAGGCGGGCGACCGGCTGGTCGTCCCGGCCATCCGCGCGGCGAACGCGCGCGCGGCGGCGACGGTGCGTGAGGTCGTGGTCTCGGGCAGCGGGAGCTACGTGCACGCGCGGGACGCGGGCGGCCGCATCCTCTACCACTTCCCCACCACGCTGGGCTCCACGTTCGACCCGTCGCCGGACGGCGACTTCCGCATCACGGGGGTGACGCGCGACCCGTGGTGGCTCTACCAGCCGGCGCGCCTGGCCAACGTCCCCGACGACCGCCCGAACGCCCGCATCCCGCCGGGGCCGAACTCGTCCGTCGGAAAGGTCTGGGTCTCCCTCTCCCTGCCGCATTACGGCATCCACGGGACCAAGTCGCCGGAGACGATCGGCTACGCCACCTCGTCCGGGTGCGTGCGGCTGACCAACTGGGACGTGCTCTTCCTGGCCTCGCGCCTGCCGGTGGGCACCACGGTGCGCTTCCGCGAGACGCGTGGGGCGACGCGCGGCACGTCCACCGCGCGCGAGGCGCTGCCGCCCATCAGCCTGGACTCCGTGGGCGCGCGGGGCGTGATCGTGGACATGGTGGCGCGGGGGGCCGGGCGGGTGATCGCGCCCCCGCCCCCGGCGGCGCGGGACAGCGTCGTCACGTCCGCCACTCCGCCCGCGCCCGCTCCAGAGACGGCGCGCCCGTAGCGCCGGCCCGGTTCGTGCCCTTCCGGCGTCCGCTCCGCCCACCACGGGCGGGGCGGACCCCGGACGCATGGGACCATGAAGCGAATCGCACACGGCGCCCTGGCGGCGCTTCTGCTGACGACCGCCTGCGGCGGCGACGACAAGGAAGCCCCGAAGGTCGAGCCCGGCACCGCCGCGGCCGCCACGCCCGCCGGCGGCGGCGTGCGGGTGAAGTGGGACCGCCGGGCGCGCGGCCTGACCCAGCAGGAGCTGGAGCAGGGGCGCCTGGACATGAGCTGGACCGAGGTGGTGCAGCTCGACCCGGCGCCGGCGGGGCAGGACCCGCCCAACCCGGAGAAGTGGGAGAACATCAACCCGCAGAGCATGAGCAACACGCCCATGCATCTGCCGGTCTACGGCGACGTCGCGGGCCCGTCGGTGCTGCGGGTGCAGGTGCTGCTGGACCGGGCTCTCTTCTCCCCCGGGATCATGGACGGCCGCTGGGGGAAGAACACGGCGCAGGCGCTGTACTGGTTCCAGCGCCGCGAGGGCCTGCGCGCCACCGCCCGCGCCGACCGCGCGACGTTCGAGCGGCTGCAGCGCGTCGCCGGCAACCCCGCCGAGCTGGTGGTGCGCCACACGCTCACCGCCGACGACGTGAAGGGCCCCTTCACGAAAATCCCCGAGGACATCTACGAGCACGCCAAGCTGAGCTGCTCGTGCTACGAGACGCTGGCGGAGAAGCTGAGCGAGCGCTTCCACGTGACGCCGGACCTGCTGAAGCAGCTCAACGACGGGGCGGACCTGAACGCGATGAAGGCGGGCGGCACGCTCTGGGTGCCCGCGGTGCGCGGGCAGGACGCCCCCGGCCGCGGCCAGGTGGCCACCATCGAGGTGTCCGGGCGCGGCAGCTACGTGCACGCGCTGGACGCGCAGGGCCGCATCCTGTACCACTTCCCGTCCACGCTGGGCGCCACCTACTCGCCGTCGCCGCAGGGCAACTTCAAGGTGAACGGGGTGGCCAAGGACCCGACCTGGTACTACCAGCCGGGCATCCTGGCGGGCGTCGACGACTCCGACGCGGAGGCGATGATCCCGGCGGGGCCGAACGTGGCGGTGGGGACGGTGTGGATCGACCTGTCGGAGCCGCACTTCGGCATCCACGGCACCAGCGCCCCGGAGAGCATCGGCTACACGACCTCCAACGGCTGCGTGCGGCTGACGAACTGGGACGTGGAGTTCCTGTCGCGGCAGGTGAAGACGGGGATCCCGGTGCGCTTCCGCGACATCAAGGGCCGCGACGGCCAGCAGACCGGCGGCGCATCCGGCGCGGGCGGGGCGACGGCGGCGGACGCGAACCGCGCCGTGACCGGCTCGCTGAACGCCGGCGCCGACTCGGCGAAGGCCAGCGCCCCCCGCCGCTCGGCCGAGCGGACGCGCGCCCCGCGGGCCCCGCGCGAGCGGAGGACGC
>JASLAX010000140.1 GCA_030146875.1 Longimicrobiaceae bacterium
CGCGCACGCGCCCCAGGCCGCCGGGGGCGCCGCCCGCCGCGCCGTGCGCGCCGCCGCCCACCGCCGCTTCCTCTCCGCGGAGCGCGCCGCCGTCCTCCGCGCCCCCGTCGTGCTGGCCAACTCCGAGCGGACGCGGGCGGACGCCGTCGAGCGCCTGGGCGTCCCGCCGGAGCGCGTGCACGCCGTGTACTACGGCGCGGACCCGGAGCGCTTTCGCCCGCCGTCGCACGCGGAGCGGGCGGCGGGGCGCGCCGCCCTGGGGCTCCCGGACGACGGGCGGCCCGCCGTCGTCTTCGTCGGCGCGCTGGGGGACGGGCGGAAGGGGTTCGACGTGCTCTTCGCCGCCTGGACGCGGCTGGCGGCGGACCCCGCGTGGGACGCGCGCCTGCTCGTCGTGGGCGCGGGCGCGGAGCGGGACGCGTGGACGGAGCGGGCGGACGCCGCGGGCCTCTCCGGCAGCGTCGTCTTCGCCGGCTTCCTGGCCGACGTCCGCCCCGCGCTCCACGCGGCGGACGCCGTGGTGGCCCCCTCGCGCTACGAGGCGTACGGGCTGGCGGTGCACGAGGCGGTCTGCTGCGGGCTCCCGGCGGTCGTCTCCGCCTCCGCCGGCGTGGCGGAGCGCCTTCCGCCGGAGATGGGTCCCCTCCTGCTCGCCGACCCCGAGGACGCGGCGGCGCTGGAGACGGCGCTCCGCGCGTGGCGGGACGACATGACCTGGTACCGCGGCGTCGCGCTGGCCGCGTCCGGCACCCTGCGCCGCTGGACCTGGGCGCGGATGGCGGAGCGCATCGTGGAGCTGACGGACGCGTGAGCACGTCCTCCTCCCCCGCGACCCGGGCTGGCGCCTCCGCCGGCTTCGTCCCGCTCCCCGCCTGCTGGGTCTGCGGCGGGCGCGACCTGGTCCCGGTGCACCGGGCGGTCTTCGAGCTCTCCTGCTATCGCGAGCAGGACCCGCCGGTGGACGCCTACAGCGGCGAGACGGTGGACGTGGTCCGCTGCGCCGGCTGCGGCTTCGGCCAGCCGGCCGCCCTTCCCGCGCTCTCCGGCTACTTCTCCCGCATCTACGAGCAACAGTGGTCGCGGGAGTGGATGGACGGCGAGTTCGACCTGGGCTACAAGGACCTGATCTTCGGCACCGTCCTCCGTCGCCTCGAGCGCAGGGTGCCGGCGGGGGAGAGGACGCTGCTCGACGTGGGCGCCCACGTCGGCCGCCTCGTCCACCTCGCCGGGGAGCGGGGGTGGCGGGCGGAGGGGGTGGAGCCCAACCCGCGGACGTCCGCCTACGCGGAGGGGCGCGGCCTCCCGGTCCGCCGGGCGGAGGCCGCCGACCTGGGCGCGGAGGACCGCCGCTTCGGCGCGGTGACGATGATCGACGTGCTGGAGCACATCCCGGATCCCCTCCGCGCCCTGCGCGCCGCCGCCGACCTGCTCGCCCCCGGCGGATGGATGGCGGTGAAGGTGCCCAGCGGCCCGGCGCAGCTTCGCAAGGAAGCCGTCCGTGCCCGTCTACGGCCGGGATACCGGCCCACGGTCGCGGACAACCTGATCCACGTGAACCACTTCTCGGCGCGGTCGCTGAAGCGGGCGATGGAGCGGGCGGGGCTGACGGAGGTGGAGGTCCGCGCCGCGCCCCCGGAGCTGGTCCCCGGCGGCGGCGCGCGGGGCGCGGCGTCCCGCTCGGGCAGGCGGGCGGCGTGGGCGGCCGCGCGGGTGCTGGGCGCCTCCTCGGCGCTGGCGCTGAACCTGGAAGCGCTGGGGCGGCGGCCATGAGCGGCGCGGCCCCGCGGGTCACGGTGGTGGTCCCCACCCACGACGGCGCCGAGCGCGTTCCCGGGGTGCTGGGCGCCCTGCTGGAGCAGGAGCCGGCGGTGGAGATGGAGATCGTGGTGGTCGACAGCGCCTCCGGCGACGCGACGGACGAGAGGGTGGAGGCCCACCCGGCGACGGCGGCGCTGCGGGCGCGCGGAGTCCCGGTCCGCGTCGTCCGCGAGGACCGGGCGGGGCTGACCCGCGCCCGCGCCCGCGGCGCGGCCGAGGCGCGGGCCGACGTCCTCTGCTTCCTGGACGACGACACCCTCCCCGCGCCCGGATACGTGGCGGCGGGGGCGGCGGCGTTCCGGGACCCGACGGTCGGCCTCCTCGTCTCCCGCGTCCGGCCCCGCTGGGCGGAGCCCCCTCCCCCCGCCGTGGAGCGCCGCGCGCACCTGCTGGCGGTGAACGAGGGGCTGGGCGACGCGCCGGTGGAGTGGGAGCCGGGCCCGACCCTGGCGCCCACCCTGGGCGCGGGCCTCTGGATCCGCCGCGCCGCGTTCGAGGCGGCCGCCGTGGCGCTGGGATCCGGCGCCCTCTCGGACCGCACCGGCGGCTCGCTGGTCTCTGGCGGCGACATCGAGCTGGGGTGGGCGGTGGGGGCGGCGGGGTGGCGGCGCGTCTACCTCCCCGAGCTCCGCCTGGAGCACTGCATCCCGGCGGGGCGCCTGCGCACGAGCTACTTCTGCCGGCTCATCGCGGGGATCGAGCGGAGCAAGATGACGCTGGAGGCGCGCTACGACGGCCGCGGCGCCTCGCCGCGCGACCGCGCGGCCGCGCTGGCCTCCCTGGTCGCAGCCGCGGCCGCCCTGCCGGCCCTGCTCCTGCGCCGCGACGGGGCGCGCGAGGCGGCCTTCGTGCTGGCGTCCCGCTGGGCGCGGCTGCGCGGACCGTACCGCGCCGCCGCTCCTCCCCGCCGCCCGGAGGGCTCGTGACCGTCCCCGCACCCGTCCTCTCCGTCGTGGTCCCCACGCACGACAACCTGGCCATGCTGCGGGAGTGCCTGGACGGGTGGGAGCGGCACGCCGACGGGGCGCCGGTGGAGGTGATCGTGGTGGAGGACGGGTGCCGCGACGGGACCGCCGCATGGCTGGCGGCGCGGGCGGAGACGCCGTGGGGCCGCCGCCACCTGCGGGTCGTGCACGAGCAGAACGCGCACGAGCTGATGTCCACCAACCGGGGGCTGGCCGAGGCGCGCGGCGAGCTGGTCCTCTCCTGGCACGACGACATGTACCTGCGCTGCGGCTGGCTGGTGCCCGAGGTGGTGAGGACCTTCGCGGCGTATCCGGAGATGGGGATGCTCGCCCTCTCCCGCGGGCTGCGCTTTCCCCCGCGGGACGACCTGCCCGAGACGTTCGAGGCGGTGACGGAGTGGAGCCGGGTGGAGAGCACCATCGGTCACGGTCCCACGAACTGGACGCACCTGCACGAGGTGGACGGCGTCGTCCGCCCCTGGGTCGTGAGACGGAAGGCCATCGACGTGGTGGGCCCCCTGGACCCGGAGTTCCGCCCCACGGAGTGGGACGAATCCGACCTGGCGCAGCGCCTCCACGCCGCCGGCCACGCGGTCGCCACGCACGGCTACGAGCGCGACGCCGCCTACCTGCACGTGGGCAACAGCACGCTGGGGCGCACGGTGGACGAGGCGTACCGGGCCCGGACGATCCGCAACGCGCGCCTCTTCTTCACCCGCTGGGGCGCGTCGCTGCGGGCGCGCGCGGGCGAGCCTCGCCGCCGCTGGCGGCGCGTCGGGCCCCCCGCCGCCTGGGCGGGGACGGCGCGGTCGGCGCT
>JASLAX010000185.1 GCA_030146875.1 Longimicrobiaceae bacterium
GCGGCTCGCGGCGCGGCGCGGCCGGGCGGGGGGCGGGGCGCGGCGCCTCGCGGACCGGCCTGGGCTCCGGGGGGGGCGTGGGCTCCGGCCGCTCGATGGGCGGCTGCACCACCGGCACGTCCGCGATCTGCGGCTCGTCCGTGGTGTCCGTCTGGATCGCCAGGTCCAGGTCGCGCTCGAGCTGCTGGCGGTCGATGGCGGCGCGGTCGCCGGTGTCCTCGCCGCGGTCGCAGGCGACCACCGAAGTGGACAGCGGAAGGACGAGGAGGAGGGCGAGCGCGCGCGAGCGTCTCGTCATGGGCGGGGCTCCGTGTGGCGTGGTGGCTTGTATTCCGGGGGGGCGCGGGGTATCCTGATCCGTGCCGCGGCACCCCTGCCGCGGTCGTGGAGGAGCAACGGACATGCCAGGTCGCAAGTGAAGGAGCTGCGCGCACTTCTGCCGTACATGCGGCCCTACCGCGTCCCCATCGCGGCGGGGATCCTGTTCGTGGTGCTGGCCAACGCGCTGAACGTGGCCGGGGTGGAGATGCTCAAGCTGGGCGTGGACGTGCTGGCGCGCCCCGACGCCTCCGCCGCCGCCATCGCCCGCTACGCGGCCTTCTCCGTGGGGCTGGCCGTGCTGGGCGGGGCCGCGCGCTTCGGCATGCGCGAGGTGCTGAACGGCGTGTCGCGGAAGGTGGAGACCGACCTGCGCGACGACTTCTTCGCGCGGCTGCTGCGGCTGGACACCTCGTTCTACGACCGGCACCCCACCGGCGAGCTGATGAGCCGCGCCACCAACGACCTGCAGGCGGTGCGGATGGTGGCGGGCCCGGCGTACATGTACCTGGTGAACACCGCCGTCTTCACCGTGATGGCGGTGACGCGCATGATCCTGGTGGACCCGTGGATGACGGCCATCGCCCTGCTCCCCATGCTCCTGCTGCCCCCCATCACCATCGCGTTCGGCAACGCCATCCACGCCCGCTTCGAGGGGATCCAGACCCAGTTCGGGATCCTCTCCACCATGGTGCAGGAGAACCTGGCCGGGCAGCGCATCGTGAAGGCCTACGGCCAGGAGGCGTACCAGACGCGCCGCCTGCGCGAGCTCTCCGCCGACTACATGCGCCGCAACGTGGGGCTCGCCCGTACCTCCGGCGCGTTCTTCCCCATGCTGGGGCTGCTGGCCGGCCTGGCGATGGCCGTGGCGCTCTGGGTGGGCGCCCGCGGGATTATCCGGGGGCAGATCACGCTGGGGGACTTCGTGCTGTTCACGCTCTACGTGGGGATGCTCACCTGGCCCCTGATCGCCCTGGGGTGGGTGGTGAACCTCTTCCAGCGCGGCGCCGCCTCCATGGGCCGCGTGTCGCGCATCCTGGACGCGGAGCCCGCGGTGGCCGAGCCCGCGGACGGCCACGCCCCGGCGCGGGTCCGGGGCGCGATCGAGCTGCGCGGCGTCTCCTTCCGCTTTCCCGGCACCGAGCGCGAGGTGCTGCGCGACCTGCACCTGAGCGTTCCCGCCGGCACCACGCTCGCCGTCGTGGGCGCCACGGGGTCGGGGAAGTCGACGCTGGTGGCCCTTCTCGCCCGGCTCTACGACCCGACCGAGGGGGAGGTGCTGCTGGACGGCGTTCCCCTCCCCCGCTGGTCGCTGGCGCGGCTGCGCGGCGCCATCGCCATGGTGCCGCAGGACACCTTCCTCTTCTCCGCCACCCTGCGCGAGAACCTGGCGCTGGGGCTGCCCCGCGACGAGGGGGAGGAGGCGATGGCGCGCGTTCGGGATGCCGCCCGCGTGGCGCGGCTGGAGGACACCGTGGCCGAGCTCCCCGACGGCTACGAGACGCGGCTGGGGGAGCGCGGCATCAACCTGTCCGGGGGGCAGAAGCAGCGCGCCGCGCTGGCCCGCGCGGTGGCCCGCGACGCCCCCGTGCTGCTGCTGGACGACGCCCTCTCGGCGGTGGACACCCACACCGAGCACGAGATCCTGGAGGGGCTGCGCGGGGTGATGGCGGGGCGCACCAGCGTGATCGTGTCGCACCGCGTCTCGGCCGTGATGCACGCCGACCGGATCGTGGTGCTGGACGACGGGCGCATCGCGGAAGAAGGCACCCACGCCGAGCTGCTGCGCCTGGGCGGGACCTACGCCGCGCTCCAGCGCAGGCAGCTCCTGGCCCAGGACCTGGAGGGCGATGCGCGCCTTGCCCCGCCCCGGAGCGCGGTCTAGATTGGCCCCCATACGTTTTTTCCCTCCCGAGCCGGCATGACCGACCGATTCATCGTCCAGGGCGACCCCGAGACCGCGGCCCGGCTGCGCGAGGTGCTGGCCCGCGAGGGCTTCGCGCTCGCGCCCGACACGGAGGCTTCCTCCGCCGCCGCGGTCGTGGAGGTGCACGCCCAGAGCCGTGAGGCGCTCGGACGCCGGGTGGAGGAGCTGGAGCGCACCGTCCTGGAGCTGAAGAACCTGGACGTCGCCAAGAGCCAGTTCCTCACCAACGTCTCGCACGAGCTGCGCACCCCCCTCACCGCCATCGTCACCTACGGCGAGGTGCTGCGCGACGGCATCCTGGGCGAGATCACCGGCCGGCAGCGCGACGCGGTGGAGAGCATCATCGGCTCCTGCCGCCAGCTCCTGGCGATGATCGAGGACATCCTCACCTACGCCCGCACCAACGCGCGGGCCATCTCCCTGCAGCCCACCGCGTTCCCCGTCTCCGAGGTGGTCCACTCGGTGTACGAGATGAACGCGTCGCTCATCGAGCGGAAGCACCTGCGCTACGAGGCGAAGGTGCAGCCCGGCGTGCCGGTGGCGCGCGCCGACCGCGACAAGGTGATCCACATCCTGGGGAACCTGATCGGCAACGCCATCGACTTCACCCCCGACCGGGGCACCGTGCGGGTGGAGGCGCGCCGCGCCACGGCCGACCCGTCGTGGATCGAGGTGGAGGTGGGCGACACGGGGATCGGCATCGACCCGCAGCACCACGAGCTGATCTTCCAGGAGTTCGCGCAGGTCGACGCCTCGCGCTCGCGCATCCACCATGGCACGGGGCTGGGGCTGGCCATCGCGCGCAAGTTCGTGCAGCTCCACGGCGGCGACATCTGGGTCGAGAGCGAGCTGGGGGGCGGGAGCCGCTTCTTCTTCACCCTTCCCAGCGTGGAGGCCGAGGGGGCGAGGGCGGGCGCCGCGTGACCGGCCCGCGGCGGGTGCTGCTGGTGGAGGACCACGAGCCCATCCGCGAAGCCTACTCGCTCCTGCTCGAGGACAGCGGCTTCTCGGTCTCGGCCGCCGGCCGCGGCGACGACGCCCTGCGCCTGGCCGCCGCGCACCCCCCCCGCCTGATCCTGCTGGACCTGGGCCTTCCCGACATGGCGGGGCTGGACCTGGTGCGCGCCCTGCGCGCCGCCCCCGGCACCGCCGGCGTTCCCGTGGTGGCCCTGACCGGCCGCGCCCTGGACGAGGACCGCGACGCCGCGCTCGCCGCCGGATGCACGGCCTACCTGGTGAAGCCGGTGGAGACCCGCGTGCTGCTGCGCACGGTGGCGGACCTCGTCGGCGCCTGACGTCGGACGTCCTCCATCGTCGTCGGCCGAGAGAACGCGAAGAGGCCCCGTGGGAGCACGCACTCCACGGGGCCTCAGACGTTCCGGACGGTGCCGCTACTCCGTCTCCGGGATCGGCGGGTTGCGCACGCCGTGCTTCTTGTTCAGGTAGTACTCGGCGATGCGGGCGGCCACGGGCGCCGCGGCCCCGCTCCCCGACTCGCCGAACTCCACCACCACGGCCACCACCACCTCGGGGGCGCGTCCGCGCGGCCCGGCGAAGCCGGTGAACCAGGCGTGCGGGCGCTTGAGGTCCTGGGAGTTCTGCGACGTCCCCGTCTTGCCGAACAGCTTCCAGCGCGCCAGCTCCACCGCGTGGGCGGTGCCGCCGGCCTCGATCACCCGCGCCATCCCCTGGTGCACGGCCCGGAGCGTCGCCGGGCTCACCCGCAGGTCGGTCTCCACGGGGTACGGCTCGGCACGGCGGACCAGGTGCGGCACGCGGGCGGTGCCGTCGCCGGCCAGGGCCGAGAAGAACTGCGCCATCCGCACCGGCGTCTGCGAGTTGGGCCCCTGCCCGATGGCGAGCGACATCACCTCGCTGGGGGTGGGCCGCCACCCGAACTGCTTCACGTACCAGTCGCGGCCCGACGGGAAGGTTCCCACCCGCTCGCGCGGCACGTCCAGCCCGGTGGCGCGGGAGAAGCCCAGGCGGGTGCCCTCCTGCGCCAGCAGCTCCAGCCCCAGGCGGATGCCGAGCTGGTAGAAGTAGACGTTGCAGGAGTTGGCGATGGCCTCCACCAGGTTCTGCGGGCCGTGGCCCTCGGGCTTCCAGCAGCGCGAGTAGCGCCCCGCGTAGCTCATCCCCCCGCTGCACGCGATGGGCATGCGGTACCCGGGGGTGATGACCCCGCGCTCCAGGCCCACGAGGGCGGTGGCCAGCTTCCAGGTGGACCCCGGCGGGTAGGTTCCGCGGGTGGCGCGGTTCAGGAGCGGGCGGGCCGGGTCGGTGGTGAGGGTGCGCCAGACGGTGGCGTCGATGCGCCCCAGCAGCAGGTTGGCGTCGTAGGTCGGCGCGGAGTACAGCGCCAGGATCTCGCCGGTGGAGGGCTCCATCGCCACGACGGCGCCGCGCATCCCCTCGGGGAAGGTGGCCGCGGCGAAGCGCTGCAGGTCCAGGTCCAGGGTCAGGTGCACGTCCTGGCCGGCCTTCGGCGGCACCGTGGACTGCGCGGCGAAGCGCCCCACCAGGCGGCCCCGCGAGTCCACCTCCACGTAGCGCGCCCCCAGCGAGCCGCCCAGTCGCCGCTCGTACTGCCGCTCCACGCCGTCCTTGCCGACCTGCTGTCCGCTGCGGAACCCCTCCCAGGCGGGGTCGTCCAGCTCCCGGTCGTTGATCTCGCCCACGTATCCCACGATGTGGGCCACCGCGGAGCCGTGCCGGTAGCGCCGGATGGGGCGGCGCTCCACGATCACCCCGGGAATGCGCCCGCGGCGCTCCTCCAGGGTGGACACCTGGGCGAACGTCAGCCCCTCGGAGACCACCACCGGCTCCAGCTTCTGCCGGCGGGCCCGCTCCAGCACCTCGGGCAGGGCGGTGGAATCCAGCCCCACGAACGGCAGCAGGGGCAGCACGCGCGCCCGCACCGAGTCGGGGGGACCCGGCTCCACGGACAGGGTGTATCCCGTCACCGTCTCGGCGATCACCTGCCCGTCGCGGTCGAAGACCGTTCCCCGCGGGGCCGCGATGGGCACCATGCGGAAGCGGTTGTCCTCGGCGCGCAGCACGAAGTCGGAGCTCTGCAGCACCTGGGTGCGGAAGAACGCCGCCCCCAGGCACGTCATGGCGAAGGAGATGGCCACCACGGCGCGGCCCGCGCGCCGCCTGCGGGCGTGCGGGTGGAACGGGCTCAGGCGGCGGTCGGTGAAGTCGGGACGGGGTCGCACGGGAGGGGCTTCGCTGGTATGCCGTAAAGGTATACGCGCGAATGCGTTCCCGCCAGTGTCCCACCGCCCCCGTGGGGCCGCCGCGGGGTCCGGTGCGGAAACGTCTGCGGACCGCACCTTGCGGAAACCGAAGATTCCGATAACTTGGCGCTGCTTGCACCCACACCCTGCCGTCGTCCTTCCCGCAGCCGCCCCTGCGGCACGCAATTTGACGTAGCTCGGCGCAAGCCTTCCCCTGGTCCCAGACGCGTGGTAACCGGCCTTTCCGGCGCTCGCCGGACGCCTTCCCGCGTTCCGAATCACCAAAAAAGAGTACCTGCATGACTCTCTCCGCCCAGTCCTCCCCCGCGGCGTCCTCCGAGCCTGCGAGCCGCGCCGCCGCGCAGGGTCTCCTGGAAGTCCTCTCCAGCGGAAGCGGCTTCCTGCGACAGGGGATCAACGGCTACCAGGCCGCCGAGGGGGACGCCTTCGTTCCGCAGTCGCTCATCCGCCGCTTCGGCCTGCGCACGGGCGACCGGATCGTGGGCGAGGCGGGCACGCCTCCCGGGCGCGGGAAGAGCCCGCCCCTCGAGGAGGTGCGGACGGTGAACGGGCTGGAGCCGGAGCACGCGCGCACGCGCGCGGAGTTCTCCTCGCTCCCCGCCACCTATCCCGACGAGCGGCTGGTGCTGGAGTGCGACCCCCCGCGCAAGCGGAAGGACTTCACCAACCGGATCATCGACCTGATCGCCCCGCTGGGGAAGGGCCAGCGCGCCCTGATCGTGGCCCCCGCCAAGGCGGGCAAGACCACGGTGCTGCAGGCCATCCTGGAGGGCGTGTCGCTCAACTACCCGGCCGCCGAGCTGATGGTCCTCCTGGTGGACGAGCGTCCCGAGGAGGTGACGGAGATGGAGATGCTGGGCTACGGCGAGGTGATCGCCTCCTCGTTCGACTGCCCCGCCGAGCGCCACGTGGCCGTCGCCGAGATGGTGCTGGAGCACGCCCGCCGCCTGGTGGAGAGCGGCCGCGACGTGGTGATCGTGCTGGACTCGCTCACCCGCCTGGCCCGCGCCTACAACACCACCGAGCGCGGCACCGGCCGCATGCTCTCCGGCGGCATCGACGCCGGCGCGCTGGAGAAGCCCAAGCGCTTCTTCGGCTCCGCGCGCAAGGTGCGCGGCGGCACCGGCTCGCTCACCATCATCGCCACGGCCCTGATCGACACGGGCTCGCGCGGCGACGAGGTGATCTTCGAGGAGTTCAAGGGCACCGGCAACTCCGAGATCGTGCTGGACCGCGAGCTGGCCGACAAGCGGATCTTCCCCGCCATCAACATCGAGCGCAGCAGCACCCGCCGCGAGGACCTGCTGCACCCGCCCGAGACCATCGACAAGGTGTTCCAGCTCCGCCGCGCGCTGCACTCGCTCTCGCCCGACGACGCGGTGAACCTGCTCACCAAGCAGATGGCCGACACCAAGTCGAACACGGAGCTGCTCTCCAAGCTGCGCTAGCCGCGGCGGACGGACGGAGGAGAAGGGGGGCGGACCACGCGGTCCGCCCCCTTCGTCGTTCCGGTCGCCTGTACGGAGAGGCCCTCACCCGGCAGGCCCCGGAGGCCGGCGCCGGCCGAGGGGGCCCGGCGGTCGAAACCGCTGCAACGACTACACGAAGACCGTCTTCGCGGGCTGTCCAGCTCTCGCCGGGGCCGCTCCGCCGTCCGACGCGACGGGCTTCTCCGGGGGGCCGCGGTCTCGGCCCCCCATCTGGGGCGCGTGCCGATGCGGAGTCCGCTCCGCGGACTTTCCCCCGTCGTTCCAGACGTCGAATTCAATTCGCTGGCTGGGTGTTGCGGCTGGTGGACATCTGCCGGCACCCACCTCCCTACCCCGCCCCCCCTTCCCCGGCGCGGACCGACGCCCCACGACGCGCGTGCCCCCTCCTCCGCGGGGGGAGAAGGGGGCACGCGATTCCGCCGTCGGTCCGGCTCCGCCGGGGCGCTACCCGCGGTCGCGGGGGACGCGCTTGTCCGCGGGAACGTACCAGTAGGGGATGTCCTCCCACCACTCGATCCCGCGGAACTTCACCCCCTGGAAGCGGGAGCTCACGGCGAAGAACTCGGGGTCCATGTAGATGGGCGCGTACACCGCGTCGTCGATCACGGCCTGCTCGATGCTCCGCCACAGGGCCCGCGCCTTCGTGGTGTCGTTCTCCACCAGCACCTGGTCGATCCAGGCGTCCACCTGCGGGTTGCGGTACGAGGCGAAGTTCGGCCCGCCCGGCGGGATGGAGCGCGAGTGGAAGAGCATGGCCGCGTTCGTGCCCATCACCCCCGGGCCCCACCCCCAGCCCCAGAACGAGCCCTGGAACTCGCGGCCGCGCAGCCGCTCCACCCAGGCGGTGCTCTCGTACGGCTGGGGAACCAGGTCGATGCCCACCTTCCGCAGCTCGCTCTGCATGGCCACCAGCACGTCGCGGCGGGCGGCGTCGCCCGAGTTGTACTCCACCGTCAGCCGCAGCGGCTTGCCGCCCTTCTCGCGGACCCCGTCCCCGTTGGTGTCGCGCCACCCGGCCTCCTCCAGCAGGCGCGCGGCGCCGGCGGGGTCGTACGGGAGCGGGCGCACGTCCGCGGAGTGCTCGCGCAGCGACGCCGGGATGGGGGAGAGCGCGGCCTCGCCGGCGCCGGCGAACAGGCCCTTGGCCAGCGCGGGGCGGTTCACCGCCATCAGGAAGGCGCGGCGCACGCGCACGTCGTCCACCGGCGGCATCCGCGTGTTCCAGGCGATCCACGCCGGCCGCACCCGCGGCGCGTTGTAGAGCTTGGCGGCGGTGGACGACGCCACGCGCTCGCGCTGGTCGGCGGGCACCTTCATGGCGTCGCCCTGGCCCGAGAGCAGCTCGGTCATGGCCGCGTTCACGTCGGGAACGAAGCGCAGCACCACGCGGTTGAGGGCCGGCCGGCCCTCGGGGGCGTCGGCGTTCGCCTCCACCGTCAGCGACTGCCCCGCCTGCCACCCCGCGAAGCGGAAGAGGCCGTTGCCCACCGGGTTCTTGCCGAAGCCCGAGAAGCGCATGCGCTCGGGGGCGACGCTGTCCAGCAGGTGCTTGGGAACGGGGACCACCTCCAGCAGCGAGTTCACCGTGGAGGGGCCGCTGCGGTTGAGCCGCACGTGCACCGTCGCGCTGTCCGGCGCCGTGGCCGAGGCCACGGACTCCACGTCGCCTTGGCGCGGCGAGGCGATCCCGGGGTCCTTCTGCCGCTCGAGCGTGAAGACCACGTCCTGCGCCGTCACCGGCCTGCCGTCGTGCCACTTGATCCCCGGTCGCACCTTCATCACCAGCATCGAGTCGCCCTGCAGCTCCCACGACTCCAGTAGGTCGGGCGTGTAGCCGCTCAGCGTGCTGTCTCGCCGCGCCAGGGCGCGGAAGAGCAGGTGGACCACCTGGTAGGCCGGGTTGCTGTCGAACGTCAGCGGGTTCAGGTCGTCGGGCTCGCGGTCGGCCAGGAAGATCATCGTTCCCCCCGCCGGCGCGCCCGTGAAGGTCTTGACGCCCGCGCCGTCCCCGGCACCGCCGCCGCCCCCACCCTTGTCGCCTCCGCCTCCGCACGCCGCCGCCGCCAGCGCCAGGAGCGTCGCCGCCCCCGCCGCCGTCCACCGCGTCCGGCCCCGCCCCCGCGTCGTCGTCATGTGACCTCCCGCTCGGGTCCACCGCGGCAGGGGCCGCGGCTGGTTAGAATCGGTCGAACATCCAGGGCTTCGGCACCGCGAAGGCGTGGTCGAGCGCGGTGACGGTCTCCGGCCGGTCCACGGTCGCCAGCCCCCCGGCGAAGGCCTGCCACGGGAGGATGGCCCCCACGTAGATCCGCGACAGCGTCTTCACCGGGATCCGCAGCGATGCATCCACCGCGCCGCCGGAACCGCGCTCCACGTGCATCCGTCCGCTCTCGATGCGCAGGCGCCACGGGCCGCGGTTCTCCTCCACCTGCTCGTCCTCCACCTCCAGCCGCAGGGTCAGCTCCACCCCCGGCGCCGCTGTACGCATGTCCAGCGCCGCGGGAACGTCGAGAAGGCGGAACATGGGACCGCGCAGCAGCGTGGCCGAGGGGAACCACAGCCCCCAGCTGGGCGCGCTGAGCAGCGGGAGCCGCGGCTCCTGGATGCGGTCGCCGAAGCCCTCCTCGGGGTGCGCGCGGTACGCGATCTCGCGCCACTGGTCGCCCAGGGACGAGAGCCAGGCGTAGATCCCCCGCTGCGCCCCCAGCGTGAGCCACATCCGCTCCTCCACCTCCAGGTAGCGCGTGGTCACCGGCAGGTCGGCGCGGTAGCGGACGATGCAGTACCCCTCGGGGTCGCCCGACTCGCCGCGGTACACCACGGCGGCCTGCTCCTCGGCCCCCCACGCCTTCCTCCAGTTGCGCTCGGAGCGCTCGATCTGGCCGCTCTGCTCCCGCGCGCCCGCCGCGTACACGGCGCGCATGGCCGCCTCGTCGCCGGGGCCGTCCACCAGGCGCACGCGCATTCGCTCCGCCGGGTCGTCGGGGAGCAGGTTGGGGGGCACCTGGTACTGGTGGGCCTCGCCCGCCAGCCCGTAGCCCAGGCGCTCGTAGAACGACGCGCGGAAGGGATACAGCGCCGAGGCCACGTCGCCGCGCTCGCGGGCGTGGTCGAAGCCCGCGGTCAGGAAGTGCCCCGCCAGCCCCCGCCGGCGGTGCGTGGGGGCGATGGCCACCGCGCCCAGCCCCATCACGGGGATGGCCACGCCGCCGATCCACTGGCGCAGCCACAGGAGCTGGCAGGCCGCCACCAGCCGCCCCGCCTCCTCGCCCACCCACAGCGACTCCAGGCCGCCGTGGGGGCCGTTGGCCAGGATGTCCTGCCACCAGGCCAGCGTTCGGCCCGCCACCGGGAACGAGTGCGCCTGCAGGCGCGCCACCTCGGAGATCTCGTCCGGCTTCGCCGGGCGGTACGTCTCTGCCACCCCTCCTCCTTGCCTCGGTCCCGGCGTGGCCCGCCTTTCGCAGCGCGGGCCGCTCGAACGTGAACGTGCAGCGGGCGCGGAGCCGCGCCGGCCGGACCCCAACTTACGGATCGCGACGATGCATCGCCAACCGACGCGCACCCTCAGGGCCGCCGCCCTGGCCTCCCTCGCCCTGCTGGCCGCGTGCCGCACCGGCCAGGCCCCGAACGCGGCCGACGGCGGCGCCGACACCGCCAGACCCGCGCCGCAGGGCCCCGTGGCCGCCCGGGGCGCCGTGACGCCCGGGCTGGAGGTGCTGCTGCGCGACTCGCTGCACCTGGTGCGCGGGAAGCGAGTGGGCTTCCTCACGAATCAGACCGCGATCACCTCCACGGGCGAGAGCGGCATCGACCTGCTCGCCCGGTCGCGCGACTTCCAGCTCGTGGCGCTGTACGGCCCCGAGCACGGGCTGCGCGGCGGCGTGGAGGGCGGGACCAAGATCGAGAGCGGCCGCGACGAGAAGACCGGCCTGCCCGCCTTCTCCCTCTACGGCCGCACCCAGAAGCCCACCCCCGAGATGCTGCGCGGCGTGGAGGTGCTCCTCTTCGACATGCAGGACATCGGCGCCCGGCCGTACACCTTCGTGTGGACCATGGCGATGGGGATGGAGGCCGCCGCCGCGCAGGGGATCCCGTTCGTGGTGCTGGACCGCCCCAACCCCATCACGGCGTCCGTCGACGGTCCGCTGATGGACATGGAGATGCGCACGGTGGGGCAGCCCATCACCGGGTACTACCCGGTCCCGCTGCGCCACGGCATGACCGTGGGCGAGATCGCGCGCTACATCAACGAGGAGTACAAGGTCGGGGCCAGGCTGCACGTGGTGCCCGCCGCGGGGTGGACGGGGAGCACCTGGTTCGACCAGACGGGCCTGCGCTGGCTGAACCCCTCGCCCAACATCCGCTCGCTGGACGCGGCGCTCAAGTACTCCGGGCTGGTGCTCTCCGAGGCCACGAACCTCACGGTGGGCCGCGGGACCGAGGCGCCCTTCACGTACCTGGGCGCGCCGTGGCTGGACCTGCCGGCGGTGCTGGCCCGGGTCCGCGCCTACGACCTGCCCGGCGTGCGCATCGACACGGCCCGCTTCGTCCCCACCTCGCCCGACCCCAACGCCTGGGTGCCGTTCCGCGGCGAGAGCGTCCGCGCGCTGCGCCTCACCGTCACCGACCGCAATGCCTACCGCCCGGCGTACACGGCGCTGGTGCTGCTCACGGAGATCAAGCGCCTGCACCCCACGGAGTTCAAGATCACCAACGCGGGCTTCACGCAGATGATCGGCTCCCGCTGGGCCCGCGAGGCGTTCGACCGCGGCGAGGACCCGCGCGTGATCGCCCGCCGCTGGGAGGACGAGATCCGCGCGTGGATGCCCGTCCGCGACCGCTACCGCCTCTACCCGCGGTAGGCGCTGACCCGCCCCGGGCACGTGGGATGCACCGGGGCACCTTCGAGCCGTTCGGCCGGCGTCCGCGTCACCGCGGGCGCCGGCGCGTCCGTCTTTCCGTACCGCAAGAGGTCCCATGTCCGCGATCGAGCTGCAGAGGTACCTGCGTCCGTCCACCGAGCGCTTCCACGCGTGCATCGAGGCCTGCGTGGAGTGCCTGGTGGCCTGCGAGATGTGCTCCGACGCCTGCCTGGACGAGGAGAACGCGAAGGAGATGGCGCGCTGCATCCGCCTGGACCGCGACTGCGCCGACGCCTGCGCCGCGGCGGTCCGCACCATGGCGCGCGGCGGCCCGATGGCCGCCGAGGCGTGCCGCGCCTGCGCCGCCGCCTGCGACGCCTGCGCCGAGGAGTGCGAGCGCCACACGCACCACGAGCACTGCCGCATCTGCGCCGAGGCGTGCCGGCGCTGCGCCGAGGAGTGCCGCCGGATGGCCGCGTAGGGAGCCGGGCGGGGCGGCCGGCGGGTAGTCGTTCCAGCGGGCTTCGACGGCGGGGGCTCCCCCTCGGTGGCCGGGCCCCCGCCCGCCCTCAGACCGCCGGGCGCGGCTCCGGCCCGCCCGTCCCGGTCCCGCCCACGGCCTCGCCGCCCGGCGCCTCGTGGCGCTTCCGCTCCATCACGAGCTGCGCCACCCACCTCTCCACGTCCTTCGCGTCCCCCTCCTCCATCGTCTCGTCGACGCGCTGCACGCCGTCCGGCGCCTGCCCCCCGCTGCGGTCCACGATCTCCTGCACCACCGTGGCCCACGTCTGGTACTGCGCCACCTTTCCCACGGTGCGCAGCGCCACGCGGTCGAAGAGGTTGGCGGCGCGGTTGTACGTGCGCACCTCGAAGCGCGTCACGCCGGGCTCGGGCTCCTCCACCACGAAGCGGATCACCCCCGCGAAGAAGTGCCCCTCCACCGTCACCGCGCTGATCGCGCGGGGCGTCGCCTCCTCCACCCGCACCTGCACGTTGCCGCGCAGGGGAACGGCGAGCGTCAGGGTGGCGCCCTCCTCCATGCTGTCCGGCGTCCGCGGCTCCGCGCCCACGGTGACCAGCGACTCGGGCGGCAGGATCGCGAAGTGGTGGCGGACCAGGAGCAGGAGCTCCTCGGGGGAGAGGCGGCTGCCGCGGATGTCGGCCCAGAAGCGCTCGCGGTGCAGGTGCCCCGTGCCCTCCGAGGGCAGCTTCTCGGGAATGGAGTCCGCCAGGCGGCGCAGCCCCTCGTCCAGCGAGGTGGGGGTGACGCCCAGCACGTCGGTGAGCGCGTTCCGCTGCCCCGGTGGGATCAGGTTCTCCTCCGCCAGCATCACGAGCTGGTCGTCCGTCACGGGGAGCGCCATGCCCACGAGCTCCGCGGCCTGCACCCCCAGCTTGGCCACCATCTCGGGCACGGGCACGCGCACCGGCTTGCGGTCGGTGATGGCCTCCATCCGGTCCAGCAGGTCGGCGACGGTCGTCGTCTCCGGGCCGGCCAGGTCGAGCGACGCGCCGGCCAGGTCGTCGCGCTCCAGCAGGCGCACCAGCGCCTCCGCCAGGTCGTCCACCCACACCGGCTGGAACGGCTGGTCGCCGCCGCCGATCACCGGTACGGCGGGGAGCGTGCGCACCATCTTGAAGAGCAGCGAGATCACCTCGTCGCCGGGGCCGTAGACGTTGCCGGGGCGGATCACCGTCCACGCCCCCGCGAAGCCGCCGCGCACCGCCTCCTCGCCCGCCGCCTTGCTGCGGTGGTAGTCGGAGCTGCCCCGCTCCGCGCCCAGCGAGGAGACGTGGACGAAGCGGCGCACCCCGGCGCGGTTCGCCTCTGCCACCAGGTTGCGCGTCCCCTGCACGTTCACCCGCTCGAAGGTCACCTCCGGCGGGCTCTCGGCCACGATCCCCGCCACGTGCAGCACCGCGTCGCAGCCGTCGGCCGCGCCGCGGAGCGCATCGGGGTCGCCCACGTCGCCCGGGCGCGGCTCCACCCCGGTCGGCCACTGCTGCGCGTCGTCGCTCGCGTGGCGAGAGACCAGCCGCACGGAGTGGCCGCGCTCCACCAGGCGGTCCACGGCCGCCTTCCCCACCACCCCGGTTCCACCGGTCACCAGCACCTTCATCGCGCATCCCTCCGCTCGGGTTCGAGGCGCGCCCTCGCATTTCCGGTGCCCCGGCGGCGTGGCGGGCGCGTCACGAGACCCTGGACAGAGCGGCCCGGGGGTTGCATCTTGTTCCCCGTTCACCCCAGCCGTCGCCCGATCCGGACGGAGCCCCTTTTGGGCCGGTTACCAAAAGGTGTCCCGTTCGCCCCCCTTTTGCGGCGGCGCCGTGAAAGGTATCCTTTCCGGCGGAGCGCAACTGCCTGCCGTGCTACATACGCCCCGGAGCCACAGAATGACCGATTCTCCGAACCCGCCGTCCCCCCCGCCGTCCGCCCCGCCGGTCCGTAAGCCCCGCCGCCGCTGGCGCTGGCACGTCCCGCCCGCGCTGGTGCAGGGCGGCGAGGCGCTGGAAGGAGCCGAGGTGCTCGACGAGGTGCAGGGGCCGCTCGGCGTGCTGCTGTGGCAGTCGATGCGGGACGTGACGCTCTGGGCGGGGGTGCGCGAGCCGGAGGAGCGCGAAGGGCTGTTCCAGTCGCACGCCGAGGCGGAGCGGCAGGAGACCATGCGCCGGATCGGGGTGGACGCGGCGCTCGACGCGCCGCTGCGGGCCATCGCGGCGATGATGAGCGCGCCGGAGACGGCCGAGGAGCGCGACGTGCTGCTCGCCTGCCGGCAGGTGTCGGAGTGGGCCGACGGACACGGCCACCTGGCCACCGCGCTGGCCTTCGCCACCGCCGGGGCGGTGGCGGCGCCGGCCAACGCCGCCGCCGGCTTCCGGGTGGGCCAGCTCGCCCGCCGCCGCGCCGAGTACGCGCGCGCCGAGACGTGGTTCCGCCGCACCATCGGCCTGGGGCGGCAGAGCCGCGACTGGTCCTCGTACGCCGACGCGTTCCTGGGGCTGGGCAACCTGTACGTGCAGCGCGGCAACTTCCCCGCGGCGCGGCGCTTCCACATCCGCGGGCTGCGGGCCGCGCGCCGCCACGGCATGCGCGACATCCAGGCGCGGGCGCTCCACGACCTGTTCGGCATCGCGGTGGAGTCGGGCCAGGTCCCCGAGGCGCAGGAGTTCGCGCGGGCGGCCTTCCGCGCCTACGGCTCGTCGCACCCGCGGCTCCCCGCGCTGGCGCACGACCTGGCGTACTTCTGGATGACGCGAGGGCACTTCGCCTCGGCGCTCTCCGTCTTCCAGGCGCTCCTCCCCCACTTCCGCGCCCCCGAGCTGCGCGCCCTGGCGCTGGGCGACATCGGCCGGGCGGCGGGCGGCGCGGGCGACCGCCGGGTGTTCGAGGAGGCGTGGCGCGACCTGTGGTCGCTGGCGCACGAGACCACGGAGCCGCGCGAGAACTCCGGCCAGGCGCTGCTGGACCTGGCCCACGGCGCCGCGTCGCTCAACGACTGGTCGCGCGCCGACACGGCGGCGAACGCCGCGCGCGAGATCGCGGAGAAGCGCTCCGAGGCCCGCGTGGTGCTGGCCGCCGACGCCGTGCTGGACTCGGTGCGCGGCAAGCGCGCCCTGGAGACCCGCACCCGCGACGAGGTGGAGGTGGAGACCGAGGGGCTGGCCGAGGAGCTGGTGCGCACCCTGACCGAGACCGCGGCGGGCGACTGAGCCGCGGACCGCGAGGGAGCGGCGGCGGGGCCGGGGGCGGAAAGCTCCCGGCCCCGCTTCGTTCTCCCTCCCCCGGACGGACGCTCGACCCCCGGGCGTGCCGCGTTGCGTCACGAGCCTATTGCCTGAGCCCCACTCACCGATAAGTTCAGGCTGCGGGGCCTTCTGCGAGGGTCCGTTTCTCGCATGCGGCCGTCCCGACACCCGACCCCGAGGATACGCCCGATGAGTGACCAGCAGCGAAACGCCCCCAGCGAGCAGGAGTCCCGGGAGGTCGCCGAGGCCGCGCGCGAGACCGAGTGGACCGCGCCCAGCTTCGTCCGCGAGCTCTTCCTCGGGAACTTCCGGCTCGACCTCATCCATCCGTATCCCCAGCAGAGCGCCGAGGACAAGCGGAAGACGGAGGCGTACCAGGCCAAGCTCCGGCCGTTCCTGGAGCAGAACGTGGACTCCGACGCCATCGACCGCAGCGGCGAGCTGCCGGAGGAGCTGGTGGACGGGCTGCGGGAGCTGGGCGCGTTCGGGCTCAAGATCCCCGAGGAGTACGGCGGCATCGGGCTGTCGCAGGTCGGCTACGGGCGCACCATCGGCATGGTCACCAGCATGGACGGCAACCTGACCGCCCTGCTCTCTGCGCACCAGTCCATCGGCGTGCCGCAGCCGCTGAAGATGTTCGGCACCCCGGAGCAGAAGAAGAAGTACCTGCCGCGGCTCGCCGCCGGCGCCATCTCGGCCTTCGCGCTGACCGAGGCGGGGGTGGGCTCCGACCCCGCCGCGCTGGCGACGACGGCGACCCTGACCGACGACGGCGACGCGTGGGTGCTGAACGGCGAGAAGCTCTGGTGCACCAACGGGACCCTGGCCGAGCTGCTGGTGGTGATGGCGCGCACGCCCAACAAGGTGAAGAACGGCAAGGAGATCCCGCAGATCACCGCCTTCATCGTGGAGACGGACTGGCCGGGCGTGGAGATCGTGCAGCGCTGCCGGTTCATGGGGCTCAAGGCGATCCAGAACGCCGTGATCCGCTTCACGAACGTGCGCGTGCCCAAGGAGAACGTGCTCTGGGGCGAGGGGAAGGGGCTGAAGCTGGCCCTGATCACCCTGAACACCGGCCGCCTGACGCTGCCCATGAGCGCGGCGTACGGGGCCAAGGTGGCGGTGGAGGTCTCCCGGAAGTGGGCCGCCGACCGCGTGCAGTGGGGCGCGGCCATCGGCAAGCACGACGCGGTGGCGCAGATGCTCGGCGGGATGGCCGCGGACACGTTCGCCATCGAGTCCATGGCCGAGCTCTCCTCGGCGCTGGCCGACCAGGCGCGCAACGACATCCGCCTGGAGGCGGCGATCGCCAAGCTGTGGACGACGGAGATCGGCTGGCGGATCGTGGACGACTGCCTGCAGATCCGCGGCGGCCGCGGCTACGAGACGGCCGACTCGCTGCGCGAGCGCGGCGAGGACCCCATCCCGGTGGAGCGGATGATGCGCGACTTCCGCATCAACCGGATCTTCGAGGGCTCCAGCGAGATCATGCGCCTCTTCATCGCCCGCGAGGCCGTGGACACGCACCTGAGCGTGGCGGGCGACATCATCGACCCCACCGCCGGCGCGGGGAAGAAGGCGAGCGCCTTCGCCAAGGCGGGGGCGTTCTACGCCACCTGGCTGCCCAAGCAGTTCGTGGGCAAGGGCATGCTCCCGTCGTACGGCGAGTTCGGGGAGCTGGCCACGCACCTGCGCTTCGTGGAGCGCACGTCGCGCCGGCTGGCCCGCAACATGTTCCGCGCGATGGGGCAGTACCAGGCCAAGCTGGAGCGGAAGCAGGCGCTGCTGGGCCGCTTCGTGGACATCGGCGCGGAGCTGTACGCCATGTCGGCGGCCGTGGTCCGGGCGCAGTCGCTGGCCAAGGAGCACCCGGACGCGGTGCAGCTCGCCGACGTGTTCTGCAGCCGCTCGCGCGTTCGCGTCAAGCAGCTCTTCAGCGAGCTGTGGGACAACGCCGACGACAGCACCTACCGCCTGGCCCAGGACGTCCTGAAGGGCAAGTACGGCTGGCTCGAGGACGGAGCCATCTCGGCCCACCGCGAGCCGGGCACCCGGGTCCCGACCACCGGCGGCGCGGCGGTCCCGCCCGCGCGGCGCGAGTCCGAGAACCGCGTCGCCACGGAGATCGGCGCGACCGGCTGATCTCAGCCGGGTTCCCGATGAAGGGAGGGGGCGTCCCAGGCGGGGCGCCCCCTCTTCGTTTCCCTCGGCGGACGGCTCGCGCGGCGGGCTACGGGGCAGCACGCGGAGACGCGGAGAGCGCGGAGACGCGGAGAACGGCAACGGCGGGCCTCGCGCCCAGGCGCGGAGCGCGCGGAGGTGCGGGGGCGGAGGTCCCCCCGTGCCTCCTCCCCCTTCGCGGTGGCGACCTTGTTCGATGCAGGTGGGGGCGGCGTGGCGCTGGATCGTCGTGCACGAGGCGGCGGAGCACCTCCGCGTCTCCGCGTCCTCCGCGTCTCCGCGTGAAAGAGGTACACTCGGCGCGAGACGGGAGCCTGCCTGGCGTCTAGCGCCGACGGCCGCGGAGCAGAACAGCGACGGGGTAGGCCAGGAAGACCAGCACCAGGACACCCACCCCGGCCAGCCCCAGCGCGCGCCGGCGCAGCGGCCCCGTGACGTCGCGGTCCTCTCCCACCGCCATTACCAGCCACTCGACGGTGTCGGCCCGCACTCGGATGGGGGTCCACCCGTCGTCGTCTTCGTCCCGCAGGACGTTCAGGCCGCTGAAGAGCACGCGGGTGATGCGCCGTCCGGCCGTCTCGCGCGGGGAGCCGCGGACCACGGGCTCGCCCTTCTCCATCACTACGCGGCCGATCACGCCGACCGGAGTCCCGGGCCGGAAGGTGTGGACGTGCACGGGCCGGCTGGACCGATCGGGCGGAACCAGCGTCCATCCGTCGGCGATCTCCCGCCGCACCTCGTCCTCCAGCTCGCTGCGGTGCACCTGCCCACGCACGGTCTCCTTCGGCAGGTCCAGGTCCGCGCCCGCCGTACGCACCCGCACCTCCGCGCCGTCTTCGCGCAGCCGCAGCAGCGCGGGGCGCAGGTGGTCCGTGGTCGCCTTGCTGTCGTAGTGCCCCAGCCGCACCACCTGCAGCGCCAGCGTCTGGCCTCGCAGCACCAGGCCGGGCTCGGCGGGCGCCGTTCCCTGCAGGCGCACGGGCCCGCCGCCGGCGTGTTCCGCGGCTTCGCCGAGCGGCGTCTCGGCGAGCGAGGCGGCCTGCCACGTCCGCCACGCCAGCTCGAAGCGGTCCTCCGCGAGCAGCAGGGTGAACGCCAGGATGCACGTGCCCCCCACCCAGCGCGGGTACGGCCCGCCCATCGCCGAGGCGACGATCGCCAGCGCCACCAGCGCGGAGTAGATGCTCACGCCCGGCACCACCAGCACCAGGATCACCGCCACGACGTAGAAGACGATCTCGCCCACCTTCAGGGGCTCGTCGGAATACGGCGTCATCGCGGGCCGGCGGCTCGAGTGGACGCGGGGATCGCGGCGGAGGCCTCCGCGGCCCTCGGTGGGGAGGTGAAGAGGAGATCGGTCGGGTCGAGGGGCGGGTGGTGCGCGTACGGAGACTCGTTCATCGCGAGTGCGTGGAGGGGAAGGGCGGCCGGCGCGCGAATGGATGCGTCGCCGGCCGGCGCGGCGCAACAGCGATCGCCGCCTCCCCCGCCCGCCCCGCCTCCTCCCGCGACTCGTCCACCTCGCGCCGTAGCGGAATTTCGTCCGGGAAGACGGATGTCGGTCCACGTCCGCCCGTGCTCCACAGCCCCTGCTGCTCCTCCGGATGCGGAGGAACCGACGCTGCGGGGTTCTTGACCGGTCCGCCGCCGGTGGCCTAAAGTTCACGCTCCTCCGATCCCCCTCCCCATCCTGCACCCGGTGACCACGGATGAACAAGCTCAGGCTGGACCTGGACGCGCTGGCGGTGGAATCGTTCGACACCCGCGCGGGCACCGCGGGGCGCGGAACGGTGGGCGGCCACGCCGACGAAGCCGAAGCCTCGGGCGCGTACGAGACCGATCCCGAGTGGTCGCTGGTGACCGACTGCGTGACCATCGCGGAGCCCACCTGCCGGAGCTGCGCGCCGTGCACGCCCCCGCCGCCGCCCACCACCGTCGTGGTCACCGGCCACACCTGCGTCACCGGGTGCCTGGAGAACTGCGGCACCCTCGTCTGACACTCGGTCGCACCACGACGGAGCCGGGGCCGGCCACCCGGGGGGGGGGACCGGCCCCTGCGTCCTGCCGCTCCCCCGCACCTCCCGGCCCGAGGCCGAATCCGGCCGGTCGCTCCCTCGCGCCTTCCGCTGGAGGGCCGCCCGGCCCATATTTGAACCCCGGCACGCAACGCCGCCCGCGGGGTACCAGGCCGCGATCCACACCGCGTCATCTTGCGCCAGGGTAAGCACTTGGCGCAAGCCTCCCGCGTTTCCCGCAGAGCCCGGAGCCGATGTCCTTCGTCCACCTGCACTGCCACTCCGAGTACTCGCTCCTCGACGGAGCGAACCGCATCGGAGACCTGATCAAGCGCGCCGTGGAGTTCGAGCAGCCCGCCCTGGCGCTGACCGACCACGGGTGCATGTACGGCGCGTGGCTCTTCCAGGAGCAGGCGAAGAAGGCGGGCATCAAGCCCATCATCGGCATGGAGGCCTACGTGGCCCCCGGCTCGCGGCTGGAGAAGAGCAAGCAGAAGGGCGAGAAGGGCTACTACCACCTGGTGCTGCTCGCGCGCGACATCCAGGGGTACCGCAACCTCACTAAGCTCACCTCCATCGGCTACACCGAGGGCTTCTACGGCAAGCCGCGCATCGACCGCGAGGTGCTGGCCAGGCACTCCGAGGGGCTGATCGTCACCTCCGCCTGCCTGGCGGGCGAGGTGGCGCAGCACCTGATGGAGGACCGCTGGGCCGAGGCACGCGAGGCGGTGTCCTGGCACCAGGAGCTCTTCCGCGACAGCTACTACCTGGAGGTGCAGGGCCACGACTCCCACGGCCAGAGCGAGCTTAACCGCAAGATCTTCCAGCTCGCGCAGGAGACCGGCGCCCCCGTGGTGGCGACGAACGACGCGCACTTCCTGCGCGCCGACGACCACCAGGCGCACGACGTCCTCCTTTGCATCGGGCTGGGGAAGGACTTCTCCGACCCCAACCGGATGAAGTACGACGGCCAGCTCTACTTCAAGAGCGGCGACGAGATGCGGGAGCGGTTCCCCGACCGGCCCGACGTGCTGGAGAACACGCTCCGCATCGCCGACGAGACCAACTGGTCCTATCCCAAGGGCTACTTCGTCCCCGCGTTCCCGGTCAAGGAGCAGGGATACGCGTCCGAGGCCGAGATGCTCCGCGCCTGGGTCTGGCGCGGCGCGCTGGAGAAGTACGCGCCCGACGCGCCCGCAGGATCCGACGCGCAGCAGGTGCTCTCGCGCGACCTGGTGGAGCGGATCGAGTACGAGCTGAGCGTGATCTGCAACCCGAAGATGGACTACTCCGGGTACTTCCTGATCACGGCGGACTTCATCGAGTGGGCGCGGAAGCAGGGAATTCCGGTGGGCCCGGGCCGCGGCTCGGCCGCGGGATCGATCGTGGCGTACTGCACCGGCATCACCGACTGCTGCCCCATCAAGTTCGACCTGCTCTTCGAGCGCTTCCTGAACCCCGAGCGCGTGTCGATGCCCGACATCGACGTGGACTTCTGCTTCGAGCGCCGCGGCGAGGTGATCGAGTACGTCCGCGAGAAGTACGGGCGCGACGCCGTGGGGCAGATCATCACCTTCGGGACCATGAAGTCCCGCGCGGTGGTCAAGGACGTGGGGCGCACGCTCGGCTTCCTGCCGGCCGAGACCGACCGCCTGGCGAAGCTGATCCCCAACGGGCCGGCGTACTCGCTCACGGTGGAGGAGGCGGTCGAGAAGATCCCCGACGTGAAGGAGCTGTACGACCGCGAGGACCGCTACCGCGAGCTGCTCGACCACTCCATGCGTCTGGAAGGGCTCTCGCGCCACTCCTCCGTCCACGCCGCAGGCGTCGTGATCGCGCCGGGGCCGCTGGACGACTACGTCCCCGTCTGCACGCAGAGCACCAAGGGCTCGGGTGGCGGGTCCGGCGAGTCGGTCATCGTCACGCAGTACGACATGACCTGCCTGGAGAAGGCGGGGATGCTGAAGATGGACTTCCTGGGGCTCAAGACCCTGACGGTCATCTTCGACGCCGTGCGCTTCATCCGCGACCGCCACGGCGCGCTCCGCCACCCCGGGACGGGGGTGGAGTACGACAAGGCCGAGACGATCCCGCTGGACGACCCCGAGGTGTACCGCATGCTGGCCCGCGGCGGCACGGCGGGCGTCTTCCAGTTCGAATCGGCGCTGGCGACGGAGAAGCTGCGGCAGATGAAGGCCGACCGCTTCGACGACCTGATCGCCGCCAACGCGCTGCTCCGCCCCGGCCCGCTGGACATGGGGATGGACGTGGTCTACATCCGCCGCAAGCTGGGGCAGGAGCAGGTGAAGTACCCGCACCCCGACCTGGCGGAGGTGCTGGAGCCCACCTACGGCGTGATCGTGTACCAGGAGCAGGTGATGCGCATCGCGCAGATCCTGGCCGGCTTCTCCCTGGCCGAGGCCGACGTGCTCCGGAAGGCGGTGGGGAAGAAGGACGCCGAGCTGATCAAGAAGGAGCTGGGCGGCTTCGTGAAGCGCGCGGTGGAGAAGGGGCACGACGCCCGGGTGATCCAGGACCTGGCCGACCAGGTCGAGGCGTTCGGGCGCTACGGCTTCAACAAGTGCCTGCCCGGCGACACCGAGGTGCTGGACGCCGCCACCGGCCGCCTGGTGCGCATCGAGGAGCTCTACCACCGCCGCGCGACGCTCGGCGCCGTCGCCACCTGCGACGTGGACGCGCTCAAGCTGGGGCGCGGCACGGTCTTGGACGTGATGTATAACGGCGTGAAGCCGGTCTATCGCCTGCGCACCGAGAGCGGCCGCGAGATCGAGGCGACGGACAACCACCCGTTCCTCACGTTCGACGGGTGGCGCCAGCTGGGCGAGCTGAAGCCCGGCGTGCACCTCGCCGTGCCGCGGACGCTGCCGGTGGAGGGGTCGGCGGAGTGGCCGGAGCACGAGGTGATCGCCCTGGGGCACCTCCTGGCCGAGGGCAACCTGTGCCACCCGCACTCGGTGTACTTCTACAACCAGGATCCCGCCGAGATCGCGGACTACGTTGCCGCGGCCGAGGCGTTCGGCAACGTGCGCTGCACCTTTGGCGAGAAGGATGGCACCACGCACGTCTACGCCGCGCGCGAGGCCCGCGCCGCGCCGCCGGAGATCTTCACGTGGGCGGGACGGCTGGGGATGCTGGGGAAGACGGCGACGGCGAAGGAGGTCCCCGCCGACGCGTTCACCCTGACCAGCCCGCAGATCGCGCTGCTCCTCAGCCGGATGTGGGCGGGCGATGGGCACATCAACCCGCGCGACCGCAGCCTCTTCTACGCCACCTCGTCGAAGCGGCTCGCCGGGCAGGTGCAGCACCTGCTTCTGCGGCTGGGCATCCTGGGCCGCGTACGCCACGTGGAGTTCCCGTACCGCGGCGAGACGCGCACGGGCTGGCAGGTGTTCGTCACGGGAAACGAGAATCTGCGCCGCTTCGCGGAGACGGTGGGCGCCCGCTTCCTCAGCGAGGCGCGGCGCGAAGCCGTCGAGCGGCTGGTGCTGGAGGCTCCCGCGCAGGGACCCTCCAGGGACCTGGTGCCGGTCGGCGTGCGGGCGCTCGTCCGCGCGGCCAAGGAGCGCACCGGCGAGAGCTGGGCGCAGGTGGAAGGGGGCGCAGACGTGTCGTCGCGCGACTTCTACCCGGTGGGGACGAACCCCAACAAGATCGGCTTCACGCGGCGGACCGTCTGGATGCTTGCGGAGCACTTCGGGGACGAGGGGCTGCGCCGCTACGCGGTGAGCGACGTGCTGTGGGACCGCGTGGAGTCCATCGAGTACGTGGGCGAGAAGCAGACGTACGACCTGGAGGTGCCGGTCACGCACAACTTCGTGGCCAACGACATCATCGTCCACAACAGCCACTCCGCCGCGTACGGGCTGCTGGCCTACCAGACGGCGTGGCTCAAGTGCCACTACCCGGCCGAGTTCATGGCCGCGCTCATGTCGTCGGTGGTGGACAAGATCGACGACGTGGTGGCCTACATCGCCCAGTGCCGCGAGATGGGGCGCTACCTGCCCCGCGTGGGCCGGGAGGGGATCCCCGTGCTTCCGCCGCACGTGAACGAGTCCAACTGGAAGTTCACCGTGGTGGGCGAGGGCGTGGGCAAGGTGCGCTTCGGGCTGGGCGCCATCCGCGGCGTGGGGGAGGGCGCGGTGCGCTCCATCCTGGCGGCGCGCCTGGCCGAGGGGCCGTTCGAGTCCATGTTCGACCTGCTCCGCCGAATTGACCTGCGCCTGTGCAACAAGCGGGTGCTGGAGGCGCTGATCTGCGCCGGAGCGCTTGATGACTTCGCCCCTGAAGGCGAGCGAGCGCAACTCCTAGCCGGGTTAGAAGTCACGTTCGACGCGGCGCTAGAGTGCCGTCGCAACGAGGAGCGGGGGATTATCGGATTGTTCGACGAGGCTCCGGCGACGGAGGCGTCGTCCACTCTCACTGCTCCGCCGCTCCCGAAGGTGGAGAGGTGGACAGAGGTGGAGCGGCTCACGCGCGAGAAGGAGATCCTGGGCTTCTTCATCTCCGGGCACCCGCTGGACGACCACCGCGAGCTGGTGGCGCTCTACGAGCCGCGGGTCACCACGGCCACGCTCAAGGGCGCGCGCGACACCAAGGTGGAGCTGGCCTGCGTGGTCACCGAGGCCGCCCGGCAGATCTCCAAGCGCGACTCCAGCGAGTGGGGGCGCATCACGGTGGAGGACTTCCACGGCACCGCCACCGTGCTGGCGTTCGGCGACGCGTGGCAGAAGTTCAAGGAGGTGCTGAAGCAGGACGCCCCCGTGCTGGTCCGCGGCGCCGTCTCGGGCCGCGAGCGCGACGAGGAGGACCCGCCGATGTTCCTGGACTCGGCCGTGCGGCTGGACGACGTGCGGGAGACGGGGGACGTGGGCGTCTGCATCGAGCTGGCCTCCGCCGGCCCGGGCGCGGACGCGGTGAAGGCCGCGAAGCGCATCCTGGCCGAGCACGCCGGCCCCGCGCCGCTCTTCGTGGTCTGGAAGAACGGCGGGGGCGAGGACGAGGCGCAGAAGCTGCGGTCGAAGACGCTCAAGGTGTCGCCGCGCGAGGAGCTGCTGCGGGCGCTGCGCGACGTGCTGGGCGACGACCGGGTGCGGCTGCACCGCGATCCGCCCGCGGTCGTCTCCGTGGCGCGCGAGGAGCCCTGGAAGAACCGCCGTCCGCGGGGCGGCGGGGGCGACGGGGAGTAGGCGCCGGGCGCCCGCCAGCTTGACGCGCGGGCGCCGACCGGCGATTCTCTGTGAGGGAGGAGCCGCTTTCCTCCCCCCGGACGGGCCAGGGGAAGGCCCGCGGGTCCACCCCGGAGAGGATGGTTCGTGGCGACCGTAGCCCATCTCGACTTCGAGCGCGCCATCGCGGAGGTGGAGGAGCAGATCCGCACCCTCCGCCACCTGGCCCGCGAGCGCGGGCTGGACGTCTCCAGCGAGATCCGCTCCCTGGAGCGGAAGCTGAACGACCTGCGGACGGACACCTTCCGCAACCTGTCGCCCATCGAGCGGGTGATGGTGGCGCGCCACCCCCGGCGCCCCTACACGCTCGACTACTTGGAGCTGGCCTTCACGGACTTCGTGGAGCTGCACGGCGACCGGATGTACCGCGACGACGACTCCGTCGTGGGCGGCTGGGCGCGGCTCGACGGCGACACCGTCATGGTCATCGGCCACCAGAAGGGCCGGGACATGAAGGAGAACCTGCGGCGCAACTTCGGGATGCCGCACCCGGAGGGGTACCGCAAGGCGCTGCGGCTCATGAAGATGTCCGAGCGATTCGGGCGCCCCGTCGTCACCCTGATCGACACCCCGGGGGCGTACCCCGGCCTGGGCGCCGAGGAGCGCGGGCAGGCCGAGGCCATCGCCCGGAACCTGCGCGAGATGGCGGCGCTGCGCGTCCCCTCCGTGGCGGTGGTGATCGGTGAGGGCGGCTCCGGCGGCGCGCTGGCGATCGGCGTGGCCGACCGGGTGCTGATGCTGGAGAACGCGGTCTACTCGGTGATCTCGCCCGAGGGGTGCGCCGCGATCCTCTGGAAGAACGGCTCCGAGCGCGAGAAGGCGGCCAACGCCATGCGCATCACCGCCGAGGACCTGATGGCGCTGGGGGTGATCGACGACGTGGTCCCCGAGCCCTCGGGGGGCGCGCACAGCGACTGGGAGGAGACGGCGGGCGCCCTGCGCGACGCGCTGCTCCGCCACCTGGGCGAGCTGCGGGAGATGCCGGTGGACGAGCTCCGCCCCAGGCGGTGGGAGAAGTACATGGCGATGGGGGAGTGGCGCACGAAGGCCTAGCTCCTTCCGTCGCAAGCGGTTCCACGACAGGTCCGCCGGGCCGGCATCCGCCGGCGCGGCGGCTTTCGAGATAGATAGAGGGAGGTTCCGGTGGGTCTCTCCTTGCCGGTCATCCAGCCCCTCGTGTCCCCAGAAGCGCCCCGGATGGTGGAGGTGGCGTTCAAGGGGATCCGGAAGGGCTTCTTCATCTGCGACGACTCCGACCTTCGCGTCGGCGAGTGGGTGGTGGTGGAGCTCGAGCGCGGCCAGGACGTGGGCCGGGTCCGCTCCGTGGGCGGCGTCGCCACGCGCAAGTGCTCCTCGGCCGGCAGGTCCGCCGGGGGCGAGACGCGCGTCCTGCGCCGCGCCTCCCCGGCGGAGGTGGAGCAGGTGCACGTCATGAGGACCGACGAGGAGCGGGTGCGCCGCGTCACCCGCACGCTCGTCGACCAGCACGACCTGAAGATGAAGGTCAGCGACGCCGAGTGGCAGTGGGACCGGAACAAGCTGACCATCTACTTCACGGCCGAGCGGCGGGTGGACTTCCGCCAGCTCGTCCGCGACCTGGCGCGCACCTTCCGCACCCGCATCGAGCTGAAGCAGATCGGCGTGCGCGACGAGGCGGCCCAGCTCGGCGGCGTGGGCCGCTGCGGGCGGCAGCTCTGCTGCGCCACCTGGCTCCGCGAGATCAAGCCCATCTCGCTGCAGCTCGCCAAGGACCAGAACCTGTCGCTGAACCCGCAGCAGATCTCGGGGACCTGCGGCCGGCTGATGTGCTGCCTGACCTACGAGCACGACGCCTACCTGCAGGCCCGCAAGCGCTTTCCGCGCGAGGGGAAGACGCTCCGCACCACGCTCGGCAACGAGAAGGTGGTGAGCATCGACATCTGGCGCGACCTGGTGACGCTGCAGGACGAGGCGCGCCAGCGCCGCGTGGTGGACCTGGCCCAGCTCAAGGAGGAGACGATCGTGCAGCCCGCCGCCACGCGCGAGCGCGAGGCCGCGCCCCCGCCGGCGCCCCAGGACGAGCCCGCCCTGCCCCAGCCCGCCGACAACCGCCGGCCGGGCCGCCGCCCGCGGCGTCCGGCGGAGCAGCCGCGGAGGCCGGAGTGAGCGAGCGCCGGTTCTACGTCACCACCGCCATCGACTACGCCAACGGCCCGCCGCACCTGGGGCACGCCCTGGAGAAGGTGGGCGCCGACACCGTGGCCCGGTACCACCGGCTGCGCGGCGAGCGCGTGCGCTTCGTGATCGGGATGGACGAGCACGGGCAGAAGGTGGCCCAGACGGCCGCCGCCGCCGGGGTCACGCCGCAGGAGTTCGTGGACGGCATCGCGGCGCGCTTCCGCGAGGCGTGGGAGACGCTCTCCATCTCGAACGACGACTTCATCCGCACCACCGAGCCGCGGCACCGCCGTGCGGTGGAGGAGATGATCCGCCGGATGAGCGAGAAGGGCGACCTGTACCGCTCCACGTACTCCGGCTACTACTGCGTGGGCTGCGAGGCGTACAAGACCGAGGACGAGCTCGAGGACGGGAAGTGCCCCATCCACCCCACCCGCGAGGTGGAGTGGATGGAGGAGGAGGACTGGTTCTTCCGCCTGAGCGCGTACGGCGAGCCGCTGCTGCGCCGCCTGGAGGAGAACCCCGACTCCGTGCAGCCGGAGGCGCGCCGCAACGAGGTGCGGCGGATGCTGCAGGACATCAAGGACATCTCGGTGTCGCGCTCGCTGCTCTCCTGGGGGATCCCCTGGCCGGGCGACGAGCAGCACACCGTGTACGTGTGGATCGACGCGCTCACCAACTACCTGGCGGCCACCGGCTTCCCCGACCCGTCCTACCGTGAGACGTGGCCGGCGGCGCTGCACGTGATCGGCAAGGACATCGTCCGCTTCCACTGCGTCTACTGGCCGGCCATGCTCCTCTCGGCCCAGGTGGAGCTGCCGGAGCGCGTGTGGGCGCACGGATTCATGACCATGGGCGGCGGGAAGATCTCCAAGAGCAGCGGCGTCTCGTTCGAGCTGAGCGAGGCGGTGGACCGCCACGGCCCCGACGCGCTGCGCTGGTTCCTGCTCCGCGAGATCCCCTGGGACGGCGACGGCAACTTCTCCTGGGAGCGCTTCGACGAGCGCTACGTCTCCGAGCTGGCGAACGGCCTGGGGAACCTCGCCGCGCGCCTGGCCGGGATGCTGGAGAAGTTCCGCGGAGGAGAGGTGCCGGCCGGCGGCCGCACGACGCTGGACGACGCCACCGGCGACGCGCTGGGCGACTACCGCGCGGCGATGGACCGCGACCTGCTGCACCTGGGCGCAGGCGCCGCCTACGACGCGGTGATGGCGGCCAACGCCTTCGTGCAGGAGCAGGCGCCGTGGAAGCTCGCCAAGGACCCGGCGCGGGCGGAGCACCTGGATGCCGTCCTGGCCTCGCTCTTCCGCGCCCTGGGCACCACGGCGGTGCTCCTCTCCCCCTTCATGCCCCGCAAGGCCGCGCAGCTCTGGGAGCGCCTGGGCACCGGCCGCGAGATGCCGCGGCTCCACGACCTGGCCTCGCTCGACGCCACCGGCTGGCGCCCCGTCGCCCGCGAGGTGCTGTTCCCCCGCCCGGAGCTGGCGAAGGCCTGAGGGGGCACGGGGTCGTCGCACCGCCGTGCTCCCCTCATCCCCTCGTGCGAGAGGGGCCGGGGGGGTCTCCACCTGCGTCGCGACACAACCGCCACTCCGCACCGCACCCCGATCGCCCTCCTCCGAGGGCGCTCGGAACCGCATCCGCCCGGCACGACGTTCCCGTTCGGGATCATCACCCTTTCCGCGCGCCCGGAGAGCACCCGAAGACCCCCGGAACGTCCTTCCCGCCGCGCTCCTCCTCCAATTTCGTCAAGTCGTTCCTCCGCAAAGCCATAGCCTGCCGGCCCGTCCCGAGCGGCCCGTGTGTTTCCTTGACACCGGCGCACGCGCGGCTTAAGTATAAGCTCCTTCCGCAACACCGACTTGGACCGTGCCGGGCACCTCAAGCCCGGGTAGGTTCGCTTGCGCTGCATCGGAGACTCATGGCCGGTTCCCGCTGGACGCTCATGCTGGTCCCGCATGGCAACGAGCAGGTCCGCTCCTTCCAGGTATCGGCGAGGAGCATCCGCAACCTCGTGTACGGGGTGCTCGCCGTGACGCTGACGCTGGGCACCTTCAGCGTGGGCTTCTTCGTGAAGCAGGGGCAGCACGTCCGCGCCGCGCAGCTCCGCCGCGAGAACGAGCTGCTGGCCGCCGAGGTGGAGGGAATGCGGGGCCAGATGAAGCAGCTCGACGGCGCCATCCAGCAGCTCTCCGCGAAGGACGAGAAGTACCGCGTGATCGCCGGCCTTCCCGACGTGACCGCCGAGGTCCGCGAGGCCGGCATCGGCGGGCCCGGGACCGGGACGAGCCTCTCCGCCACCGCCCTGGCGCACCTGAACCCCGGCGTGGGCCAGCGCGTCGCCGCCACGTCCACCGACCTGGCCGGGCTGCTCCGCAAGGCGGCCCTGCTGCGCGCCAGCATGGACGAGGCGCTCACCGCCCTGCAGCACAACCGCGAGAAGCTGGCTTCGGTCCCCTCCATCGCCCCCTCCTCCGGCCACCTCTCGTCGCTGTTCTCGCCCAGCCGCCACCATCCCGTGCTTCGCATCACCCGTCCCCACAAGGGGATCGACATCGCCGCGCCGGTGGGGGATCCCATCCTGGCGCCGGCCAAGGGCGTGGTGCGCTTCGCGGGGAACAAGGCGAACGGCTACGGGAACATGGTCGAGATCGACCACGGCTTCGGCTACGTGACCCGCTTCGCGCACGCCTCGCGGCTGAACGTGCGCACGGGCGAGACGGTGAAGCGCGGCCAGGTGATCGCCCTGGTCGGCGCCACGGGGCTGACCAGCGGGCCGCACCTGCACTACGAGGTCGAGGTCGGCGGGAGCTCGATGGACCCGCTCAACTTCATCATCGGGGAGGCGATCCCGGACTGACGGGATCCGCCGCCCCGCCCGACCCTCCCCGCCGACCGGGGAGGGCGCGCGTGAACGAGGAGCGCCGACGGCGCTCCTTTCGTATATTGGTGCCATGCTCCTCCTCGCCCTGACCCTCGCCGCGGCCGCCCCGGCCGACACCGTGCGCCCCGCGGCGCCCGCGCGGGAGCCCGCGCCCGTGGTGGTCGTCCACCGGCAGCCGGGGCTGCCCGTGGTGGCCATCCGCCTCTCCCTGCTGGCCGACGACCCCGCGGGGCACGCCGGCGCCGGCCACTTCGTGCAGCACCTGGTGCTCCCCGTCCTGCAGGAGCAGGTCGCGCGCGTGGGCGGGCGGGTGCAGACCGTGCGCAGCGCCGACGCGCTGGTCTACACGGTGACCGGCCCGGTGGCGGAGCTGGACTACCTGGCCGCGGTGCTGCGAGAGGCCCTTCGCCCGCGCCCCGCGGGAACGGCGGAGACGCTCCAGGCGCTGAACGCGCTGGCCGAGGAGCGGCAGGGCGAGCGCGAGACGGCGCCCGCGTACGTGCGCGCCGTGCTGCGCTCGCGCCTCTTCCCCGACCAGCCCCCCGCCGCAGGCACCCCCGCGTCGCTGGCCCGGCTGGAGGTGGCGCGGCTCCCCGAGGTGTGGGGCGAGATGTACCGCCCGGACCGGGTGACGGTGGTGGCCGTGGGCGACCTGGAGCTGGCGGCGGTGGAGCGAGCCTTCGCCTCGCTGCCCCCCGCGCCCGAGGAGCGCCTGGCGGAGGCGTGGGCCGACTCGGTGCCGGCCTTCGACGAGCCGCCGCAGGCCACCCGCGGGTGGGTGGGCGGCGCCTGGTCGGCCGGCGAGGCGGAGCCCTCGGCCGTCTCCGTGGCCGCGCGCCTGCTGCGCGACGCGCTGCGCCGCCGCCTGCGCGGCGCCGAGGTGGAGGTGGAGCACTGGTGGACGGGCGACGGGCAGGCGGTGGCGGCCGTGGTGGCCGGGACGGAGGCGCAGCTCCCCGCCGCCCGCACGGCCATCGCCGGCGTGGCCCGCGCCCTGCGCGCGGAGGTGAACGACGCGCGCGTGGCGGCCGCCCGCGGGGCCGTGCGCCGCGACATGCTCTTCTACGCGCGCACGCCCGAGCGCATGGCCGAGGTGCTGGGCGCCTTCACCGACCGCGGCGCGGAGGGCGGCGCGGCGCAGTCGTTCTACTCCGCGCTGGGCGACGTGACCGCCGACCAGGTGCGCGCCGCGCTGGAGGCCCTGACCGCCGCCGAGCCCGTGACCGTTACCGTGCCCCCGCAGAAGCTGAAGACCTCCCCATGAGCCGCCTTCTCGCCCGGATCGCCGCGGGGGCGGCCCTGCTCCTCCTCGCCGCTCCCGCCGGCGCGCAGGAGCGGATCGCCGTGCGGCGCGAGCCGGGCCTGCCCGTGGTCGCGGCGGAGGTGCTGATCGCGGTGGGGCCGTCGGACGAGCCCGAGGGGGACGCGGGGATCGCCTACCTGACCGCGCGCTCGGTGCTGGACCCCATCCGCCCGCTCCTGGACTCGCTGGGGGCGCACGTGGAGATCCACGCCCACAAGGACGCCATCGCCTTCTCCATGGTCTCCGCCCCGGAGACGTGGGAGGAGGTGTCGCGCGCGGTGATGGTCGCCATCTTCCGCGACCCGGTGGACAGCATCGCCACGGAGCGGCAGCGGCGCCGCATGGCGGCCGAGCTCACCGCCCGCGCCACCAACCCCTCCGACGCGCTGCTGCGCGAGACGGACCGCGCCGTCTACGGCGACCACCCCTGGGGGCGCCCGACGGTGGGAACACCGCGCACCGTGCGCTCCATCACCGTGAGCGACGTGGACGGCTTCCTGCGCTCCGCCTTCAACGCCGACCGCTCCGTGGTTGCGGTGGTGGGCCCCGTGGAGGCGGACGAGGTGTCGCGCCACCTGGCGAGCTGGCTGGCGCCGGGGCCGCTGCGGCGCGGCGTGGACGACCCGCCGTCGGTCGCGGCCGACTCCATGGTCGACCGCGAGTACGACTTCATCACCGCGTGGGTGGGCGCGAGCTACCCCTTCGGCCGCGACGCGGACGTGGAGGCGCTTCGGCTCCTGGCGGCCCTGGCGGTGGCCCGGGTGTCGCCGGGCCCCAGCCGGCGCTCGGTCTACAACGCGCGCAGCGAGGTGGTGCGCCACGCCGCCGGCGGCGAGGTGCGCTTCCAGCTCGTGGTGCCCCCGGCCGAGGCGGAGCGCTGGGCCGAGGAGCTGCGGGCGGCGGTCGCGGCGCACGCGGAGGCGCCGCTCTCGCCGGGGATCTTCGCGGAGCGGGTGCGGCGCTGGCGCGGGAGCCGCCTGCTGGAGTTGGAGACGCCCGAGGCGCGCGCCGAGGCGCTGGCGCGCGAGCTGTTCGTCTCCGGGCGCGCGTCCGCCACGCTGGTGGACGTGGACGCCCTGACGCCGGCGCGCGTGCACGGGGCGGCGAAGTCGCTGGGCGCGCCCGTGAACGTGTTCCTGGGTCCCGCGCGGGCGCCCGCGCAGCCCGCGCCCGCCCAGGGCGACACCCTGCGCTGAGAGGACGGAAACCGTGGGCTGGATCGTGCTGGTCTACACGCTCGACGTGGTGCGGTGGCTGATCATCGCCAGCGTGATCCTGTCCTGGGTCGCGCCGCACTCACGCCACCCCGTCGCCGAGGCGCTCCGCCGCGCCACCGACGCCATCCTGGAGCCCGTGCGCCGGGTGATGCCGCGCACCGGCCCGGTGGACCTGTCCCCGCTGGTGGTGCTGTTCCTGGTGATCGTCGTCCAGCGCATCATCGCCATGCAGCTCACGTAGGCGGCCCCGACGCCGTCGGCCGCCGCGCATTCATTCGCAGGCGGCGCTCGGCCTCGCTACCGCCTCGCGATCACCCCTCCGCGGCCACCTCCGCCGCCCCGTTCCCGTTCGCCCCCACTCCCACCGCCTCCAGCCCCAGCGCCCCCAGGAAGGCGTCCACCACGCGCGGGTCGAACTGGCGGCCGCGCTGGGCGCGGATCTCGGCGACGGCCTCCTCCAGCGGCCAGGCGGGCTTGTACGGGCGCGCGCCCACCAGGGCGTCGTACGAGTCCACCACCGTCACGATGCGCGAGACCAGGGGGATCTCCTCGCCGCGCAGGCCGCGGGGGTAGCCGGTGCCGTCCCACCGCTCGTGGTGGCAGAGCGCGATCTCCTCGGCCATCTGCAGGATCGGGAAGGTGCTGCCGGACAGGATGCGCGCGCCGATGGTGGTGTGCGCCTGCAGCACGTCCCACTCCTCGCGCGTCAGCACGCCGGGCTTGAGCAGGATGGCGTCGGGCACCCCGATCTTTCCCACGTCGTGCAGCGGCGCCGCCCGGCGCACCAGCTCCGCCTCCTCCTCGGACATCCCCAGCGCCCGCGCCACCCGCGCCGAGACCTCGCCCACGCGGCTGGCGTGGTGGCCGGTGTCGTCGTCGCGGAACTCCGACGCGCGGGCCAGGCGCGCCAGGATCTCGAGCCCCGCCTCCTCCACGTCGAAGGTGCGCTCCACCACGTGCTGCTCCAGCAGGCGGTTGCGCACCTGGAGCTGCAGGTGCAGGAAGCGCGTCTCCAGCAGGTTGCGGATGCGGAGCGAGACCTCGGTCGCGTCCAGCGGCTTGGTCAGGAAGTCGTTGGCGCCCCCGGACAGGGCGCGCCGCTTCGCCTCGGACGTGATGTCCGCGGTGAGCACCAGGATGGGGACGAAGTCGGTCTTCCGGATCAGCGGGCGGAGCTGCTCCATCACCCCGAAGCCGTCCACGTGGGGCATGTGCAGGTCGAGCAGCACCAGGTCGGGCGCGAGCTCCCGGAAGAGGCGCGCGGCCTCGCGCGAGTCCGTCGTGCTCCGGTGCGTCCTGCACCCCTCGCGCTCCACCAGCCGCTCCAGCAGGCGCACGTTGGCCGGCTCGTCGTCCACGATCAGGATGCGGGCGTCCGCCACCCTCGTGGGGGTGCTCACGTGGGCACCCCGCCGCCCACCGTCTGGTCCACCACGGCCAGGAACTGCCGCACGTCCAGCGGCTTGGTGAGGTACGCCACCGCGCCGGCGGCGAGCAGGCGGTCGATCTGCCCGGGAGAGGCGTCCGCGCTGATGACCACCACCGGGGTGTCCACCGTGCGCGGGTCCTCGCGCAGCCGCTGGAGCACCTCCGCCCCGCCGATGTCGGGAAGGTGCAGGTCCAGCAGGATCAGCTCGGGGCGGTGCTCCCACGCCAGCTCCAGCCCCATCCGCCCCTGCATGGCGGAGAGCAGGCGCAGCCCGGGCCGGTGGGCCAGCACCCGCTCCACCAGCTTGTAGTTGCTGGGGTTGTCCTCCACGTACAGCACCGTGCGCGCGTCCTCGGGGCGCGTCTCCACCGGCTCCGCGAGCGGCACGTCGGCCGCGCGCTCCACCGGGCTCTCCGCCCGCGGAAGCTCCACGCGGAAGGTGCTCCCCTCGCCGGGGCGGCTCTCCACCTCCAGCGTGCCCCCCATCGCCTCCGCCAGCCCGCGCGAGAGCGCCAGGCCGATCCCGGACCCCTCCACGTCGGAGTGCTCGGCGCCCAGGCGCTCGAAGGGCAGGAAGAGCCGCTCCCGCTGCTCCTCGGGGATGCCCACGCCGGTGTCGCTCACGGAGATGCGCACGCGGCCGTCCGGCAGGTCCTCCCACCCCACGTGCACCGAGCCGTCCACGCGGTTGTACTTGATGGCGTTGGAGCAGAGGTTCAGCAGCACCTGCTCCAGCCGCCGCCGGTCGGCCAGCACGTGGCGGTCGCCCGTCCCGCCGGGCGCGCCGGGAAGGTGCACCCCGCGCTGCGCCGCGATGGGGCGCACCAGGGCCAGCACCCCGCCCAGCACCTCCTCCAGCGGCACCGCCTCGAGCGAGAGCGAGAGCCGCCCCGCCTCGATGCGGGCGATGTCCAGCACCTCGTCGATCAGCCCCAGCAGGTGGCGCCCCGCGCGGAGGATCTGCTCCACGCTCTCCCGCTCGCGCTCCGACGGCCGCTCCATCTCGATGAGCTGCGCGAAGCCCAGGATGGCGTTCATGGGCGTGCGCAGCTCGTGGCTCATTCGCGAGAGGAACTCGTTCTTCGCCTGGCTGGCCTCCTCCGCCGCGCGCTTGGCGATGCGGAGCTGCTCCGCCTTCTCGTCCATCGCCGAGATCAGCCCGCGGGCCAGGTCGATCGCCGCCGCCGTCCGCCGCCGCAGCGCCTGCGCGGTGGTGGCCGCCGTGGCGAAGTAGACGACGACGGAATAGAGGAAGAACGTCTTCGCCGCCTCGGCCGGCCACGAGACGGGGCGCCCGTCCACCCACTGGATCCAGAGGAGCATCGCCACGTAGCACGCGGCGGAGAGGTGGGCGAAGAAGACGACGCGCCGGGCGCTGGTCGCGATCTGGTCGGCGATGCGCACGGCCAGCATCCAGAACATCCAGCTCCGGTCGCCGCCCGAGACGTAGACGCAGTAGGTCAGGAAGAGCGTGTCCGCGGCCATCACCAGGCCCGGCAGGTCCACCCGCACCCGACCGTACAGCGCGCGCAGCACCACCCACGCGGCCAGGCAGTACCCCTCCACCACGGCCAGGAAGCGCAGCGCCTCGGCCCAGGAGAAGTCCTGCAGGATCACGCGGTTGTGCAGCAGCACCCCGGCGGCCACCGAGTTCAGGGCCAGGAGGCGCAGGATGGGAACCACGTGCAGGTGGAAGTGCGCGCGCCGCCGCTCCCGGTCCAGGGCGGCCTCGCCCGGGTCCAGGTGGATGGTGGGCTGTTCCTCGCGCAGCAGGCCGGCGGCGTGGAGCATGGGCGGACTCGTCCCGGGGACGAGGAGAGGGGGCGCGGACGGAGGGCGGGGGAGGTCGAGACGGAGGGGACGTCCGGCGTTTGCGCCAAGGTAGGCGCGTTTTGGCCCCACCGCAACGCCGCCGTACGCCCGGCCGCCGGCCGCGTCCCGCGGCCCCCGCTCGCTTGACGCGCCGAGGGGCCCCCGGCTAAGTTTCGGCCGCCCGAACGAGCGTTCGAACGAGGTCCGCCGCCCGGTGGCGGCACGCTCCTGGCGGGGGCCGCCGCGCCCGACGGCGCCACGCCTTCCCGCGACGGCGAACACCGACCCGCACGAGAGAGACGAATGCCCCGCTTCACCGATGAAGAGCTGAAGGAGAAGGTCCAGAACGGCTTCATCGTCGAGTACCCGGACGACATGACCGAGGGGTACCGCAAGGCCCTGATCGTACAGCTCCTGGTGCAGGCCGACACCGAGCTCATCTCGGCGCCGGCGTACTTCGGCGCCGCGAAGGACGCGCCCTCCACCAACACCATGGTGAGCGCCACGGCCATCATCCAGGACGAGCTGGCCCACGCCAACATCGCGTACCGCCTGCTCGAGGACCTGGGGCTGGACAAGGAGCAGCTCGTCTACGGGCGCGAGCCCCACGAGTTCAAGCACCCCTACGGCTTCGACCACCCGCTCGACAACTGGGCCGAGCTGGTGGTGGCGAACGGCCTGTACGACCGCGCCGGCATCACCCTGCTGGGCGACGTGTTCCGCAACACCTCGTACGGTCCGCTGAAGCGCGCGCTGGTGAAGGTGGACCAGGAGGAGACCTTCCACCTGCGCCACGGGGAGATGTGGATGAAGCGCCTGGCCGGCGCCGGCGGCGAGGCGAAGGAGAAGATCCAGCGCGCCGTGGACTGGATGTTCCCCATGGCGGTGGAGTGGTTCGGCCTCCCCGACGACATGAAGCGCCACTCGGGGCAGCTCGAGTACAAGCTCAAAGGCATGACAAACGATGAGCTGCGGCAAACGTGGATGAAATCCACCGTGCCGCTCTGCGAGGGGATCGGCGTCCAGGTGCCCGCGCACTGGGATGAAGCGGAGCAAAAGTTCGTGCTGGACTATCCCTTCCCCTGCCAGTACGACGAGGACCAGAAGCGCTGGCTCTTTGACGAAGGGGAGATTTCCTGGAGCCAGGTATTCGAGCGCTGGAAGGGCCGCGGCCCTGCCAATCGGCAGTTCATCGAGATGATCCAGGAGGGCTGGGGCTTCCGCCAAAAGC
>JASLAX010000225.1 GCA_030146875.1 Longimicrobiaceae bacterium
GCGCGGGGCGCGGGCCGCGACGGGCGCCGGCGAGGGAGGGCGCCGAGCGGGGCGGGCGGCGGCGGGAGCGGGCGGAACGGAGGCATGGCGGCACGCGGGTGCGGGGGCAGGGGGACGGCGGCCGGTGCGGCGCGTCCTCTCTCCAGGGGGAACGGAAGGCGTGCACCGTTTCGGCAGCGAGGATTGTCCAATCCCAGGCGGGCGAGGGGTCCGCGCCTCCGCCGCGTGGGTGCTCTCCCCTCCCCCCCGCGTCCGATGTCGCGCCCGGCGCCCGTCTGCGCGCCGGACGGCGCGCGTGCGGCCTCGCCCTTTGGCGTCCCCGTTCCCTCGACGGCCGTTTCGGCGCGGCCGTCGCGTCGGGAAGGGTCCGTAGGGGGACCCCCCCGCGACAGGCGGCGGGGTGCGGTGTTATATTGCACGCCTCCTCCCGGCGCGGGGCGGCGCCCTGCGGGGCGCGCCGCCCGGCTGGAGCGAAGCGGCGGAAGGGGAATGCCCGTCGCGGCGGGAGCGGGCGGGGAGGAGACGCGGTCGGGACGCCCAGCGCGACCCGCCGCTTCCGTGCGTCCGGCCCCCCTTCCGGCTCCCGACTGTTTCTGAGTCTCTCCCTACCCACCCACGCGGATCTCCACCATGAGCGGCACCGATCACCCGGGCGCGTCCCCGGCCCGCCCGCAGCTCTCCGACGCCAAGCGGGCGCTGCTGGAAGCGCGCCTCAAGGGCACGGCGAAGGCGGCCCCGCGGCGCGCGGCCATCACGCGGCGCGAGGGCGGCCCGGTGCACCCCATGAGCTTCGGCCAGGAGCGGCTCTGGTTCATGGACCAGCTCGTCCCGGACTCCCCCTTCTACAACCTCCCCGCCGCCATCCTGGTCTCGGCGAGCATCGACGTGGCGGTGCTGGAGCGCGCGGTCGGCGAGGTGGTGCGCCGCCACGCCGCGCTGCGCACGGTGTACCGCATGGACGACGGGAAGCCGGTGCAGGTGGTGATGGAGCCGTACGACGTCCGGGTGGAGGTGGAGGACATCCGGGGGCCGAACGGCGAGGCCGCGTCGCAGGAGGAGGTGCGCCGCGCGGTGGCCGCGGAGGCCGCCCGCCCCTTCGACCTGAAGAACGGGCCTCCGTTCCGTCTCAAGCTCGTCCGCGTCTCCGACGAGGACTACGCGCAGGTGCTCACGGTGCACCACATCGCCACGGACGGGTGGTCCATGCCCATCGTGTCGGGCGAGATCGAGTACCTGTACGGCGCGTTCAGCCGCGGCGAGCCCTCGCCGCTCCCCGAGCCTCCCATCCAGTACACGGACTACTCGGCCTGGCAGCGGGAGTACCTGCAGGGCGACGTGATGCGGAAGCAGGTGGACCACTGGAAGGGCCACCTGGGCGGCGCGCCCGCGCTGGAGCTGCCCACGGACCGCCCGCGGCCGGCCATGCAGAGCTTCTCCGGCGGCGCGTACCGCTTCGAGTGGTCGCGCGGGTTCACCGACGAGCTGCGCGCGCTGGCCATGGCCGAGAGCGCGTCGATGAACATGCTCGTCATGAGCGGCCTGTACGCCCTCCTGCGCCACTACACCGGGCAGGAGGACGTGGTCGTCGGCACCCTGCTGGGCAACCGCAACCGGGCCGAGATCGAGCCGCTGGTCGGCTTCTTCGTGAACACGGCCGCCATCCGGGTGCGGATGGAGGACGACCCCTCGTTCCGCACCCTGCTGCAGCGCGTGCGCGCCGGGGTGCTGGACGCCGACGCCAACCAGGAGGTGCCGTTCGACGTGGTGGTGGAGGCGCTGGGGTCCGAGCGCGACCTGTCGCGCAACGCGCTCTTCCAGGTGATGTACTTCCACCACGCCCTCACCGCCCCCGTGCACCAGGCCGAGGGCGAGGAGGCCGTCTCGCCCATGGGCTCGCGGCCGCTCTCCGGCGGCCGGGGCATCTCCGCCGTCGACACGCGCACCACCAAGTTCGACCTGACGGTGATGACGCTGGAGGACGCGCAGGGGATGCCGAACCTGGTCGAGTACAACACCGACCTGTTCGACGAGTCCACCATCGCGCGGATGATGGAGCACCTGGGGCACGTGCTGGCCGACGCCGTCGCGCGGCCGGACGCGCCCGTCTCCACCCTGGTGCCGCTGGGCCGCGAGGAGCGCCGCCTGCTGGTGGAGGAGTGGTCGTCGCCCCGGGCGGAGTACGACACCTCCGTCCCGGTCCACCGCCTCTTCGCGCGCGCCGCGGCGCGGGCGCCCGGCGCGCCCGCCGTCGCCGCGGGCGGGGAGACGGTGAGCTACGGCGAGCTGGACGCGCGCGCCAACCGCGTCGCGCACCGCCTGCGCGCCCTGGGCGTGGGGCGCGAGGAGCGGGTGGCGGTCTGCATGGAGCGCTCGGCCGACTTCCTGGCCGCCCTGCTCGGCGTGCTGAAGGCCGGCGCCGCGTACGTGCCCATCGACCCGGCGTACCCGCGGGAGCGCATCGCCTTCGTGCTGCGCGACTCGGGCGCGCGGGTGCTGCTCACGCAGGAGCGCCTGCGCGACGGGCTGCCCGAGTTCGGCGGCACCACGGTGACCGACGCCGACCCGGAGCTCGCCGCCGCCCCCGGGGGCGAGGTGGACGGCGGCGCCGACGCGGGGTCGCTGGCGTACGTCATCTACACCTCGGGCTCCACGGGCACCCCGAAGGGCGTGCAGGTGGAGCACGGCGCGCTGGCGAACCTGGTCCACTGGCACCGCGAGGCGTTCGCCGTCACCGCCGCCGACCGCGCCACGCAGGTCGCGGCGACGGGCTTCGACGCGTCCGGGTGGGAGGTGTGGCCGTACCTGGCCTGCGGCGCCAGCGTGCACGTGGTGGACGACGCGCTCCGCGCCGCCCCGGCCGAGCTGGCCGCCTGGATGGTGGAGCGGGGGATCACCGTCTCCTTCCTCCCCACGCCGCTGGCCGAGGCCGTCCTGGCCGCCGACTGGCCGGCGGAGGCGCCGCTGCGGCTGCTGCTGACGGGCGGCGACCGCCTGCGCGCGCATCCCCGCCCGGGGCTGCCCTTCGCGCTGGTCAACAACTACGGGCCGACGGAGTGCACCGTCGTGGCCACCTCCGGCGTGGTGGAGGCGAAGGACGGCGACGCGGCGGGCTTCCCGGGTATCGGGCGGCCCATCGCCAACGTCCGCGCCTACGTGCTGGACCCGCGGCTCAACCCGGTGCCCATCGGCGTGCCCGGCGAGCTCTTCCTGGGCGGGGACCAGCTCGCCCGCGGCTACCTGGGGCGCCCCGAGCTGGACGCGGAGCGCTTCGTCGCCGACCCCTTCTCCGCCCGGCCGGGCGCGCGCCTCTACCGCACCGGCGACCGCGTGCGCTGGCGGGCCGACGGCACGCTCGACTTCCTGGACCGCGTGGACGACCAGGTGAAGGTGCGCGGCCACCGCATCGAGCTGGGGGAGATCGAGACGGCGCTGCGCCGCCACCCCGCCGTCTCCGACGCCGTGGCCGCCGTGCGCGAGGACGCGCCGGGGGACCGCCGCCTCGCCGCGTACCTCGTCCTCCGCCCCGGCGCCGAGATGCCCGCCCCGGGGGAGATGCGGACGTTCCTGAAGCAGGCGCTGCCGGACTACATGGTCCCGGCGGCGTACGTGGCGCTGGACGCCCTGCCGGTCACCGCCAACGGCAAGGTGGACCGCCGGGCGCTCCCCGCCCCCGAGCCCGCGGCCGGCGACGGCGAGGAAGCCATGCCGACCGGCGAGGTGCAGTCGATCCTGGTGGAGATCTGGAAGGAGGTCCTGCGCGCCGAGCGCGTCGGCATCCACGACAACTTCTTCGACCTGGGCGGCGACTCCATCCTCTCCATCCACGTGATCTCGCGGGCGGCGCAGGAGGGGCTGCGCATCACGCCACGGCAGATGTTCCAGTTCCAGACGGTGGCGGAGCTGGCGGCCGTGGTGGGCCAGTCGCCGCGGGTCGAGGCGGAGCAGGGGCCGGTCGCCGGCCCCGCGCCGCTCACCCCCGTGCAGCGCTGGTACTTCGGCCTGGAGCTGGCGGAGACGCACCACTTCAACCTGGCCTTCGCCCTGGAGGCGCGGGTCCGGCTGGACGCCGATGCGCTGCGCGGCGCCCTGGCGGCGGTGATGGACCACCACGACGCGCTGCGGATGCGCTACCGCCGCGCGGCCGGCGGGTGGGAGCAGACGGGGACGGAGCCCGGAGGGGAGCCGCCGTTCGAGACGGTGGACCTCTCCGGCGTGCCGGACGAGGACCTGCCCGCCGCGCTGGAGGCGGCCGGGACGCGGGCGCAGGGCTCGCTGGACATCCAGGACGGCCCCCTCGTGCGCCTCCTGCTGGCCGACGCGGGCGAGGGGCGGCCGCAGCGGGTGCTCTTCGTCGCCCACCACCTGGTGGTGGACGCCGTCTCGTGGGCGTTCGTCAGCGCCGACCTGGAGGCGGCGTACCGCGCGCTCGCCGCCGGGGAGGCCGCCGCGCTCCCGCGAAAGACCACGTCGTTCCGGCAGTGGGCCGAGAAGCTGACGGAGCACGCCGCGTCCCCCGCGGTGCGCGCGGAGCTGCCGTACTGGACGGACCCCGGCCGCGGCGCCGTGGCCCCGCTGCCGCGGGACGGCGACGGCGAGGACCTGGAGGGCCACGCCCGCCGCGTGGGCGTGGCGCTGGACGAGGAGGCGACGCGCGCCCTGCTGACGGAGGTGCCGCCGGTCTACGGCACGCAGATCAACGACGTGCTGCTCACCGCGCTCGCCATGGCGTTCCAGCGCTGGACGGGCTCGCCCGACCTGCTGGTGGACCTGGAGGGCCACGGCCGCGAGGACCTGTTCGAGACGGTGGACATCTCCCGCACCGCCGGCTGGTTCACCACCATCCACCCCGTCCTGCTGCGGCTCCCGGCCGGCGGCGGGCGCGGCGAGGCGATCAAGAGCGTGAAGGAGCAGCTCCGCGAAATTCCCGGGAAGGGGATCGGCTACGGTCTTCTGCGCTGGTCGGGCGGCGACCCGGCCGTGGAGGCGGCGCTCGCCGCGCTACCGGCGCCGGACGTGGCGTTCAACTACCTGGGCCAGATCGGCGGCGCCGCCGCGTCGGACGAGGCGGCCTCCGCCGCGCCCCCGGCCGACGCCGGGAAGGCCCCGGACGGGCCGGTGCTGGCGATGGCCGGGTGGGACTCGGGCCCGGCCCGCTCGCCCCGCGGGCGGCGGACGCACCTGCTCGCGATCGACGCCATGGTGGTGGGCGGGCGGCTGGCGGCCACCTTCACGCACGGGCCGGCGCGGCTGGCGCCGGAGACGGCCGACCGGCTGGCGCAGGGATGGATGGAGGCGCTGGAGGAGCTGATCGAGCACTGCCGCACGCCCGAGGCGGGCGGCGTGACTCCCAGCGACTTCGCGCTGGCGGGCCTGGACCAGGCGTCGCTCGACGCCGTGATGGAGCAGCTCGGGGGCTCGATCTGAGCGCCGGCCCCCGCAATCGATCGCACGACCCCAAGGAGCAGAGGTGATGGAAGGGAACGCAGGGGCCACCGCCCGCCCGCAGCTGTCCGACGCCAAGCGCGCCCTGCTGGAGGCGCGGCTCAAGGGAACGGCGAAGGCCGCCCCGCGCCGCGACGCCATCACGCGGCGCGGCGGCGGGCCGGTGTACCCCATGAGCTACGCCCAGGAGCGGCTCTGGTTCATGGACCAGCTCGTCCCCAACAGCCCCTTCTACCACCTTCCCGCCGCGGGGCGGATCCCGGCGGCGGTGGACGTGCCCACGCTGGCGCGGGCCCTCACCGAGATCGCGCGCCGCCACGAGGCGCTGCGCACCGTCTTCCGGCTCGAGGACGGCAAGCCCGTGCAGGTCGTGCTGGAGCCCGCGCCCGTCGCCGTTCCGGTGGAGGACCTCCGCGGCCCGAACGGCGAGCCCGCGCCCGACGAGCTGGTGCGGCGCAAGGCCGACGAGGAGGGCTCGCGCCCGTTCGACCTGGGCACCGGCCCCCTGTGGCGCATCAAGCTCTTCCGCATCTCCGAGGCGGACTACGCCCAGGTGCTCACGATGCACCACATCATCACCGACGGGTGGTCGTCCAACATCCTGGGGTCGGAGATGGCGATGGTCTACAACGCCTTCGCCGCGGGGGAGCCCTCGCCGCTGCCGGAGCTGCAGGTGCAGTACGCCGACTACTCCGCCTGGCAGCGCGAGTACCTGGAGGGCGCGGTGATGAAGCGCCAGGTGGACCACTGGAAGGCCCACCTCTCCGGCGCGCCCACGCTGGAGCTGCCCACCGACCGGCCGCGCCCGGCGGTGCAGGGCTACCGGGGCGGGAACCACCGCTTCCTCTGGCCGGCCGCCTTCGCGGACCGCCTGCGCGCGCTGGCGACCGGCGAGAGCGTCTCGATGAACATGCTGGTGATGAGCGCGTTCTACGCGCTGCTGCACCACTACTCGGGGCAGGACGACATCGTGGTGGGCACGCTGCTGGGCAACCGCAACCGTGCCGAGGTGGAGCCGCTGATCGGCTTCTTCGTGAACACGGCGGCCATCCGCGTGTCGCTGGAGGACGATCCCCCCTTCCGCGAGCTGATCCAGCGGGTGCGCGCCGCGGTGCTGGACGCGGACGCCAACCAGGAGGTGCCCTTCGACATCGTGGTGGAGGCGCTGGGCGTGGGACGCGACCTGTCCCGCAACCCGCTCTTCCAGGTGATGTACTTCCACCACACCCTGGTGCGCACCGCCGGCCAGCTCGAGGTCGCCGCCCTGGCCGCGGCACCGGGCTCCAGGCTGGAGACCTCCGAGCTCTTCCCGGACCGCGGCATCGCCTCGGTGGAGACGGGGACCACGAAGTTCGACCTCACGCTCACCACGATGGACAGCGTCGAGGGGATGTCGAACCTGGTGGAGTACGACTCCGACCTGTTCGACCACGAGACGATCGTCCGCATGGCGGACCACCTGCGCACCCTGCTGGAGAACGCCCTGGACGACGCGGACGCCCGCGTCTCGCGGATCCCGCTCACCACCGCGGAGGAGCGCGCCGCCCTCCTGGCCGCCCCGCCCGCCCCGGCGCCCACGGGGGAGCGCATCCACGACCTGTTCCGCGGCCAGGCCCAACGCACGCCGCACGCCGTGGCCCTGGTGGCGGGCGGACGGCGGACGACGTACGCCGAGCTGGAGGCCGCCTCCAACCGCCTCGCCCGCCGCCTCCAGGCCCTGGGAGTGGGGCCGGAGACCAACGTGGCGATCGCCCTGGACCGCACGGCCGAGCTTCCCACGGCGCTGCTCGCGGTGCTGAAGGCCGGCGGGGCGTACGTCCCGCTGGACCCCGCGTACCCGGCGGAGCGCCTGGCCTACATGGTGGCGGACGCCGGGGCCCGCGTGGTCGTGACCCAGGCGGCCCACGCGCCGCTCTTCGCGGGGACGGACGCCGTCCTCCTGCGGGTGGACGCGGAGGCGGAGGCCATCGCCGCGCTGGACGCGTCGCCGGCCGACGGTGGCGCGGCGGCGGAGAACCGGGCGTACGTCATCTACACCTCCGGCTCCACGGGGCGCCCGAAGGGGGTGGAGGTCGAGCACCGCAGCACCGTCGCCTTCCTGCGCTGGTACCGCGAGACGATGCCGGCGGAGGAGCTGGCGGCGCACCTGGGCGGCACGTCGGTGACGTTCGACGTCTCCGTCGCGGAGATCTTCGGCACCCTGACGGCGGGGGGGACGCTCTGGCTGGTGGAGAACGCGCTCTCCCTGGCGGAGCTGGGCGAGGAGGCGGGGATCCGCCTGGCGACCATGGTGCCGAACGCCGCGGCCGAGCTGCTGCGGATGGGCGGCATCCCCTCCACCGTCGCCTCGCTCAACCTGGGCGGCGAGGCGCTGCCGCTGGACGTGGCGCAGGGGCTCCTCGCCACCGGCACGGTGAAGACGGTGCGCAACTGCTACGGCCCCACCGAGGACACCACCTACACCACGGTGTGGACGGTGCCGGCGGACGCACGGAAGGTGCTGATCGGCAGGCCCATCGACGGCACGCGGCTCCACGTGCTGGACCGCAGCCTGGCGCCCGTCCCCGCCGGGGTGCCGGGCGAGGTCTACCTCTCCGGCGCGGGGCTGGCCCGCGGCTACCTGGGCCGGCCGGGCCTCACGGCGGAGCGCTTCCTTCCCGACCCGTTCTCGGCCGAGCCGGGCGCGCGCACCTTCCGCGTGCTGGACCGCGCCCGCCGCCTGCCCTCGGGCGAGATCGACTACCTGGGCCGCACGGACGGCCAGGTGAAGGTGCGGGGCTACCGCATCGAGCTGGGCGAGGTGGAGCACCGCCTGCGCGAGCACCCCGCCGTGGCCGAGGCCGTGGCCGGGGTGCGCGAGGGCGGCTCCGGCGGGGCGAAGCGCCTGGTGGCCTGGCTGGTGGCCGCGCCGGGCGCGGAGGCGCCCTCCCCCGCCGACCTGCGGCTCTGGATGCGCGAGACGCTGCCGGAGTACATGGTCCCCGCCGCGTTCGTGGCGGTGGAGGCGCTGCCGCGCACCTCCAGCGGCAAGCTGGACCGCAGCGCCCTGCCGGCCCCCGAGGCGCCCGTCTCCGCCGAGGCGGCCGAGGCCACCAACGACGCCGAGGCCACGCTGCTGGAGATCTGGAAGGACGTGCTGCGGGTGGAGCGCATCGGCATCCACGACAACTTCTTCGACCTGGGCGGCGACTCCATCCTCGCCATCAACATGATCGGGAAGGCGGGGAAGGCGGGGCTGCGCATCACCGCGCGCCAGACCTTCCAGCACCAGACGGTGGCGGAGCTGGCCGCGGTCGCCGGGACCGCCGCGGCGGTGGAGGCGGAGCAGGGCCCCGTGACCGGGCCGGCGCCGCTCACCCCGGTGCAGCGGTGGTTCCTGGAGCAGGACCACCCGGAGCCGCACCACTTCAACCTCTCCTTCGTCTTCGCGGTCCGCGAGCGGCTGGACCCCGCGCTGCTGGAGCGGGCGGTGGCGGCCACGCTGGAGCACCACGACGCGCTGCGCCTGCGCTTCCGGCGCACGGCCGACGGCTGGGAGCAGGAGGGAGCCGCCCCCGGCGGGCCCACGCCCTTCGAGGCGGTGGACCTCTCCGCCCAGCCGGACGCGGACGCGGCCATGGACGCGCACGGCGCGGGGGTGCAGAGCGGGCTGGACCTGGAGCACGGTCCGCTGGCGCGCTTCGCCCTGTACGACCGGGGGCCGGACGCCCCGCAGCGCCTGCTGCTGGCCGTGCACCACCTGGTGATGGACGCCGTGTCGCTCGGCGTGGTGCTGGAGGACCTGGAGGCGGCGTACCGCGCCGCCGCGGCGGGGACGGCCCCGGCGCTGCCGGCCAAGACCACGTCGTACCGCCGCTGGGCCGAGCGCCTGGCCGAGCACGCCCGCTCCGAGGCCGCCCGCGCCGAGCTGGGGTGGTGGACGGACCCGGCGCGCGCCCGGGTGGCGCCCCTGCCGCGCGACCGCGCCGTGGAGGCGACGACGGAGGGGAGCGCCAGCCGCTTCGTGGTCGCGCTGGACGCGGAGACCACGCAGGCGCTGCTCTCCGACGTGCCCCCCGTGTACGGCACGCAGGTGAACGACGTGCTGCTCGCCGGGCTGGCGGCCGCGTTCGCGCGGTGGACGGGCCGGCGCGAGCTGCTGGTGGACCTGGAGGGCCACGGCCGCGAGGACCTGTTCGAGAACGTGGAGCTGACCCGCACCGTGGGCTGGTTCACCGCCATCTACCCGGTCCTGCTCCGCCTCTCCGACCCCGACGCCCCGGGCGAGGCGCTCAAGGAGGTCAAGGAGACGCTGCGCGCCGTTCCCGGCCGCGGGGTGGGCTACGGCCTGCTGCGCTGGATGGGGGGGGACGCGTCGGCCGAGCTGGCCGCCCTGCCGCCGGCGGAGGTGTCGTTCAACTACCTGGGCCAGTTCGGCGCCCTGACGAGCGGCGACGCCCTGTTCACCCTGGTGGACGAGGCCGCGGGGCCGCCCCGCGCCGCCAGCGGCATCCGCCCGCACCTGCTGCAGGTGGACGCCGTGGTCTCGGGCGGGATGCTGCACGCGACCTGGACCTACTCCCGGAGCGCCCACGACCCGGCCACCGTGCGCCGCGTGGCCGAGGGCTTCATGGCCGAGCTGCGGGCGATCGTGGCCCACTGCCGCGACCCGCAGGCGGGCGGCTTCACCCCCTCGGACTTCCCGCTGGCGGGTCTGGACCAGGCGTCGCTGGACGCGCTGCTCGGCCTCTGAGCGGGCGCTCGACCTCTACCCAACCACACCGAACACACGCATTCAGGAGCGCGAGCACGATGGAAGCGAACGGGACCCCGGGGCGCGCGGCGCTCTCCGAAGCCAAGCGGGCGCTGCTGGAGGCGCGGCTCAAGGGGCTGGCCAAGCCGGTGGCCCGGCAGCCCGGCATCGTGCCGCGCGGCGGCGGGCCGGTGCACCCCATGAGCTACGCCCAGGAGCGGCTCTGGTTCCTGGACCACCTCTCCCCGGGGAACCCGTTCTACAACATCCCCTGCTCCTCGCTGATGGCGGCGGACCTGGACATCGGGGTCATGGAGCGCGCGCTGACCGAGGTGGCGCGCCGCCACGACGCCATCCGCACCGTCTTCCGCCTGGTCGACGGCGAGCCGGTGCAGGTGGTGCTGCCGCCGTACGAGATGAAGGTGGAGGTGGAGGACATCCGCGGTCCCAACGGCGAGCCCGCCCCCGACGCGCTGGTCCGCCGCAAGGCCAGCGAGGAGGGCGCCCGCCCGTTCGACCTGGAGAACGGGCCGCTGATGCGGTGCAAGCTCTTCCGCGTCTCGGACCAGGACTACGCGCAGATCCTGACGCTGCACCACATCGTCACCGACGGGTGGGCCATGCCCATCGTGACGCGCGAGATGGAGCAGCTCTACGAGGCGTTCGTCGAGGGCAAGCCGTCGCCGCTGCCGGAGCTGGAGATCCAGTACACCGACTACTCGGCCTGGCAGCGCGACTACCTGACCGGGAAGGTGCTGCAGAAGCAGGTTGACTACTGGAAGCAGCACCTGGCCGGCGCCCCCACGCTGGAGCTGCCCACGGACCGCCCCCGGCCCGCGGTGCAGAGCTTCCGCGGCGGCATCTACCGCTTCGTGCTGCCGGCCCACGTGGAGGAGTCCATCCGCCTGCTGGCCAACGCCGAGAGCGTGTCGGTGAACATGCTGGTGATGGCCGCCTTCTACGTCCTGCTGGCCCGCTACGCCGAGCAGGACGACGTGGTGGTGGGCACCCTGGTGGGGAACCGCAACCACGCCGAGCTGGAGCCGGTGGTGGGGTTCTTCGTGAACTCCGCCGCCGTGCGCGCCCGGCTGGACGGCGACATCACCTTCCGCGAGCTGATGAAGCAGGTGCGCACGGGCGTGCTGGACGCCGACGCGCACCAGGACCTGCCGTTCGACACCGTGGTGGACGAGCTGGGGGCGGAGCGCGACCTGTCGCGCAACCCGGTCTTCCAGGTGATGTACTTCCACCACACCTTCGTGAAGACGCACCACCACCTCGAGGACTCCTCGATGCGGACGCGCCTCAACGTCCGCTCGCTCTTCCCCGAGACCAACATCTCCCTGACGGACACGGGCGCCACCAAGTTCGACATGACCCTGGCCTCCATGGAGACGGGGAACGGGCTGCGGTGCATGGCGGAGTACAACTCCGACCTGTGGGACGAGCCCACCGTCGCGCGGATGATGCACCACCTGCGCGTGCTGATCGAGTCTGCCATCGCCGACCCGTCCACGCCCGTGTCGCGCCTGGCGCTCACGCGCGACGACGAGGTGCGGCGCCTGACCCGCGAGTGGAACGACACCGCCCGCGACTACCCGCGCGACGCCACCCTCCCCGCGCTCCTCTCCGCCCGCGCGGCGCAGGCGCCGGACGCGGCGGCGGTGGAGGCCGGCGGCGCCCGCCTCTCGTACGGCGAGCTGGACGCGCGCTCGGCCGCCCTCGCCCGGCGGCTGGTGGCCGAGGGCGTGCGCCCGGGCGACCGCGTCGCCCTGGCGGCCGGCCACACGGCGGAGGGCGCGGTCGGCGCCGCGGCGATCCTGAAGGCCGGCGCCACGGTGGTGCCGCTCGACCCCGCCTACCCGGCCGCGCGCCTCTCGCTGCTGATGGACGACGCCGCGGTGCGCGCCGTGGTCGCCACCGAGGCGCTGGCGGGCGCGCTCCCGGCGCGCGACGTCCCCACGATCGTCGTCGGCTCCGGCTCCGCGGAGGACGGGGACGGTGAGCTGCCGGCGGCCGCCGCGACGGACGCGGCGTACCTGGTCTACACCTCGGGCTCCACGGGCACGCCCAAGGGCGTCCTGATCCCCCATCGCGCGGTCGTCCGCACGGTGGTGGACACCGACTACGTCTCCATCTCCCCGGGGCACCGGGTGGCGTGGATGGCGAGCCCGGCCTTCGACGCGTCGGTCTGGGAGCTGTGGGGGCCGCTGGCGAACGGGGCGACGGCCGTGGCGGTGGAGAAGGACGTGGCGCTCTCCCCCCAGGCGTTCGGCGCGGCGGTGCGGGACGGCGGGCTGACGCACGTCTTCCTGACCACGCAGCTCTTCAACGGGCTGGTGCGCGCGGAGCCGGGGATCCTCTCCGGGCTGGAGTACGTGCTCTTCGGCGGCGAGGCGGTGGACCCCCGGCCGGTCCGCGACGCGCTGCGCTCCGGCGCCCCGCGCAACCTGGTGCACGTCTACGGGCCCACCGAGGGCACCGTCTTCACCACCGCGCACCGCGTGGAGTCGCTGGGCGACGAGGCGTACACGGTCCCCATCGGCCGGCCCATCGCGAACGGGCGCGTCCACGTGCTGGACCGCCTGGGCCAGACGGCGCCCACCGGCGTGTTCGGCGAGCTGTTCGTGGCGGGCGACGGCGTGGCGCTGGGCTACCTGGACGGCCCGGAGCTGAACGCCGAGCGCTTCGTGCCCGACCCGTTCTCCGCCGAGTCGGGCGCGCGGATGTACCGCACCGGCGACCGCGCGCGCTGGCTGCCGGACGGCACGCTGGAGTTCGGCGGGCGCTACGACGACCAGGTGAAGGTGCGCGGCCACCGCATCGAGCCGGGCGAGGTGGAGGCCGCGCTGCGCCGCCACCCCTCCGTCCGCGACGCCGCCGTGGCGGGGCGCGAGGACGGTGCCGCCGACCGCCGCCTGGTGGCCTACGTGGTCCCCGGGGGCGCCGCGCCCGACGCCGCCGAGCTGCGCGCCTTCCTGCGCGAGACGCTGCCGGAGCACATGGTGCCGGCCGCCGTCGTGGTGCTGGACGAGCTTCCGCTCACGCCCAGCGGCAAGGTGGACCGCCGCCGCCTGCCCGCCCCCGAGGCGCCCAGCGCGTCGGAGCGCGAGAAGGCCGTGCCCCGCAACGCGGCGGAGGAGATCCTGGCCCGCCTCTGGGCCCAGGTGCTGAAGGTCGAGCGCGTGGGCATCCACGACAACTTCTTCGAGCTGGGCGGCGACTCCATCCTCTCCATCCAGATCATCGCCCGGGCGGCGCAGGAGGGGCTGCGGGTCACCCCCAAGCAGATGTTCCTGCACCAGACCGTGGCGGAGCTGGCCGAGGTGGCGGTGGAGACGCGCGGTCCGGGGCAGGAGGCGGAGCAGGGGCCGGTCACCGGCGCGGTTCCGCTGACGCCGGTGCAGCACTGGTTCTTCGCCCAGGCGCTGCCGGAGCCGCACCACTTCAACCTCTCCGCCCTGCTGGAGGCGCGCGGGCGGATCGACGCCGCGGCGATGGGGCGGGCCGTCGCCGCGGTGGTGGAGCACCACGACGCGCTGCGGATGCGCTTCCGCCACGGGGCGGGCGGGTGGACGGCGGAGTGCGCCGCCCCCGGCGGGGCCACGCCGTTCGAGGTGGCGGACGTCTCGTCGCCCGACGACGCGGCCGCGCGGGCGGAGGAGGCGCAGCGCTCGCTGGACCTGGAGCGCGGGCCGCTCTTCCGGGTGGTGCTGATGGACGGCGGCGAAGGCCGCCCGCAGCGCCTGCTGGCGGTCGCCCACCACTTGGTGATGGACGCGGTGTCGTGGGGCGTCGTGCTCTCCGACCTGCACGCGGCCTACGCCGCGCTCGCGTCGGGCCAGCCGGTCGCGCTGCCGGCGAAGACCACCTCGTTCCGCCGCTGGGCGCAGCGCCTGTCGGCGCACGCCGCCTCCCCCGAGGTGCGCGCGGAGCTGGGGTACTGGACCGAGTTCGCGCGCCGCACGGCGCCGCCGCTCCCGCGCGACGGGGAGGGCGGGAACACCGAGGCCGACGCGCGCCACGTCCGCGCCACGCTGGACGCGGACACCACGCGCGCGCTGCTGACGGAGGTGCCGCCCGTCTACGGCACGCAGGTCAACGACGTGCTCCTCACCGCGCTCGCCGCCGCGCTCGCCGGCTGGACCGGGCGCGCGGAGGTGCTGGTGGACGTGGAGGGCCACGGCCGCGAGGACCTGTTCGAGGGCGTGGACCTCTCCCGCACCGTGGGCTGGTTCACGGCCATCCACCCGGTCCTGCTCCACGTCTCCGACCCGGCCGACGCGGGCGGGTCGCTCCGCGAGGTGAAGGAGGCGCTGCGCTCCGTTCCCGCCCGCGGGATCGGGCACGGGCTGCTGCGCTGGGCCGCGGACGACCCGTGGGTGCAGGAGGCGGTCGCGGCCGTTCCCGCGGCCCAGGTGTCGTTCAACTACCTGGGCCAGCAGTCGTCGGACGCGGCGGAGGGCGCCCTCCTGGCGCCCGTCGCGGGCGACGCGGGGGCGGCCCGCTCGCCCCGCGGCGCGCGCACGCACCTGCTGGCGGTGGACGCGGCGGTCGCGGACGGCGAGCTTCAGGTGGCGTGGACCTACGGAGAGGGCGTGCACGAGCGCGCCACGGTGGAGCGGCTGGCGGCGGCGTTCGCGGACGCGCTGCGCGGGATCGTGGCGCACTGCCGCGACCCGAAGGCGGGGGGCTTCACCCCGTCGGACTTCGCGCTGGCGGGGCTGGACCAGGCGTCGCTCGACGCGCTGGTGGGCGGGCTGGGCGAGGAGCGCTGAGCCGGGCGGTACACAGACGAGGAGCGGGGATGCGGGAGGAGACGAGCGTGGGGTCCGCCGGGGCGGCGGTGCGGGGGGAGCGGGTGCTCCCCCCCGCGCCGGCGCCCGCCGGCGCGCCGCCGCACGGCGGGGACGACGTCCGGGAGACGGGGACGGCGGACGCCGCGCGGGCGGGGGTCCCCGCGCGATGAGCGACATCTCCAGGCGGCTGGGCGAGCTTTCCCCCGAGCGGCGGAAGCTCCTGGAGCTGCGCATGAAGGCCCAGCGGAAGGAGGCGGCCCCGCCCCCGCCGTCCGCCGCGCCGCGCGAGGAGGGCGTGTTCCCGCTGTCGTTCGCGCAGCAGCGGCTCTGGCTGATGGACCGCCTGGAGCCGGGGAGCAGCGCGTACAACATGCCCTCCCCCCTGCGCTTCCGCGGCCCGATGGAGCACGCTCCGCTGGAGCGCGCCCTGGACGAGGTGGTGCGCCGCCACGAGACGCTGCGCACGCACGTGGAGGTGCGCGACGGCGAGCCGGTGCAGGTGGTCTCGCCGCACTCCGCCGTCTCCCTGCCGCTGGTCGACCTCACCGGCCTCTCCGGCGAGGAGCGCGAGGACGAGGTGCGCCGCCGGGCGAGCGAGGACGCGCGCCTCCCCTTCGCGCTGGACCGGGGCCCCCTCTTCCGCGCCTCGCTGCTGCGGGTCGCGCCCGACGACCACGTCCTGCTCTGGAACGTCCACCACGCGGTGAGCGACGGCTGGTCCACGAGCATCCTGTTCCGCGAGCTGCTGGGGCTGTACCACGTCTTCCAGTCGGGCGGCGCCTCCCCGCTCCCCCCGCTCCCCACCCAGTACGGCGACCACGCGGCGGAGCAGCGCCGGCGCCTGCAGGGAAGGGCGCTGGAGGAGCAGCTCTCGTACTGGCGCCGCCGCTTCGAGGGCGCGCCGGCCCTGCTGGAGCTGCCCACCGACCGCCCGCGCCCGCCGGTGGAGAGCCACCGTGGCGCCTCGCTGGAGTTCCACCTCTCCGCGGAGACGATGGCGCGGGTGGCGGAGGCGGGGCGCGCGGCCGACGCCACGCTCTTCATGACGCTGCTGGCGGCGTGGCAGGTCCTGCTCTCGCGCTGGAGCGGGCAGGAGGACGTGGTGGTCGGCACGCCCATCGCCAACCGCACGCGGCCGGAGCTGGAGGGGCTGATCGGCTTCTTCGCCAACACGCTGGCCCTGCGCGGCGACCTCTCCGGCGACCCCACCTTCCGCGAGCTGCTGGGGCGGGTGCGCGAGACCACGCTGGAGGCGTACGACCACCAGGACCTGCCGTTCGAGAAGCTGGTGGAGGAGGTGCGCGTGGAGCGCTCCATGGCGCACTCGCCCATCTTCCAGGTGATGTTCACGCTCCAGAACGCCCCCGGCCTGCCCGGCGGCGGCGGGAGCGGCTCGGCGGCGGGGACGCGCGAGGGCGGGGGGGTCCAGGTCGGCTCGCTGGACCGCGACGTCCAGGGCGCCAAGTTCGACGTGGCCCTGGCCCTGGGGGACGGCGGGTCGGGGCGCTACTGGGCCTCGCTGGAGTACGCGACGGACCTGTTCGACGCGTCGACGGCGCAGAGGATGGCGGACCACTTCGCCACGCTGCTGCGGGAGGTGGGCCGCGACATCGACCGCCCCATCTCGCGCCTGCCGTTGATGGACCAGGCGGAGCGGAGCGCCGTGCTGGCAATGGACGACGCCACGGCGCTGGCCGCCCCTCCCCGCGGCGAGCGCATCCACGACCTGGTGCGCGCGCAGGCGGAGCGGACGCCGGACGCCGTCGCGCTCGTCCACGGCGCGCGCCGCCTCACCTACTCCGACGTCGAGCGCGCCTCGAACCGCCTCGCCCGTCGTCTGACGGCGCTGGGTGTCGGGCCCGAGGCGATCGTGGGGGTGGCGCTGGACCGCACGCCCGATCTCCCCATTGCCCTTCTCGCCGTTCTGAAGGCGGGCGGTGCGTACGTGCCTCTCGATCCCGCGTATCCGGCGGAGCGCGTCGCCTACATGGTGGCGGACTCCGGCGCGGGCGTCGTGCTGACCCAATCGTCCCACGCGCACCTCTTCGACGGAACGGACGCCGTCGTGGTGAGGCTGGACGAGGAGGCGGACGCCCTCGCGTCGGCCGACGACGAGCCGGTCGACGGCGGGGCGGGGGCGGAGAACCGGGCGTACGTCATCTACACCTCGGGGTCCACGGGCCGGCCCAAGGGGGTGGAGATCGAGCACCGCAGCACCGTCGCGTTCCTCCGCTGGTACCGCGAGAACGTGCCCGCGGAGGAGCTGTCGGCGCACCTCGGCGGGACGTCGGTGGCCTTCGACGTGTCGATCGCGGAGATCTTCGGCACCCTCTCCGCCGGCGGCACGCTCTGGCTGGTGGAGAACGCCCTCTCCCTCGCCGAGCTTCCGGCGGAGGCGGGGGTCCGCCTGGCGACGATGGTCCCCAGCGCCGCGGCCGAGCTGCTGCGGATGGAGGGGATCCCGCCCTCCGTCGCGTCGATGAACCTGGGCGGCGAGGCGCTCCCGCTCGACCTGGCCCGGCGGCTGCTGGCGACGGGGACGGTGCGCACGGTGCGCAACTGCTACGGGCCCACGGAGGACACGACCTACACCACGGTGTGGGATGTGCCGGCGGACGCGCGCAAGATGCTGGTCGGCAAGCCGATCGGCGGGACGCGGCTCTACGTGCTGGACCGGCACCTGGAGCCCGTGCCCGTAGGCGTTCCCGGCGAGCTGTACATCGCCGGGGAGGGCCTGGCGCGCGGCTACCTCTCGCGCCCGGGGCTGACGGCGGAGCGGTGGGTGCCCGATCCGTTCTCCGCCGAGCCGGGGGCGCGGATGTACCGCGTGATGGACCTGGTGCGCCGCCTGCCCAGCGGGGAGGTCGACTACCTGGGGCGGACGGACACGCAGGTGAAGGTGCGGGGCTTCCGCATCGAGCTGGGCGAGGTGGAGGCGCGGCTGCGCGAGCACCCCGCGCTGGCCGCGGCGGTCGCGGGCGCGCGGCCGGACGGGAGCGGCACCAACCGGCTGGTCGCCTGGGTGGTGCCGGCGGACGGCGCCGCGCCGGAGACGGCGGAGCTGCGGGCGTGGGTGCGCGAGCGGCTGCCGGAGCACATGGCGCCCTCCGCCTTCGTCGTGCTGGAGGCGCTTCCTCTCACCCCGAACGGGAAGGTGGACCGCCGCGCGCTTCCCGATCCGGGCGGCGACGCCGGCGCGGCGGAGTTCGTGGCGCCGCGCACGCCCACCGAGGAGGTGCTGGCGGCGATCTGGGGCGAGCTGCTGCGGGCGGAGCGCATCGGGGCGCACGACCACTTCTTCGAGCGCGGCGGGCACTCGCTGCTCGGCACGCAGGTCGTCTCCCGGGTGCGCGAGGCGCTGGGGGTGGAGCTGCCGCTGCGCGCGCTCTTCGAGGCGCCCACGCTGGCCGCGCTGGCGGAGCGGATCGACGCGGCGCAGCGGGCGGAGCAGGGCATCGAGCAGCCGCCGCTGGTCCGCGCCGCGCGCGACGGCGACCCGCCGCTCTCCTTCGCGCAGGAGCGGCTCTGGTTCATCGACCGCCTGGAGCCCGGCTCGCCGCTCTACAACATGAGCGCGCCGCTGCGCTTCCGCGGCCCCATCGACCCCGCCGCGCTGGAGCGGGCGCTGGCGGAGACCGTCCGCCGCCACGAGGCGCTGCGCACCGTCTTCGCGGACGGACCCGCGGGCCCGGTGCAGCGCATCCTCCCGCCCTCCTTCGCGCTGCCGGTGGAGGACCTCACCGCGCTCGCGGAGGAGGAGCGCGAGCGGGCGCTGGTGCGCCTGGCCACGGAGATGGGCACGCGGCCGTACGACCTGGCCGCCGGCCCCCTCTTCCGCGCCGTGCTGGTGCGCGCGGCGGAGGACGACCACGCGCTGCTGATGGGGATGCACCACGCCGTGAGCGACGGCTGGTCGATGGGGATCCTGTTCCGCGAGGTGTCGGCGCTGTACGGTGCCTTCCAGGCGGGCGAGCCCTCGCCGCTGCCGGAGCTCCCGCTGCAGTACGCCGACTACGCCGTCTGGCAGCGCGGCTGGCTCCGCGGCGAGGTGCTGGACCGGCAGATCGGCTTCTGGCGCCGCGCGCTGGAGGGCGCGCCGGAGGCCATCGACCTGCCCACCGACCGCCCCCGCCCGCCGGTGCGCAGCCACGCCGGCGGCACCCGCTCGTTCGTCCTCTCCCCGGAGCTGTCGGACGCGGTGCGCGCGCTGGGGCGGAAGGAGGGCGCCACGCTCTTCATGACGCTGCTGTCGGCGTGGGACGTCCTGCTCTCGCGCTGGAGCGGGCAGGACGACGTGGTCGTCGGCACCCCCATCGCCGGGCGCACGCACCGCGAGGTGGAGGGGCTGATCGGCTTCTTCGTGAACACGCTCGCCATCCGCGCCGACCTGTCGGGCGAGCCGAGCTTCCGCGCGCTCCTGGCCCGCGTCCGCGAGGCCACGCTGGGCGCCTACGCCCACCAGGAGCTGCCCTTCGAGCGGCTGGTGGAGGAGCTGAACGCCGAGCGCTCGCTGAGCCGCACGCCCGTGTACCAGGTGATGTTCTCGATGCAGAACACGCCGGACGGCGGTGGAGAGGGCGGGGCGGAGGGCGGCGGAGGGCTGGAGGTCAGCGGCGTGGCGCGCGAGGGAACCGTCGCCAAGACGGACCTGACGCTCACCATGGGCGAGGCCCGCGACGGCCGCATCTACGGCTCCATCGAATACGCGGCGGAGCTGTTCGACGACGCGACGGTCGAGCGGATGGCGGGGCACCTGACGGCGCTGCTCGCGGGCGTCGTCGCGGACCCCGCGCTCCCCGTCTCCCGCATCCCGCTGATGGCGGGCGACGAGCGCGCCGCCGTCCTCTCCGTGGACGGCGAGATCGTCCCCGCGCGCGGCGAGCGCATCCACGACCTGGTGCGCGCGCAGGCGGAGCGGACGCCGGACGCCGTCGCGCTCGTCCACGGCGCGCGCCGCCTCGGCTACGCGGAGGTGGAGCGCGCCTCGAACCGCCTCGCCCGTCGTCTGAGGACGCTGGGCGTGGGGCCGGAGTCGATCGTGGGCGTCGCGCTCGACCGCACGCCCGACCTCCCCGTCGCCCTCCTCGCCGTGCTCAAGGCCGGCGGGGCGTACGTGCCGCTGGACCCGGCCTACCCGGCGGAGCGCGTCGCCTACATGGTGGCGGACTCGGGCGCGGGCGTGGTGCTCACGCAGGCGTCGCACGCGCACCTCTTCGACGGGACGGACGCCGTCCTGGTGCGGCTGGACGAGGAGGCGGACGCCCTGGCGTCGCTGGACGCGTCCGACGTGGACGGCGGGGCGGGGGCGGAGAACCGGGCGTACGTCATCTACACCTCGGGGTCCACGGGGCGTCCGAAGGGCGTGGAGATCGAGCATCGCAGCACCGTCGCCTTCCTCCGCTGGTACCGCGAGAACGTGCCGGCGGAGGAGCTGTCCGCGCACCTGGGGTCGACGTCGGTGGCGTTCGACGTGTCGATCGCGGAGATCTTCGGCACCCTCTCCGCCGGCGGGACGCTCTGGCTGGTGGAGAACGCCCTCTCCCTCGCGGAGCTTCCCGACGCGGGGATCCGGCTGGCGTCGATGGTCCCCAGCGCCGCGGCGGAGCTGCTGCGGATGGGCGGCATCCCCGCGTCCGTCCAGTCGCTGAACCTGGGCGGCGAGGCGCTCCCGCTCGACCTGGTGCGCGCCCTCCTGGCGACCGGCACCGTGCGGACGGTGCGCAACTGCTACGGCCCTACGGAGGACACGACCTACACCACGGTGTGGGAGGCCCCGGCGGACGCGGCGCGCGTGCTGGTCGGCCGGCCCATCGCTGGGACGCGGCTCTACGTGCTCGATCGCCATCTCGAGCCCGTGCCCGTGGGGGTTCCCGGCGAGCTGTACATCGCCGGGGAGGGCCTGGCGCGCGGCTACCTCGCCCGCCCGGGGCTGACGGCGGAGCGGTGGGTGCCGGACCCGTTCTCCGCCGAGCCGGGGGCGCGGATGTACCGCGTGATGGACCTCGTCCGCCGCCTGCCGAGCGGGGAGGTCGACTACCTCGGACGGACGGACACGCAGGTGAAGGTGCGGGGCTTCCGCATCGAGCTGGGCGAGATCGAGGCGCGGCTGCGCGAGCACCCCGCCGTGCGCGACGCCGTGGTCGCCGTGCGCGGCGAGACGGGGGACGCGCGGCGCCTGGTGGGCTGGGTGGTGGCGGAGGAGGGGGCGGATGCGCCCGCGACGCCGGAGCTGCGGGCGTGGCTGCGCGCGTCGCTGCCGGACCACATGGTGCCGGCGGCCATCGCCGCGCTGGACGCGCTCCCCCGCACCCCCAATGGCAAGCTGGACCGCCGCGCGCTCCCGGAGCCGGAGGCGCAGGGCGCGGCCGAGCACGTCCCGCCGCGCACCCCCACCGAGGAGGTGCTGGCGGCCATCTGGGGCGAGCTGCTGCGGGCGGAGCGCATCGGGGCGCACGACCACTTCTTCGAGCGGGGCGGGCACTCGCTGCTCGGCACGCAGGTCGTCTCCCGGGTGCGCGAGGCGCTGGGGGTGGAGCTCCCGCTGCGCGCCGTCTTCGAGGCGCCGGTCCTCTCCGCGCTGGCCGAGCGCGTGGACGCGGCGCAGCGCGTGGAGCAGGGGATCGACGCGCCGCCCGTGGTTCCCGTGCCGCGCGACCGCGACCTGCCGCTGTCGTTCGCGCAGGAGCGGCTCTGGTTCATCGACCGCCTGGAGCCGGGGTCGCCGGTCTACAACCTTCCCGCGCCCCTGCGCCTGCGCGGCCCGCTGGACGCGGCGGCGCTGGAGCGCGCCCTGGGCGAGGTCGTGCGCCGCCACGAGGCGCTGCGCACCGTGTTCGCGCTGGTGGACGGCTCCCCGGTGCAGCGCATCCTCCCCGCGTCCTTCTCGCTCCCGGTGGAGGAGCTGCGGGCGGAGGACGGGGACGAGCGGGAGACGGCGCTCGCCCGCCGCGCCGACCGCGAGGCCGCGCGCCCGTTCGAACTGGCCCGGGGCCCGCTCTTCCGCGCCACGCTGGTGCGGATGGCGGACGACGACCATGCCCTGCTCCTCTCCATGCACCACGTGGTGAGCGACGGGTGGAGCATGGGCGTGCTGATGGGCGAGCTGTCCGCGCTCTACGGCGCCTTCGCGGCCGGCGAGCCCTCGCCGCTGCCGCCGCTGCCGGTGCAGTACGCCGACCACGCCGTGTGGCAGCGCGGCTGGCTGCGGGGCGAGACGCTGGAGCGGCAGATCGACTTCTGGCGGCGCTCGCTGGCCGGCGCCCCCGAGGCGCTGGAGCTGCCCACCGACCGCCCGCGCCCGGCGGTCCAGGACACCGCCGGCGCCCGGCACCGCTTCGTCTTCCCCACGGCGCTGGCCGAGGGCGTGCGAGGCCTGGCCCGCGAGTCGGGCGCCACGCTCTTCATGACGCTGCTCGCCGCCTGGGACCTGCTCCTCGCCCGCTGGAGCGGGCAGGAAGACGTGGTGGTGGGCACCCCCATCGCCGGCCGCACGCGCCGCGAGACCGAGGGGCTGATCGGCTTCTTCGTGAACACGCTGGCGCTGCGGACCGACCTCTCCGGCGACCCCACCTTCCGCGAGCTGCTGGCCCGGGTGCGCGAGACCACCCTGGGCGCGTACGCCCACCAGGAGCTGCCGTTCGAGCGGCTGGTGGAGGAGCTGAAGACGGAGCGCACCCTGGCGCGCACCCCCGTCTACCAGGTGATGTTCGCCATGCAGAACACCCCCGAGGGCGGGGGCGGCGGGGGCGCGGGCTTCGGCGGGCTGCGGGTCTCCGGCGTGGGCGGGCAGGGGACGGAGGTCGCCCGCCACGACCTGACGCTGAGCATGGGAGAGACGCCCGACGGCGGGCTGCACGGCTCGCTGGAGTTCGCCACCGCGCTCTTCGACGCCGAGACCACGGGGCGGATGATCGTCCACCTGGGCGCGCTGCTGAGCGCCGCCGTGGCGGACCCCGGCCGGCGGATCTCGGAGCTGGAGATGATGGGCGAGGAGGAGCGCGCGCTGGTGATGGAGCGGTGGAACGACACCGCGCGCGAGCGCCCGCTGGACCTCCCCTTCCACGAGCACTTCGCGGCCGCGGCGCGGCGGACGCCGGCCGCTCCGGCGGTGGCGTGCGGCGACCGTACGCTCACCTTCGCCGAGCTGGACGCGGCCGCCAACCGGCTGGCGAACCGCCTGCGCCGCCTGGGAGTGGGGCCGGAGTCGCTGGTGGCCCTGTCGGTGGAGCGGTCGAACGAGGCGATCGTGGGGATCCTGGGGACGATGAAGGCGGGCGCCGCGTACGTCCCCGTGGACCCCGCGTACCCGGCGGAGCGCATCGAGTACATGCTGCGGGACTCCGGCGCGCGGGTCCTGCTCACCCAGGAGCGCTTCGCCGGCCGGATCGCGGCCGAGGGCTTCACCGTCCTGCGGCTCGACTCCGGGTGGGCGCAGATCGAGACGGAGAGCGCGGAGGCGCCGGACGTGCCGGTGGACCCGGCGAACCCGGCGTACGTCATCTACACGTCGGGCTCCACCGGGCAGCCCAAGGGCGTGGTCGTGCCCCACCGCGGGCTGGTCAACGCCGTGATGGCTACGCTCGAGGAGGAGGAGCTGGCCGCGGGCGACGTGGTGCTGCAGTTCGTCTCGCTCTCGTTCGACGCCTCGTGGCTGGAGATCGGGCCGGCGCTGCTGGGCGGCGCCACGCTGCGGATGGCGCCGGCGGCGGAGCTGATGCCGGGGCCGGACCTGGTGCGGCGGATCGAGGAATGGGGGGTCACGGCGCTCTTCATGACCCCCGCGGCGCTGGGCGCGCTGCCGGTCGCGGAGCTTCCGCTCGTGCGGCTGGTGCAGGTGGGCGGCGAGGCGCTGCCGGCGGAGCTGGTGGAGCGATGGGGCCGCGGGCGGCGCTTCCTGAACGCCTACGGGCCCACGGAGACGAGCGTCTGGTGCAGCGGCGGCGAGGTGCGTCCGGGAGAGGGGAAGCCGACCATCGTGCGGCCCATCCCGAACCTGCGCGCGTACGTGCTGGACCCCGGCCTTCGCCCGGTGCCCATCGGCGTGCCGGGCGAGCTGTGGGTGGGCGGCGCGGGGGTGACCCGCGGCTACCACCGCCGGCCGGGGCTCACGGCGGAGCGCTTCCTTCCCGACCCGTTCGCGCCCGACGGGGGGGCGCGGATGTACCGCACCGGCGACCGCGTGCGCTGGCGCGCGGACGGGCAGCTCGACTTCCTGGGGCGGGTGGACTTCCAGGTGAAGATCCGCGGCTTCCGCATCGAGCCCGACGAGGTGGCGGCGGTGCTGGACGCCGCGCCGGGCGTGGGCGAGGCGGTCGTGCTCGCCCTGCCGGACGAGCGCGGGGAGCTGCGGCTGGTGGCCTACGTGGCCGCGAGCGATCCGGCGAGCCCGCCCACCGCCGCCGCCCTGCGGGAGAGGGCGCGCGCGGCGCTTCCCGAGCACATGGTGCCCTCCGCCATCGTGGTGATGGAGACGCTTCCCTTGACCCCGAACGGGAAGGTCGACCGCAAGGCGCTCCCGGCACCCTCCGCCTCCGCGTCCGGCGGGGATTCCCACGTCGCGCCGCGCGACGCGGCGGAGGCGGCGCTGCTCGCCGTGTGGCAGGACGTGCTGCGCGTCCGCCCCCTGGGCGTGCGCGACAACTTCTTCGAGGCCGGCGGGCACTCGCTCCTCGCCGTGCGCCTGCTGGCGGAGGTGCAGGCGCGCTTCGGGGTGGAGCTCCCCCTCCAGGCCCTCTTCCGCGGCCCGACCGTGGAGGCGATGGCCGGGCTGCTGCGGGGCGAGACCTCCGTCGCGCCGACGTCGCCCCTCGTCCCCATCCGCCAGGGCGGCGACGGCGTTCCGCTCTTCCTGGTGCACCCGGTGGGCGGGTCGGTGTTCGCCTACCACGCCCTCGCGCGGCACCTCGACGCCGGGCGCCCCGTCTACGCCCTGCAGGCGCCGGGGCTGGAGGGCGAGGCGGAGCCGCTCACCTCCGTGGACGCGATGGCGGAGCGGTACCTGGCCGCGCTGCGGGAGGCGCGGCCGGAGGGGCCGTACCTGCTCGGCGGCTGGTCGTTCGGTGGCCTGGTGGCCTGGGAGATGGCCCGCCGCCTCCGCGCGGAGGGAGAGGAGGTGCCGCTGGTGACGCTGATCGACTCGCTCGTCACCCAGACGGTCTCCTTACCGTCCAACCCGGACGACCCGTGGGTGCTGGCCCTGCTGGCGCGCGACCTGGGCCGCGACCCGGCCACGCTGGGACCCGCCCTGGTCGGCCGACGGGGCGACGCGCTGCTGGAGGCGTTCCTGGCCTGGGTGAACGAGGGCGAGACGCGCTTCCCCGGCGGCGTGGAGACGCTGCGGCGCCGCCTGGCCGTCTACCGCGGCTCCGTCGCGGCCGCCGCGGCCTTCCGCCCGGAGCCGCTCGACGCGCCGGTGCTCGTCCTGCGCGCCGAGACCACGCGCCGCCAGCGCGAGGCGGCGGGCGCCCCCGGTCCCGGCTGGCGCGACGCCGCCATCGACGGATACGAGGAGGTCGTCCTCCCCGGCGACCACCACTCCATCGTGACGGAGCCGCTGGTGCGCGGCATCGCGGAAGAGGTGGAGCGGAGGGTGCGAGGGTAGGTCTCGCGAGCAGGGGCGACGCCGGACTCTCGGCGAGGGTCTCCAGCGGCGATCTCGTCCGTCGTCCCCCGCGGTTCACCCGAAGGAGAGAGCCGCAATGACGCGAGGATGAGGCAGCGCAGAACCGCATCGGACGACGCGCCGGCATGATCGTCTCGCCCTGGGACGGGTGGCGCCCCGCCACGTGCATGCCCGACGGCTGCTTCTGCGAGCACGTCCGCGACGGCCTGATCCGCCAGCCGGCGAACACCTGGTCGTGCCTGGCCTTCGTCGCCGTCGGCCTCCTGGTCCTCCACGACACCTTCGCCGGGCGCCCGGACGGCGGGGAGACGAGGAGCGACCCGTTCTCGGCCTCCCCGACGTACGGCGTCCTCTACGGGGGAGCGCTGATCCTGATCGGCCTGGGGAGCGGGTTCTACCACGCGTCCCTGAGCTTCGCCGGACAGTTCGTCGACGTGTTCGGGATGTACCTGCTCGGCACGTTCATCCTGCTCTACAACCTCTCCCGCCTGCGCAGCATCTCCGACGTCGCCATCGCCTCGGCGTACGTGGGCCTGAACGTCCTCCTCGCCTTCCTGCTCTACGCCGTTCCGGAGCTTCGCAGGTACGCGTTCGGGCTGCTCGTCGTGGCGGCGCTCGCGCTGGAGCTTCGCACCAGGCGCCGGGGGAAGACCGAGGCGCAGAGCCGACTGCTGTGGAAGGCGCTCGCGGCGATCGGCCTCGGCTTCGGCATCTGGATCCTCGACGTCACGCGGATCCTCTGCGCCGAGCGGAGCCTGCTGCAGGGGCATGCGGCTTGGCACGTCGCGGGGGCGGCCGCGTCGTGGTTCCTGTATCGCTACTACCGCTCGGAGCGGGCGGTTGGCCCGCTGCGGGAAGGTTGATGGGACGGGTCCGGCCGGGAAAACAGCCGTCGCAGGGGACCACTCGGCCGCGGCCGTGCCTTAGTTTCCGATCTCCTGAGCCACCACGGAGGACGGGCGTGAACGATACCCTCAACAAGCGCCACGAAAGGACGGAGGTGGGGGGCCGTCGAGAGGACCGGGCCGACTCGCCCCCCCCAAGACCGCCGAGGGGCGTCAGGCGGCCGGGCGGCCGTTTCGGTCCTGGATGATTCCCGCGATCGCGCGAAGGGTCCGGTTCACCGACTCCGAATCCGGGAAGAGCGCGGCTACGTCGGGGTCGAGGAGCACCAGGTTAGTGCCCTTCGCGTACCGCTCCGCGTACTTCCCCCGCACTCCGGCGCGGAGGTCGTACTCGGGAAGGATCTCGTCGTCGGGAATTTCGTTCTTGGACATCTACTCTCCTCCTGACTCGTAGTCCCTGATCTCGCGGGGGGTCATCCGCCGTGCGCTGATGATCCGGATGGCCTTGCCCCGGTCCGTGTGCATCACCGCCAGCAAGCGCCCCGAGCTGGAACGCCCGAACAGCACGAACCGCTCCTCTCCCAACGTATGACGAGGATCCGGGACCAGCATCGACAGAGAATCGCCGAACGCCGTCGCCGCTTCGATGAAGCTCACGCCGTGCTTTTGGAGGTTGGCCCCCGCCTTTTCCCGGTCCCACTCGAATTCCATCTCCATGCTCCGAAGCTACATTCCCCAGCGCCCGGCCGCGAGTGCGGAGCGCCCCAGCGTTGACAGCCCGCCGGCCGGGTCTTAGCTAATGTAGGACACGGAAGCATACGCCTCACCGCGTCGCCGCGCGCGGCCGCTCTCCCCTGCGGAGGGTGCGCGCCTCGGGCGCCCGCCCCTCCAGCCCGGCCGTCCCATGCCGCTCGTCGTAGGAGTCCCGAAGGAGACCGCCCCGGGGGAGCGCCGCGTGGCGCTGGTCCCGGACGTCGTGCGCCAGCTCGTGAAAGCCGGGCACGAGGTGCGAGTGGAGTCGGGGGCGGGGGACGCCGCCTGGTACCCCGACGCCGCCTATGCCGAGGCCGGCGCCGCGGTGGTCGACCGGGCCGCCGCCTACGGCGCGCCGGTGGTGGCGCGCGTCCAGTCCCCCGCGCCCCAGGACCTGCCGCTGCTGGCGCCCGGCGCGGTGGTGATCGGTTTCCTGCGGCCGCTGGACGACCCCGCCGGGATGGCGGCGCTGGCCGCGGCCGGGGCCACCGCGATCTCGATGGAGATGGTGCCGCGCACCACGCGGGCGCAGAAGATGGACGCCCTCTCCGCCATGGCCACCGTCGCCGGGTATCGCGCCGTGCTGCTGGCCGCCGAGGCGCTGCCGCGCTTCTTCCCCCTGCTCACCACCGCGGCCGGCACCATCCGCCCCGCCAGGGTGCTGGTGCTGGGCGCCGGCGTGGCGGGGCTGCAGGCCATCGCCACCGCGCGCCGGCTGGGGGCGGTGGTGTCCGCCTACGACGTGCGCGCCGCCGCCGCCGAGGAGGCCCGCTCCCTGGGCGCCAAGTTCGTGGAGCTGGCGCTGGACACCGGCGGCGCCGAGGGCACCGGGGGCTACGCCGCCGCCCTGGACGAGGAGCGCCAGGCCCGCCAGGTGGAGCTGCTGGGCGAGCACGTCGCCGCCTCGGACGTGGTGGTGGCCACGGCGCTGATCCCCGGCCGGCGCGCCCCGCTGCTGGTCTCCGAGCAGGCGGTGCGGGGGATGGCGGCGGGCTCGGTGGTGATGGACCTGGCCGCGCCGAACGGGGGGAACTGCGCCGTCACGCGCCCGGGCGAGGTGGTGGAGGCCGGCGGCGCGCGCGTCTTCGGCCCGCTGAACCTGCCGGGCGAGATGCCCATGCACGCCTCCCAGATGTACGCCCGCACCCTGGCGGCCATGATCGGGGAGCTCGTGCGCGACGGCGAGCTGGCCCTGCCCCTGGACGACGAGATCTTCCAGGCCGTCTGCGTGGCCCGCGGCGGCCAGGTGGTCCACGAGCGCGTCCGGGCGGCGCTCGCGGCCGTCCCCGCCTGACGCCCCATCGCCCTTCCCCCACCCCCCACCCCTCCCATGCTCGAGACGCTCCTCATCGTCTTCGTCCTGGCCACCTTCGTGGGGGCCGAGATCATCAGCAAGGTGCCGCAGACGCTGCACACCCCTCTGATGTCCGGCTCCAACGCCATCAGCGGCATCACCATGGTGGGCGCGCTGGTGCTGGCCGGGATGGTGGACGACCGCACGGCCCGGTGGCTGGGCTTCGCGGCGCTGGTGCTGGCCACGGTGAACGTGGTGGGCGGCTTCCTGGTGACCGACCGCATGCTGCGGATGTTCAGGAAGCGCGAGCCGCGCCCGGTGGAGCCCGGGGCCCCGTCCGGGGGAGGCCCCGCATGAGCACCGTCGTCAACCTGGCCTACCTGCTGGCGGCGGCGCTCTTCATCCTGGGCATCAAGCGCCTCAACTCGCCGTCCACCGCGCGGGGCGGCAACCAGATGGCCGCGGTGGGGATGCTGATCGCCGTGGTCGCCACGCTGCTGGGCGGCAGGATCCTGTCGCCGCTGACGATCGTCGGCGGGGTGGTGCTGGGGTCGGCGCTCGGCGTGCTGCTGGCCACGCGCGTCGAGATGACGCAGATGCCCGAGATGGTGGCCGCGCTGAACGGCCTGGGCGGCGCCGGCTCGGCGCTGGTCGCGGCGGCGGAGGTGTCCCGGTACGCCGCCGCGCAGCGGGAGGGGCTGGCCGGCGCCCGGCTCGCGGCCCACGGGCTGGACCCGCTGGACGCCACCCTGGTCGTCACCATCCTGCTGAGCGTGCTGATCGGGGCGGTGACGCTCTCCGGGAGCTTGGTGGCGTTCGGGAAGCTGAACGGCAAGGTGAGCGGCAACCCCATCTCGTTCCCCGGCATGCGGCCGCTGACCGGGCTGCTGGCGCTGGTGGGGGTGGCCGCCATCGCCTACCCGCTGGTGATGCTGCGCGACTCCACCCACGACGCGGGGCCGCTGTGGACCGCCGTGCTGGTGCTGGCGGCGGTGGCCACGGTGCTGGGGATCCTGCTGGTGATCCCCATCGGCGGGGCGGACATGCCGGTGGTGGTGGCGCTCCTCAACTCCTACTCGGGGCTGGCGGCCGCCGCCACGGGCTTCGTGCTGGAGAACTACGCGCTGATCGTGAGCGGCGCGCTGGTGGGAGCGTCCGGGATCATCCTGAGCAAGATCATGTGCGAGGCGATGAACCGCTCGCTCCTGAACGTCCTCGTCGGCGGCTTCGGCGGGGGCACGGCCGAGGGGCCCGCGCGCTCCTCCACCGGCCTGACCGTGCGCTCCACGGCGGCGGACGACGCCGCGGTGCTCCTCTCCTTCGCCGACAGCGTGGTGGTGGTGCCGGGGTACGGCCTGGCGGTGGCGCAGGCGCAGCACGCCGTGCGCGAGCTGGCCGACCTGCTGCAGGCGCGCGGCACCGAGGTGCGCTACGCCATCCACCCGGTGGCGGGACGCATGCCGGGCCACATGAACGTCCTGCTGGCCGAGGCGAACGTGCCGTACGACCGGCTCTTCGAGATGGACGACATCAACGAGGAGTTCTCGCGGACCGACGTGGCGCTGGTCATCGGCGCCAACGACGTGGTGAACCCCGCCGCGCGCACCGACAAGGCCTCGCCCATCTACGGGATGCCGATCCTGAACGTGGACCAGGCGAAGAACGTGATCGTCCTCAAGCGGAGCATGGCGGCCGGCTACAGCGGGGTGGAGAACGAGCTGTTCTACCTGCCCCGCACGGCGATGCTCTTCGGCGACGCCAAGGCGTCCATCCAGGCGGTGGTGCAGGCGGTGAAGGAGCTGTAGCGGCGGCGGGGCGCCGTCCGGCGCGGGGGGCGGACGGCGGACGCCCGTCCGCCGGAGGAGTGCGGGTCGGGAGATGGAGGGGCGGGGGCCGGAGGTGCGGCCGTCCGCCCCCTCCCTTTGCGGCCACGACGGCGTCCGCCACGCGGAACGCGGCATCGCCGACGGGGTCGAGGTGGCAAGCTCATTACGTGCCTTCGGGTTGCGGAGCACGCGACGTCGGTCGAGAGGCCTGGTCCTCTCCGGCCGTGGGACGAGAGCGCGCGCGGTTGTTGAGGAAAGCGGAACGGAGTGAAGCGAGAGCGAAATGTTTGCTCACTTGCGGACCGTTCGTTTTGCGCTCATAGTGTGGGAGCAGCGGTGCGCTGCGTCCCCCCATACCTCCACCCCCCGAGGAAAGCACATGAAGTACACGAGATCGGTTCCCGCCGTGGTGCTGGCCGTGGTGTTCACGGCCGCCTGCTCGTCCGACGCCCCGGTCGGACCCCAGCCGGGCGACGTGGCGGCGAACCGCGGCCAGGAGCAGTCGGCGCTGCGCACGCCCGACGACGAGTTCGCGCGGGCGTCGCGGAACGAGGCCCCGGGCTTCGCCGGCTACTACCTGCGCGAGGACGGCACCCCCGTCATCCTGCTGACCGACGAGACCCGGCGCGGCGAGGTGCAGCGCTACCTGGCCCGCGAGCTCGCCAGCGTCCGCGGCGGGCGCGCGCGCTCCTCGCAGCAGCCGGTGTTCGTGAAGGCGGCCCACGACTTCGCGCAGCTCAAGACGTGGTCCGAGCAGCTCCACCCGCTGCTGGAGCGGAGCGACGTGTACCTGATCGACGTGGACGAGGTGGGGAACCGCGTGGCGCTGGGCGTGGCCGACGCCAACGCCATCGGCGCGGTGCGGCAGGAGGCCACGCGGCTGGGCATCCCGGCGGACGCGGTGCACGTGGAGACGCAGGCCAAGCCGGAGCCCCGCGCCACCGTGCGCGACCGCTTCGCCAGCACGTTGGGCGGCATCCAGATCGCGTTCGGGCAGTACGTCTGCACGCTGGGCTTCAACGCGAAGCGCGTGTCGACGGGCGCCAACATCTACGTGACCAACGCGCACTGCACGGGCACGCAGTACGTGAACGACGGGATCGCCATCTACCAGAACACCGTCGCCTCGGGCAACCAGATCGGCAACGAGGTGTCCGACCGCGGGCTGTACGCCTGCATCTCGGGCGTGCTGAGCTGCCGCCAGGCCGACGCGGCCTACATCAGCAACAACGGCACGCGTGCGGTGGGCCAGGGCGGGATCGCCCGCACCGCGTTCGCGACGGGCCAGTCCGCCACGCTGACCACCATCGGCGAGTTCGACATCGTGGGGCGCAACACGTCCCTGGCCGTGGGCGCGTGGCTGGACAAGACCGGCCGCACCAGCGGCTCCACGTACGGCAAGGTGACCAGCACCTGCGTGACCATCGGCTCCCTGCGCTGCCAGGACATCTCCAAGCTGTGGTCCATGGGCGGCGACAGCGGCTCGCCGGTGTACGTCTGGATCGGCGGCTCCGGCGCGGCCGAGAACGACGTGCGCCTGCACGGCGTGATGTGGGGCGGCCCCGGCACGGACTACACGATCACGTACTCCAGCCGGCTCGGCGGGATCGAGGCGGACCTGGGTGCGCTGACCAACCTCTGCCGCCCCGGCTACGGCTGCTGAGGACGCCCCTCCGGACCCGCACGCGGCCCACCCGTGGGATTCTGGCCACGGGTGCTCACGGCCGCCGCGCTCTGCGCGGGAGCCGCCGCGTGCGCGGCCCGGACGAACGGACCGTCCGATGACGTGGAGTGGAACATGGAAGGCGTGATCGCCGCGGTGGAGCCCGGCTCGGGCGAGAGCCGGGTGACGGTCGAGGTCGCCTCCCGCGAGACCGCCGAGGGCGACCGGGTGGTCCTGCTCGTCTCCCCCGAGACGGAGGTGATCGTCAAGCGCCCGGACGGCACGCACGGGCGCGGGGGAGCGGCCGACCTGGCGGTCGGCGCGCGGATCCTGGCCCGCCACACGGGCCGGGAGATGCGCTCGCTCCCGCCGCAGTACCGCGCCACGCACGTCCGGGTGGTCCGCGGCCCCTGACGCGGTTTCGTCGGGGCCGGCTCTCCCGGGAGGTTCGCAGTCGCGGGCCCGGCCACCTCGGCCGGGCCCGCCTCGTTCACGTCGTGGGCGAGGGGGCGGCCGCGTCGGACACTCGGCGTCGAGACCGTTGTACGTCGCGCTTCCCCGCCGTAGGTTACCCGCCGGTCTTCGACGTGAGCGCCCGCCTCGGACCCGGCCGGCAACGTCCGCCCGGGCGGCTCCCCTCCCGCACGCCCTTCCCCGCGCACCTCCGCGCGTCCTTCCGCGGCCCTACGATGAACGACAGTCATCGCTCGGAGCTGAAAGCGCGCTACGCGACAGCCGTGGCGTCCGGGAACCGGATGCTCACGTGGTGGCTCGTGCTGCTGTTCGTGCTGGCGGTGGTGGTGGAGCAGCAGATCCGCGACCGGCAGGTGAAGACGGACGAGCTGAAGCGCGACCTGAGGTCTGCTCACGAGTCGGGCCGCGCCGCCCGCAAGGAGATGGGACTGGCGTACGGGAAGGTGCACGGGACCGTGCAGGGCATGATCCGCTGCGACACGAGCGCCATCCGCACCGCGCTCAGGGGTGTGGACGGTGGGAAGGAGCCCATCTGCACGGCCGGACCCGAGAGCCTGTCCGCCTGGTGGGGGCGCTTCCACGCCGACACCTCCCTGCTGCGGGCGATGGTCGCTTTCGAGCCTTCCCGGCTGGCGCGCAGGTACGCGGACACGGTCGAGGTGACGGACTCGCTCGCGGCGATGGCCAGGCGGCTCGGCGTGCCCCTCGACGGGCGCGGGGCGCTGCACACCTTTCCCGCGTCGCTCGACGGCGGGGGCGCGCCTCCGGAGCCGGTGTCGCGATCCGACGGGGTCCCGCTGCTCGCGCGGCCCGATCCGGCGGTCTCCGGCGAGGCGGCGGGCCCGGGCGGCGCCGCGGTCCAGCCGGCGGCAGCCCCCGAACCGCCTGCACCGGATGCGCTCCGCTCCGACGCGGCGGACGCGCGCCGGACGGAGGTCTCCGCCCTGGCGGCGCACCTGCTCGCCTACCGCGCGGCGTTCGACAAGTACGCGCGGGCACGGTCGGGAGTCTCCGCATCCGTCGCGGAGCTGAAGAAGCTGTCGGCGGAGCAGCAGTCCCTGCCCACCCCGTTCGGCGGGTTCAACCTGGCGCCGCGCCTGGCGCTGCTCGGCCTGGCCGCGGGGGCGCTCGCCACGTACCTGGTCTTCCTGCGCACCGCGGCCGAGGCCAGGCGGATCGCCCTGCGTTACCACGCCCAGGCCGGCGAGCCGATCTCCACCCCGCCGGGGGCCCCGGCCTGGGTCTACGGGGGCGATCCCGGCCTGCCCGCCAGCGTCGGCTGGAGCGACGACGCTCTCCCGGGGGTGAGGTGGCGCGCGCTGCTCGCGCACGGCGCGTGGATCGCGATCGCGACGTGGCTCGTCTTCGACGTGCAGACGCTGGAGGCGAGCGAGGCCCTGCGGATTCCGCTCGGCCGCTTCGCGGGGCCGGCGCTGATGGCGGTGTTGCTGCTCGCCGTGGCGCTGGCTACGTTGGCGTTCCGCGGACCCCGGATGGTACGGCCCGACGTTGGGGGCGGTTCTCCGCGGGGCCTGAGCAGGAGGACGTTTGTCGCCTCCACCGCCGCGGCGGTTCTCGCGGGCGCGTTGGGGCTGGCGTGGCTCGTCGCGCGGGGCTGGGCGGCGCGGAAGGCCCCGAAGCCTTCGCTCGACCTGGGCGAGCTCGTGGCGACGCGGCCCGGCTGGTGGTTCGTGAACGCACGCACCGGCGCCGTGCACTGCGAGCCTCTCTGCGGCGGGCACCTGGGAGGGTCCGCTCCGCTCCGCCAGAACCACCCGCTCGCTCCGGGCGCCCGCCTGCACCTGCACGAGGGGAAGGAGGCCCTGATCCTGGAGGCGGTCTCCCTGGCCGTGGTGCGGTCGGGCGACGTAGCGGGTGCCATCCGCTGGCTGCAGAAGGCGATCGAGTTCGAGCCGTTCAGCTATCGGCTCTACGATCGCCTGGTACGGCTGTTCGGCACCACCAGGCAGTACCACCGGATCGTCCCGCTGCTGGAGAGCGGGCTCGCGCGGACCGACTCCCTCTCGGAGGCCGCACGGAAGAAGGCCCGGGCGGAGTTCCAGCGGCGGATCGACTTCGCCCGCAGCCGGGAAGCGGCCCGTGCACGACGCAACAAGACCCCGCGGGGGCCTTCCAAGCTCTGATTCGGCGCAGTACCACACGGACCGTGTATGTCTCGGGGAGACTGCTCCGGGCTCGAGCCCGGAGTGAAGTGGGTTCGACTCCTACCCGGTCCATTCCTCGTCCAGCTCGGCTCGCGTCCCGCCCCACGGAACCCGCCGCTCCGCGCGGGTACAACCCTGCGTCCCTTCCGCGGCGCCCGCCGCGACTCGCGTCCCGCGCATCCCGCGCGGTCCCTCCCCCGGAGGTGTACGATGCGCAAGACCCTCCTGACCGCAGTCCTCGTCGTCGTCTCCTCCACCTCCGCGTCCGCGCAGCTCGGCGGCGCGGGGTACCTGGGCCTGGGCCGCGGCGCCATCGACACCCCGCTGCTGAAGGGCGACTGGTCCGCCGGCGGCGGCTACGTCGCGCTGGCCAACGCCGGCGACGGGCTGCAGCTCGGGCTGCGCGCCACCGGCAGCTACTCGCGCTTCAAGCCCGACCTTCGCGCGCACCTCGACTCCGTGGGCGCGGCGGACGGGCAGCTCAGCGGAGGCAAGGCGAGCGTGTCCGAGGCGGGCGCGGACCTGATGGCCGGATGGCGGAGCGGCCCGGTGGCGGTGCACTTCTTCTACGGCCTGCACTGGTACCAGGAGTCCGAGCGCGAGAAGATCCTGACCGCCAACGGCGAAGACTACGAGTTCGGCGCGAAGGTGCGGAGCGACTTCGGGCGGCAGCGCGGGGCGATGCTCTCCGTCCGCATGGGCCCGGGGCAGGGTGTGTTCGCGGAGTGGTACCGCGGCGGGGGGAACAACCGGCGGATGCGGGAGATCGACGGCCTGCGGCTCGGCGTGCTCTGGGGGTGGTAGGCCGGCCTCCGTCACGGCGGCGGATGACGAGGGAGGCACGCGGAGACGCGGAGGACGCGGAGGACGCGGAGACGCGGAGACGCGGAGACGCGGAGACGCGGAGACGCGGTGCAATGCCCCCGTTTGCTGTACCGGATGTTGATGGAGTCCGGTTAACGTGGAACGGGCAGTGAACTGGTGATCTGCGTG
>JASLAX010000055.1 GCA_030146875.1 Longimicrobiaceae bacterium
CTCCACCGCCCGCATCACGTCCGCCTCGCCCAGCCCGGGCAGGATCTTCAGCTCCTCGCCGCCGATCACGCGCGTGGTGACACCGGCCTCCGTCTCGAAGCGCGCCCGCTCGCGCTCGTCGCGGCGCCCCTGCACCACCACGCCCTCCACCGCCACGCTCCGCTCCGCCAGCCGCAGCTCCACCCGCTCCTCCGCGCCGGCCCGCAGCGTCAGCTCGCGCTCCGCCGGGTCGTAGCCGATGCGGGTGGCGCGCAGGCGGTGGCGCCCGGCGGGAACGGCGGAGAAGCGGAAGGCGCCGGCGGAGTCGGTGGATGCCGTGCGCCGCGCCCCGCTGCGGTCGCGCGCGGAGAGGACGACCGCCGCGCCCGCCACCGGAGACCCGGACGGGGAGAGGACGCGCCCGGAGACGGAGGCGCCCCCCTGCCCCGCCGCGGCGCCGGGAAGGGCGAGGGCCAGCAGCGCGAGGATCGTGCGGAGCAGGGCGTGCGAGGCTCGGGTCATGCGTGCCACGATGGGGAGAGGTCGGCCCCGGCGCGGCCTTGACGCGCCGCGGGGCGGGGAGGAGATTCAGGCGCCGCGCCACCCCGCCCGCGGACCCGCCACGGAGCCGCGATGAAGGCCGACACCTTCGCCAAGCTGGTCACGTTCGAGACGCTGATCGACGCCGAGGTCGGCTTCTGGCTGGAGCACCATCCCCCGTCCGCGGACCGCTTCCGCGAAGGGATGGTCACCCGGCTGAGCGACCTGGTGGACCAGGTCGACGCCCTGGACGCCGTGGCGGCCGCGCGCGTGTACGACGCGGTGGTCGACTTCCTGACCGAGCTGCCCGACGACGGCGACGACGACGTGGTGGAGACCACCCTGCGCTTCAAGCGCTCCGTGGAGCGGGTGATGGAGCGCGGGATGGACGAGCGGCAGCTCGGGGACCCCGCCACCTGGGCCGTGGTGCTGGACGAGCTGCTCACCACCCTGGCCGGCGAGTACCATGCCGCCGTGCGCCCCGCGGGCGAGGTGCGCGCCCGCGAGTACGCCCGGGTCCGCGCGCTGCTGGCCCGCGCCCGCGACGCCGCGGAGCGCATGGCGTGGCTGGCGGGGAGCCGCCGCGGCACCGACCTGCGCGACCCCATGGACCGCCTGGCCTTCGCCGTGGGCGCGCGCCGCCTGAAGCCGTCCGCCATCGACGCCCTGCTCCGCGAGCCGCTGCGCCTGGCGCGCCGCCACCGCCCCTCCTCCCTCTACCGCATCGGGACCTACGTCGTGGGACAGCTCCTGCGCCGCGGCCCCGGGGAGACGAAGAAGCCGTGACCCCCGTACCCGAGCGCCGCCTGGTCTCCATCCGCCGCAGCGTCACCCTGGAGGAGCGCCCCTCCTACGACGCGGCCTGGGGCATCCTGCACGAGGCCGCCACCGGCCGCGGCGCGCACGCCTGGCGCTTCGCGTCGGCCGACGTGCCCGAGCTGTACCTGGAGTTCCTGGAGTTCGGCCTGGAGGGCGACCTGCGCGAGGACCCGGTGACGCTCGCCGCCATCCAGACGCTCCACGAGACCTTCGGCGGCCCCTACCCGCCCCCCCGTACCCTGGAGGAGTGGGTGGAGATTCCCACCGAGGTGCGCCCGTGACCGAGCGCGACCGCCTGCTCGCCCTGCTGCTGGAGCGCTCCTTCCGCCTGGGCGACTTCGTCCTGGCCTCCGGCGCGCGCAGCCGATACTACGTGGACTGCCGCACCACCACCACCCACGCCCAGGGCCAGTACCTGGTCGGCCGTCTGGGCCTGGCCGCGCTGGACGAGGCCGGCCTGCGCCCCGACGCCCTGGGCGGGCTCACCATGGGCGCCGACCCCGTCTCGTACGCCATCGCCCACGCCTCCTACCTGGCCGAGCGGCCGGTCCACGCCTTCTCGGTGCGCAAGGAGCCCAAGGCGCACGGCACCGGCAAGCGCGTGGAGGGCTGCTTCGCGCCCGGCCAGCGCGTGGTGGTGGTCGAGGACGTGGTCACCTCCGGCGGCAGCGCCCTGAAGGCCTGCGAGGCCGTGGCCGCCGAGGGAGGCGAGATCCTGGCCGTCCTCTCGCTGGTGGAGCGAGAGGGCGAGGGCCGCGCCGCCATCGAGGGCGCCGGCCACCGCCTGGTCTCGCTCTTCCCCGTCTCCGAGCTTCTCGCCCGCGCCGAGGCGGCGTCCTGACCGCCTTCGGCGAACGGCGCACCCGATGAGCCGCGCGCGCCTCCACCCGGACGACGCGCGCCGCCGCATCCACGCGGTGGCGCGCGTCTGCCTGGCCTTCGTCTTCGCCTGGCACGGCATCGTCCCCAAGCTCTGGAGGCGCAGCCCCGACGAGCTGATCATGCTCACCGCGTCCGGCATCCCCGACGCCACCGCCGGCCCGCTGCTGACGGCCATCGGCGTGGCGGAGGTGGTCTGGGCCGTCGCCCTCCTCCTGCTCTGGCGCTCGCGGGGGATCCTGGTGGCGACCGCCGTCGCCATGGCGATCACCCTCGTGGGCGTCGCCGTCACCTCGCCCCAGTACGTGGCCCACGCGTTCAACCCGCTGACGCTCAACCTCTCCGTCATCGCCCTCTGCGCCGTCGCCTGGCTCTCGGCCGAGGAGCGGCCGGCCTGAGCGACCGCCGCCGGCCGGCACCGGGCTGCGTCCGCCGCCCGGGGGCGTGAAGCCCCCGGCTGGCTACCACGATCGTCCCTCCGGGACTCCACCCCGCCGACCTGCCCGCGTCCGCCCCTACGAGACCATCCTGGTTCCCTCTCCCACCCGTGGGAGAGGGTGGCGGGCTCTCACCGGAGCCGAGGCGACCGCACCTCCGCCGCCCGAGCCCGCCGGGTGAGGGCCTCCCCGCCCGCCGCCGCGCTGCGGAAGAGGCGGCGGGCGGCTCACTTCACCGTCGTCCACCACATCCGCACCGCCACCAGCCCCAGGAACACGGCGAACGCGCGCTTCAGAGCCACGGGGGAGAGCGACAGCGCCAGCTTGGCCCCGAAGAGCGCCCCCACCAGCAGCCCCGCGGCCAGCAGCAGCGACACGGAGACCACCACGTGCCCCTTCTGGTAGTACTGCCACGCGCCCAGGGCGCCCACGGGGAGCAGGAGGGCGCCCAGCGACGTGCCCGTGGCGGTGGCGGGCTCCATCTTCCCCGCCAGCATCAGCATGGGCACGATCAGCACCCCCCCGCCGATGCCGAAGAGGCCGGAGAGCACCCCGGCGCACAGGCCGATGGCGAGGTAGACCAGCGTCATGCGTCCTCCCGGTGTGGTGTGGGTCGGGGGCCCCGGCGGCCCGGGTACCCCGCGGTGCAGGGGACGACAACATAGCGAGCGGGCGCGCACCTTGCTCGCCGCCGCGGGCGGACCCATGTTGCGGGCCGACCCCCACCGGAGAGACCCCGATGATCGCAGCCCTGGCCGTCCTCCTGGCCGCCGCCCCCGCGCCCGACACCGGCCGCTTCCAGCAGGGCGTGGACTACCGGATCGAGGCCCGCCTGGACGAGAGCACCCACGTCCTGACCGGCCGCGCGCGCATGCGGTACACCAACCGCTCCGGCCGCGCGCTGGACTCGCTGTACCTGCACCAGCACCTCAACGCCTTCCGCCCCAACAGCGTGTTCGCCCGGCGCGAGGCGCAGCTCGGACAGCGGCGCTTCCAGACCATCGGCGCGGACGACCACGCCTTCGAGCGCCTCCGCGCCGTCTCGGTGGACGGGCGCGAGGTCCGGCCGGCCTACCCCGTCTCCCCCGACTCCACCGTGGTCGCCATTCCGCTGGGGCAGCGGCTCGCCCCGGGCGCCAGCGTCACGGTGACCATGGACTGGGACGCGCGGCTGGCGACGGTCCCGCGGCGGCAGGGGCGGCGGGGGCGCCACTACGACTGGGCGCACTGGTACCCGCGCATCGCGGTGCTCGACAGCGCCGGGTGGCAGTGGAACCCGCTGCACCCGCAGGGCGAGTTCTACGGCGAGTTCGCCTCGTACGACGTCACGCTGGACCTGACCGCCGACCAGGTGGTGGGCGCGACCGGCGTCGCCGTCGAGGGGAACGCCGGCTTCGAGCCCACCGCCCACGAGAAGGCCGCCTACCCCGCCCGCCCCGCGGACCCGCTCGGGCTGCTGACCGGCGACGCGGGAGAGGGCCGCAAGCGCGTGCGCTGGCGCGCCGACGACGTGATGCACTTCGCCTGGAGCGCCGACCCGCGCTACCGGCACGACGGGGTGGACCGCTTCAGCATGAGCGACGCGGGCGGCGACGCCTCCACGCTCCCCGGCATCCACGTGCTGTACGTGGAGGGCGACACCGGGTGGGCCGGCACCGTCGCGCGGCGCACGCACGCCTCCCTGGGCTGGCTGCAGGGGAAGTTCGGCCCCTATCCCTGGCCGCAGCTCACCATCGTGCACCGGCTGGAGAGCGGGGGCACCGAGTTCCCCATGCTGGTGATGAACGGCAGCGCGTCCGAGGGGCTGATCGTGCACGAGGTCACGCACCAGTGGCTGCACGGCATCATGGCGAACAACGAGTGGCGCCACGGCTGGCTGGACGAGGGCTTCACCTCGTTCATGACCAACTGGTGGTTCGAGGAGAAGGGGGAGAAGACCGTCTGGAGGAGGACGATGGAGGCCATCGCCGCCTCCGACCGCGCCGGCCGGCTGGAGCCCATCGCCCTGCCCGGCCACGCGTTCTCGACCTCCGCCGTGTACGGCGGCATGACGTACACCCGCGCCTCCGTGGTCTTCCGGATGCTGCGGGAGATGCTGGGCGAGGAAACCTTCACGCGCGGCCTGCGCCTGTACTACCGGCAGAACCGGCTGCGCCACGTGTCGCCGGAGGACTTCCGCGGCGCCATGGAGCAGGCCAGCGGGCGCGACCTGAAGTGGTTCTTCGACCAATGGATCACGCGCACCGACCGGCTGGACTACGGCATCGCCCGCGTCTCCTCCGTTCCCGCGGGACGGGGACGGTGGAGGACCACGGTGGAGGTGCTGCGCACCGGCGAGGCGTGGATGCCGCTCACCCTGCGCGTGGGCGACCAGACGCGCACCCTGGACTCGCGCGACCGCCGGCAGTGGGTCACGGTGACCACCGCCAGCAAGCCGGTGGAGGTGGTGCTGGACCCCGACCTGGTCCTGCTGGACATGGACCTGAGCAACAACCGGGCGGGCGTGCCGTGACCTGGGCCTGGGTGGCGGCGGGCGGAGCCGCGGGCTCCGTCTGCCGCTTCACCCTGGGCGGGTGGGTCGCGCGGCGGGCGGGCGACGGCTTCCCCTGGGGCACCCTGGCCGTGAACGTCGCCGGGTCGCTGCTCCTGGGGATCCTGCTGGCCGCGCTCCCCGAGGCGGAGGCGGACCCCCTCCCCCGCGCCCTGCTCGCCGTGGGCTTCTGCGGCGGCTTCACCACCTTCAGCACCTTCTCGTACGAGGCGGTCGCGCTCGCCGGCTCGCGCGCGTGGGGCGCGGCGCTGGCGTACGTGGGAGCCAGCGTGGTCGCCTCCCTCACCGCCGTCGCGCTGGGCCTCTGGGTCGGCACGCGCGCGCGGTGAGGCTCCCGGAGTTCGCGCTGGAGCGCTTCTTCGCGCGGTGGGAGTTCGCGGCGCCGCTCCTCCTCTGCGCCTCCGACGTGGAGGGGTGGGCGATGTCCGACCTCCTGGCCCTGGCGGACGACGAGGCGCGGGCCATGTGGGAAGGGCTGACCCTGGGCTACACCGAGGCGCCCGGCCACCCGCTCCTGCGGGCGGAGATCGCCGCCCTCTACCCCGGGCTGTCGGCGGAGGACGTGCTGGTCTTCTCCGGGGCCGAGGAGGCGATCTTCACCTTCATGAACGTCGCCCTGGGCCCCGGCGACCGCGCCGTCGCCGCGTGGCCGGCGTACCAGTCGCTGCACGAGGTCGCCCGCTCGGCCGGGGCGGAGGTCGCCCTCCTCCCGCTGGCGCACGAGGAGGGCTGGCGCCTCGATCCCGACCGCCTGCGCGACGCGCTCCGCCCCGGGGCGCGCGTGCTCGCCGTCAACGTCCCGCACAACCCGACCGGCGCCCTCCCCGACCCGGAGACGTGGAGCGCGGTCGTCGCCGCGGCGCGCCGGACGGGCGCGTGGCTCTTCTCCGACGAGGTGTACCGCGGCCTGGAGCCGGAGGGCACGCCCGCGCTCCCGCCCGCCGCCTGCGTCTACGAGCGCGGCGTGTCGCTGGGGGTGATGTCCAAGTCGTTCGCCCTGGCCGGGCTGCGCATCGGGTGGATCGCCACCCGCGACCGGGAGCTGCTCGCGCGCCTCGCCGCCTTCAAGGACTACCTCACCATCTGCTCCAGCGCCCCGGCGGAGGTCCTCTCCATCGTCGCCCTGCGCGCGAAGGACGCGGTGCTGGCGCGCTCGCGGGCCATCGTCGCGGAGAACCTGCCGCGGGTCGACGCCCTGATGCGGCGGCGGGCGGACGTGCTGGAGTGGGTGCGGCCGGCGGCGGGGAGCGTCGGCTTCCCCCGCTTCCGGAGGGCCGTGGACGTGGAACGGGTGACGGCGGAACTCGTGGAGCGCGCGGGTGTCCTGATCCTTCCGGGAACCCTGTTCGGCCACGCGGGGGCGCACTTCCGCCTGGGCTTCGGCCGGCGCACGCTCCCCCAGGCCCTCTCCCGCTTCGAGCAGTTCCTGCAGGAGCGCTTCCCCGCCTGACCCCTGCCCCGCGAGACCGCATGACCTGTACGGCCCCCCTCCTCCGCCTCGCCGCCGCCCTCTCCCTCGCCCTTCTGGCCGCCTGCGACGGCGGAGGCGGGAGCACGGGGTCCGGGGGCGACGACCTGCGCCTCTCCGTCTTCGGCGGCGACGCGCAGCGCGGCGTGCCCGGCCGGCCGCTGGGCACCCCCCTCTCGGTGCGCGTCACCCGCCCCGACGGCTCGGGGGTGGAGGGCGTGGAGGTGCGCTTCGCCGCGGCGCCCGACGCGGGCGACCTGCAGGTGCTGGCGGGGACCACCAACCGGCAGGGAGTCGCCGCCGCGGTGTGGACCCTGGGCACGGGCGAGCCGCCCCTGCGGGTGACGGCGACCGTGGACGCGGCGGGCGTATCGCCCTCGTCCCTCACCTTCACGGCGGGGCTCCTCGGCGCCTCGGAGGTGGACGTGGCGGTCGTGCAGGGCTCGGGCGGGGAGCGGCCGCTCCAGCTCCTGGGGTACCGGGCCGGGGCGTTCGTGCTGGGGACGGCCCTGCGGTGGTCTCTGCCGGACACCGTGGCCCTGCTGCTCCCCGCGGGCGACGCCGAGGCGCCGGACGAGCTGGTCGCCTTCGCGCCCCGCCGCGCCCCCGCCATGGCCACGGGGATCCGCTGGACGCCCGCCCCCGACACGGTCACGCTGCGGCTGCGCGACCCGGTGCGGGTGCCGCTGACGGTGTGGATCGTCTCGGGCCCGCGCGACTCGCAGACGGAGCTGGCGCACTTCCACCTGTCGCGGGCGGTGCCCCTCTGGGAGCGCGCGGGGATCCGGTTCGACCCGGTGGAGATCGTCGACGTGACGGCCGAGCCGGCGTCGGAGCCGTTCCGCACGATCATCAACGCGCACCCCTGCCAGAGCGGGATCCAGGCGGTGGGGCGGCGCGAGGGGCGCATCAACGTGTACTACGTCCTGGGGATGGCGGGGTACGGGGGGTACGGGTGCGCCCCGCGCTTCGCCATGATGTCCTCGGGCACGGGCGGGGTGCCCAACTTCCTGGCGCACGAGCTGGGGCACGTGTTCGGGCTGTACCACGAGTCGTTCGGCCGCGAGAACGTCATGAACAACGACGTGACCCCGCCCGAGATCGGGGTGGGCAACGAGCTGACCGCCGGGCAGGTCTGGCTGGCCCACTACGGGGCGGAGTCGGCGATGGTGGCCACCTACGGGGCCACCCCCGCCGGCCAGGGGCGCGCCTGCCGGACCCCGTTGCAGCAGATGCTGCCCACCTGCCCGCCGCCCACGCTCACCCTGCCCTGACGGGCGCGCCGCCCACGTTCGGGCACAACGCAACGGCGCCCCGCGCGAAGCTCGCGCGGGCCGCCCTCGTCTCGTGGACCGTGCGTCAGCCGCGCTGGAACGCGCTGGCGGGGGCGTCGGCGTTCGAGGGCGTGCCCAGGAACAGCGTGGCCCCGGCGGCGGCCAGGATCAGGACGGCGGTTCCGAAGACGGTGATGGTGGAACGCTTCTTGGGGATGCTCCGGGGGATGGTTTGCTGCGGCGGGGCGACGCGCACCCCGATTCTGCCGGGGACGCAAGGCACTTCCCGTGCCTTCCACGGGCGCAGGGGGGCCGCCAACCCTTTCCGGGGACCCGGCATCCAACTGGGAAAGGCCGGATCCACGGCTCGCCGGGCGCATCGCGCGGCGCAGCCGTCCGGCTCAACCCGGGACAGGAGAGGTACGGATGAGACGTGCGTGGGTCGGGGCATTCGCCCTGCTGCTGGCGGCGGCGGGGTCGGTGGAGGCACAGCAGGGCTGCCGCACCTACGGGAGCGGCCGGAACCGCGTCACCGTCTGCGAGCGCGACGGCCACGACCGGGACCGCGACCGGCGCGAGCGCACCCGGGTGCGCGTGCGCCACGACGACGGCGACGCCATCCGGTTCGGCGTGCGGGGCGGGTACGACTTCGACGAGCGGGTGGGCCTGGCCGGCGCCCAGGTCCGCATCCCCCTGGTCCGCCAGCTCCAGGTCGTCCCCAGCGCCGACGTGCTCTTCGGCGAGGCGAACGCGCAGTGGCAGATCAACGGCGACGTGATCGTGAAGCCCGACGGGCTGGGCGGCCTGTACGCCGGCGCGGGCGTGGCGTTCGCCAGCGCCGACTTCGACCCCACCGACCTGGACGACGACCGCGACACCGAGGCCGGCTACAACGTGGTGTTCGGGCTGGACGGCGGACGGCTGGGCAGCACCATCGTGCGCCCCTTCGCCGAGGCGCGGTGGACGCGGGTGGACGAGCTCTCCCCGTTCCGCCTGGTCTTCGGCATCAACGTGCCGGTCTCCCGCTCGCGCTGGTAGGTCGGCGGACGTCGGGCCTCGTCCGGCGTCGGCGGCGCGGCCCTCCTCCCCCCGCGGGAGGGGGGCCGCTCGCCGTCCGGCCCCCTCGCTCGCCCCGCCGCCGCCGGTTAGATTCCCGTCCGCCGCCGGCCGTCCTCCCCTCCGCGAACGGAGCGGCGCGGATCGCCGGCCGCCTCCCCACCGAGCGCGCATGCAGACCTCGCTCCCCCTCGCCCGCGACGGCATCGTCCGCGGCGCCTGCCCGCACGACTGCCCCGACACCTGCGCCATGCTGGTGCACGTGAAGGACGGCCGCGCCGTGCGCGTGCAGGGCGACCCCGGGCACCCGGTCACGCGCGGCTTCCTGTGCACCAAGGTCAACCGCTACGTGGAGCGGACCTACCACGCCGACCGGCTCACCACGCCGCTCCGCCGGGTGGGGCCCAAGGGCGAGGGGCGCTTCGAGCCGGCGACGTGGGACGAGGCGCTGGACGACGTGGCGCGGAGGCTGACGGAGATCGCGCGGGGGCCGCACGGGCCGCAGGCCATCCTCCCCTACTCCTACGCAGGGACGATGGGGCTGGTGCAGGGCGGGTCGATGGACCGGCGCTTCTTCCACCGCATCGGCGCCTCGCTGCTCGCGCGGACGATCTGCGCGACGGCCGGGAGCGAGGCGTGGAAGGCCACCTACGGCGACCGCCGCGGCCCCTCGCCCGAGGAGGCGTACCGCGCGAAGCTCGTCCTGCTCTGGGGCACCAACACCCTCACCTCCAACCCGCACCTCTGGCCGGCGCTGCGCCGCGCGCGAGAGGGCGGGGCGCTGCTCGTCGCCATCGACCCCATCCGCACCCGCACCGCCGCGCAGTGCGACCTGCACCTGCCCATCCGCCCGGGGACGGACGCCGCGCTGGCGCTGGGGATGATGCACGTGATCTTCCGCGAGGGGCTGGAGGACCGCGAGTACCTGCGAACGCACACCGTGGGGTGGGAGGCGCTGCGGGACCGCGCAGGCGAGTGGAACCCGCGGAGGACGGCGTCGGTGACGGGGCTGGAGGCCGAGGCGATCGAGGGGCTGGCGCGCGACTACGCCCTCACCCGGCCCGCCTTCATCCGGCTGAACTACGGGATGCAGCGCCACGCGGGCGGGGGGATGGCGGTGCGCGCCGTCTCCCTGCTCCCCGCGGTTACGGGCGCCTGGCGCGACGTGGGCGGCGGCGCGACGCTCTCCACCTCGGGGGCGTTCAAGATGAACTCGGCGGGGCTGGAGCGGCCGGACTGGATCCCGCCCGGCACGCGCACCATCAACATGGTGCGGCTGGGCGAGGCGCTCACCGCCCCCGACGCGGGGGTGGGCGGGCCGCCGGTGAAGGCGCTGGTCGTCTACAACTCCAACCCCGGCGCCGTGGCCCCCGACCTGCGCCGCGTGCGGCAGGGCCTGGCGCGCGAGGACCTGTTCACGGTCGTGCTGGAGCACTTCCAGACGGACACGGCCGACTGGGCCGACTGGGTTCTTCCCGCCACGACGCAGCTCGAGCACTGGGACGTCCACCACTCGTACGGCCACCACTACGTCACCCTGAACCGCCCCTCCATCCCGCCCGTGGGCGAGAGCCTTTCCAACGCCGAGATCTTCCGCCGCATCGCGGCGCGGATGGGGCTGCGGGAGCCGGAGCTCGCGGAATCGGATGTGGACCTCGTCCGCACCGCCCTGGACTCGCCCGACCCCGCCCTGAAGGGGATCACGATGGAGCGCCTGCTGGAGACGGGCTATGCGCGGCTGGACCTGCCCGCGGAGTACGCGCCGTACGCGGAGCCGGGGCGAACCAACACGCCCAGCGGCCGCATCCAGATCCTGGCGCCGGAGCTGGAGGCGCTCGGCCTCGATCCCCTGCCGACCTACACGCCGCCGGCGGAGGGGATGGACGCGAACCCGGAGCGGGCGCGCGCCTTCCCGCTGACGCTCCTCTCCCCGCCGGAGCACCCGTTCATGAACTCCACGTTCGTGAACGTCCCCGCGCTGTCGAAGGCCGCGGGGGAGGCGAAGCTGCTCCTGCACCCGGCCGAGGCGGCGGAGCGCGGGATCGCGGAGGGCGACCGCGTGCGCATCTGGAACGACCGCGGCCACTTCACGGCGGTGGCGCACCCCACGGACGACGTGCGGCCGGGCGTGGCCGTCTCCTACGGCGTGCGCTGGGCGAAGGGATCGGAGGGCGGCCACACGGTGAACGACACCACCTCGCAGGGGGTCACGGACTTCGGCGGGGGCGCGGTGTTCTACGACAACGCCGTGGAGGTGGAGGTCGCGCGGTGAGGCGGGGCGTCCTCCCCCGGCGGCCGGCCGCGGCGCGCTGACGGTGCGGCTCCTCTACGTCACGCACTCGCTCCCCCTGCCCGGGCGGCCGGAGAGCAACGTGGGCGGGATGCAGCGGCTGGCGTCGGGCCTGCGCGGCGCCCTGGCCGCGCATCCGCGCGTCCGGCTGCACGAGCTGGTGCTGGAGACGGCGTGGGAGGACACGCACCGGCGGATGCCGGGCTTCCTCCTCCGCCTGTTGCGCGAGCTGCCGCGGACCGTGGAGCGGGAGGGGATCGAGGCCGTCCTCTTCACCTCGACGGTGACCGCGTCGGTGCTGACCCTGGCGGGCGGGCGCGTGCGTCGCGCGGGGGCGGTCTCGTCGCTGATCCCCAACGGGCTGGACGTCACCCTCCCCTCCGCGCCGGTGCAGTGGCTGGTGCGGCGCTTCCTCCCCCGCTTCGACGTCCTCTTCCCCCTGAGCCGCGCCACCGCGGCGGAGTGCGCCGCGCGCGGCGTGGACCCCGGGCGGATGCGCATCGTCCCTCCCGGCATCGACCCGGCGGAGTTCACGCCTCCCGGGGACCGGGGCGCGGCGCAGGCCGAGATGCTGGCGGGGCTGGGGCTGGCGGGGAAGGTGGAGGACGGCGCGCTGCTCCTCTGCAGCGTGGGGCGGCACCAGGAGCGGAAGGGCTTCGCGTGGTTCGCCGACGCGGTGATGCCGCGCCTGCCCGCCGACGTCCACTTCCTGCTCGCCGGCGAGGGGCCCACGACCCCCGCCATCCGCGAGGCCGCCGCGCGCCGCGGCCTGGGGGGACGCGTGCACCTGCTGGGGCGGGTGTCGGAGGACGACCTGCGGCGGCTCTACCGCGGCGCGGACCTGTTCGTGATGCCCAACGTGCCGGTGCCGGGCGACATGGAGGGCTTCGGGATCGTGCAGACGGAGGCGGGGCTCTCGGGGATGCCCGTCCTGGGCTCCGCCCTCGAAGGCATCCTCGACGTGGTGGAGGAGGGGGAGAACGGGCACCTGCTCCCCAGCGGCGACGCCGACGCCTTCGTCGCCGCCGTCCTGCGCTACCGCGACGACCGCGACGCGCTGGCGGCGCTCTCCGCGCGGTCCGTCCGGTCGGTGGCCTCGCGATTCGCGTGGACGGCGGTGGCGGAGCGCTACGTCTCCGCGCTGGAGGAGGTGGCGGCTCGTCGCGCCGGCCCCGGCTGAGGTCCCGCGCGGAGGCGCGGACGGACGCGGAGGCGCGGGGGGCGAGACGCGTCCGCACCTCCGCCGTTCTCGAAGGGGCACCCTCTCGAAACGGGAAGGAGGTGGACACCGGACCGGTGCCCACCTCCCCCGACGAGCGCCGGCGACGCCCCGTCTCGGCGCCTCCGCGCGAGGCCCGTCCTCTACCCCGTCCACTCCTCCCGCAGCACCCCGTAGCACTCGATGTCGCGCGGCTCGCCCCACTTCACCACGTGCTTCCGCAGGCGCCCCTCGTAGCTCATCGCCAGCTTGCGCATCACCGCGCCGGAGGCCTCGTTGCCCTCCATGTGGTGCGCGTGCACGCGGCCCAGCCGCAGCTCGCCGAACGCCCAGCCGATCACGGCGCGACACGCCTCGGTGACGAGCCCCTGGCCCCACCAGGGCACGCCGACCCAGTAGCCGATCTCGGCGCGCTCGTGCTGCGCGGCCAGGCTCAGGCCCACGGCGCCCACCAGCTCTCCGCCGTCCTTCAGCACGACCCCGAAGACGAACGAGGACGCGCTCATCCCCTCCTGCGCCTGGGTGCCGATCCACTCCACCGCCCGCTCCTCGGGATACGGGTGCGGGATGTGGAGGGTGGTGGCGGCGATGCGCCTGTCGCCCGCCAGGCGCGCGACGGCGGGCGCGTCCGCCAGGGTGAGGGGGCGCAGCAGGAGGCGCTCGGTCTGCAGCCGGGGCTGGTCCATGGTCTCGCGCTCCTCAGTGGCGCGGCGGGTCGACGTCGCTGGCGTCGCCCGGCAGCGGGTGGACGGCGAAGACGTGCTCCTGCACCGGACGCCCGCCCATCAGGTGCTCGCGGACGATGCACTCCAGCACCGGCGGGTCGCACCCGCGGTACCACGTCCCCTCGGGATAGACGACGGCGACCGGCCCGTCCTCGCAGATCTGCAGGCAGTTCGCCTTGGTGCGGTAGACGCCCCCGCCCGGCGTGAGCCCCTCCTCCTTCAGCCGCCGCTTCAGGTAGTCCCACGCCACCAGCGACCGCTCCCGGTCGCAGCACTTGGGCTTCGTCTGGTCGCAGCACAGGAAGACGTGCCGCCGCGCCGCGAACACCCCGCACCCGTGCGCCAGCTCCTGCAGCCGCGTGTGATCCGCGGGCTCCGCGGCGGTTCCAGCGTCGGCCGAAGAGACGGACGGGAGCGCGTCGTCGGGCGGGAGCTCGCCGCCGGGCGGAAGGTCGGAGGGTGTCATCCGGCGGAAACTACCCGGCGCGCGCGGAGCGGCAAGGGCGGCAGTGTCACGGGCAGGGCAGCGGTTGGATGAACAGCGGCTGGGCCGATCGGAAGACGGGGTAGTGGCAGGATGGGGGAGTCGAGGAAGGGGGCATTGTTGCCGTGCGCCGGCCATCACCGCCCGCGCGCCCCAACGGCAGGGCACCCCACAACCCACGGGGGAGAGGGGGCGGGGGTGAGGGGGGCCCCCGGCCCCACCGACGGGCCCGTCAACCACCTGGGCGCCACCCCAGCCATACCCCGCACCC
>JASLAX010000093.1 GCA_030146875.1 Longimicrobiaceae bacterium
GCCTCGCTGCGGGCGCTGGCGACGCTGGGGGAGCGGAGCGGGAGCTTCGCGGAGGCGGCGGCCTCCATCGCCTCGCGGCTGCGGGCGGGGTCCAGCGACGGAGCCATCGCCGCGGCCGCGGCGCGGGGCGACCCGGGGATCGTGGGGCGCGGGGCGGGTGCCTCCGCCGGGGCGGCGGGGTCGGTGGGCGCGGCGGCGGGCGGGGTGCTGGGGACGGGGGCGTCCGTCACCGGCAGGGTGACGGGGGGCATCCGCATCCCGTAGGCGGCGGGTTATACCCGGCGTCGGCGGACGCGAAACGACCCCGGAGGGAGCCTCGGCTCCTTCCGGGGACCCGCGCTGGCGACGACGGCCGACTCACCCGGAGGCGCGGGCTCACCGGCGCGGCCGGTCGGTCAGGTCCCTTCCCGCGTCAGCCGGGTCACCACCTCCCCGCCCTGCAGCACGGAGAGCGTCACCTTCCCGCCGGCCTCCGTCACCTCCGCCTCGCGCCCCAGCATCCCCACGACCTGGAATCGCGTGGGCACGATGGGGACGAGCACGAAGGTCGGGCCGTCGTCGAAGGCGAGGGAGAGCGTCCCGGCGGAGGCGGTCACCCGCGCCTCCGCGTCGCCCGCATAGCGGCCGGCGAGCCGCTCCAACGCGGCGGCATCCATCGCGACGGGGCGGGCACTCCGCAGCGGCGGCGCGAAGCGGTTGCGGCGGATGCCCTGCAGGCACGAGCGGTCCCATCCCTCGATCGCCCCCGCCTGGATGAAGGACGCGATCAGGTGCGGCACGCAGGCGGCGCCCTGCAGCCCCTCGGGCGAGTGGCCGCCGTCCGGCACGACCAGGTGCAGCGCGCGCGTCATCCGCTGCTTCGCCTCCTCGCCCTGGCGGGGCGGCGTGACCGGGTCCCACTCGCCCGAGAGGAGCAGGACGGGCACGTCCGTCGCGACCGGCTCGTGGAAGTCGGGCGGGATGGCGGCGCGCGGCCACGCGGAGCACGCCTCCGTCTGCTGCGCGAGGCGCGCGGCGGTCAGGAGCGTGCCGTCCTCCTCCGCCAGCAGCGAGCGCGTTCGGGGGACGTACGGCAGGTCCTCGGCGCAGGTGACGGAGAGGAAGAGGCCCGCCGGGCTGGCGCCGAACAGGAGCCTTCCGGCCAGCGCCTCCTGGGCCGCGGGCGCGAAGTCGCCCCGCGCTGCCGCGTGGACCACGGCCGGGACCAGCGCCGCGCGGACGGGGGCGTACAGGAGGCGCCGGATCCCCTCGCCCAGGACCTGCCGCGACAGGGTGACGGTGGTGGGCTCACCGGTGCGGGGGTGCAGGATCTCCACCCGCACGGGCCCGGGGGGCAGGACGCGGCGCAGCAGGCGCGCCTCGTCCTTCAGGCGGGGGAACTGCGCGTGGCAGGCCGGCGTGCGCTCGCAGTCCTCCACCACCCCCGCCAGCGCGCGGTCGGCGTCGCGCCCGAACAGGGTGGGCATGGTGGCCTGCGGCGGAACCACGCCCTGCAGCACGGCGCTCCGCACGCGCGCCGGAAAGCGCCGCAGGTACTCCTGCGCCACGCGCGTTCCGTACGACGTGCCGTACAGGTTCAGGCGCTCGTAGCCGAGGGCGACGCGCACCTCCTCCAGGTCCTGCACGTGGTCCGCGGTGGTGTAGGCCGCCAGGTCCGTCCGGCCCTCCAGTTCCGCGCGGCAGCGCCGCACCGCATCCACCGGGAGCATGGAGCCCAGCCAGCCCTGCAGCGAGTCGCGCTCGCCGAACAGGTCGCACGCCAGCCGGTTGGACCCGCCGGTGCCGCGCTGGTCCACGAACACCAGGTCGCGGTCGCGCGTGAGCGGCGCCAGCTCGCGCCCGATCCACGACGCCGCCTCCGTCGCCGCCGACCCGGGTCCGCCCGCCACGTAGACCACGGGATCGGACGTGGGCGAGGGCCCGCTCGCCGGCAGCACCACCACCCGGAGCGCGATCTTCCGCCCGCGCACGCTCCGGTTCTCGAACACCTCCACCGTCCCGCACCGCGCGCGGAACGGGCCCACCTCGCACGCCGAGAGCCCCGGCAGGCCCGCGGCCGCGGGCTGCTGAGCCGTCGCCCGAGGCGCGTACGCGACGGAGAGGAGGAGCGCGGGAAGGAGACGGCGGATGCGCATCTGGGGGGCACGGGGGTGGAGGGTGGGCCGCGGATGGGGAGCCGGCGGGTCGTCCTATGCCGGCGGGAACGCCGGCCGTCGTCGGTGTGCCGGCCGGCCGTCCTCTCACCCGCGACGAAGGACGCCGTCGCGGGTTCGCGGCGTCACGGACCTTCCCGCGTGAGCCGCGCCCTCACCTCGCCGCCGTCGCGGAACGCGAGGGTGGGCTTTCCGTCCCGCTCCGACGCCTCCACGTAGGAGCCGGGCATCCCCACCACCTTGAAGCGCGTGGGCGAGGTGGGAACGAGCAGGAAGGTGGGTCCGTCCACGATCGTCAGGGACAGCACGCTGCCCTGCACCCCCACCCGCGCGGCCACGTCGCCGCCGTAGCGGCCGGCGAAGCGCGCGAGCACGGCGGGTTCCAGCGCGATCGCGGGGTCGGGGCGCAGCGGCGGCGCGAAGCCAGCGCGGCCCACGTCGCGCAGGCAGGAGCGGTCCCACCCGTCGACCGCCCCCGCCCGGACGAACGCCACGATCAGCTCCTGCACGCAGTCCGCCCCGCGCAGCCCCTCCGGCGAGTGGCCGCCGCTGGGGATCACCAGGTGCAGCGCGCGCGTCATCCGCTGCATGGCCTCCTCGGCGCCGCGCGGCGGGGTGACGGGGTCCCATTCGCCCGAGACGAGGAGCACCGGAACGTCCGTCCGCACCGGCTCGTGGAAGTCGGCGGGGATGGCGCCGCGGGGCCAGGCGGCGCACGCCGCCGCCTGCTGCGTCAGGCGGTAGACGCCGAGCAGGGTGCCCTCCTCCCGGCGCATCAGCGTGCGCGAGCGGGGCACGTACGGCAGGTCCTCGGCGCAGGTGACGGAGAGGTACAGGCCCATGGCGCCGTCGGTCACGATCGTCCTGCGGCCCGAGAGCGCCTGCTCGGCCACGGGAACGAAGTCGCCTTCCGCGGCGGCGTGGACCACCGCCGGCACCAGCCCGGCCTGGCCGGAGCCGTAGAGCATGTAGCGCACGGCCTCGCCGAACAGGTCGCGCGACAGCAGCACGCGCGCGGGCTCGCCGGTGCGCGGGTGGGGGATCACCACCGGTACGGGGCCGCGGGCCAGGCGGCGCGGCAGCTCGCGCACCTCCTCGCGAAGGCGGGGATACGCGGCGCGGCACGCCGTGTCGCGCTCGCACTCGCCCACCACCCCGTACAGCGCGCGGTCGTTGTCCGGGCCGAAGCCGGCCGGCCACGCCGTTTGCGGCGACAGCACGCCCTCCAGCACCGCGGAGCGCACGCGGGCCGGGTAGCGGCGCAGGTACTCCTGCGCGGAGCGCGTGCCGTACGACCCGCCGTACAGGTTGAGGCGATCGTACCCCAGGGCGGCGCGCACCTCCTCCAGGTCGTGCGCGAACGCGGTGGTGGTGTACGCTGTCAGGTCGGCGCCGCGCTCCAGCTCCGCGCGGCAGCGCCGCACCGCGTCCATCGCCATGAAGTCCCCCAGCCAGGACTGGAGCGAGTCGGGGTGCCCGAACAGGTCGCAGTTCAGCACGTTGGACCCCCCCGTCCCGCGCTGGTCCACGAACAGCAGGTCGCGCTCGCGCCGGAGCGGCTCCATCGACCGCGCGATCCACCCAGCCGACTGGGAGGCCGCCGTCCCCGGCCCCCCGGAGAGGTACACGAGCGGGTCGGAGAGCGGCGCGGGCCCGCTGGCCGGCAGCACCACCACCCGCACGGGGATCTTCCTCCCGCGGGCGGCGCGGCTCTCGAACACCTCCACCGTGCCGCACCGAGCCGCCATCCCACCGACCGTGCACGCCGACAGCCCCGGGAGCCGCGCGGCCCCGGGCTCCTCCGCCACGCCGGGGATCGCTGCCGTCGCGGAGAGGAGGAGGATCGCGGGGAGGACCGAGCGGAGGCGCATGGGGGATCCGGGAGGCGAGGGATTTCGGGGATGGCAGGGGATGGCACCTGGAAGGGTCGGCGGCAACCCTCACCGGCGACTGAAGCCGCAGCAACAACGGCGCGAAGTCCGCCTGCGCGCAATACCGTTTACTTTGTATTTACCGTGGTGTAAGATTCCATCCAGACCTGAGCCCAGGAGGCCTGGATGGCACGCGTGAGCAAGCTGCGGCTGGACGGAGACCGGCTGACCGATCTGATGAACATCGGTGTT
>JASLAX010000116.1 GCA_030146875.1 Longimicrobiaceae bacterium
CGCGGGCGGGCGCCAGGGCGCCCCGCACCAGGCCCCGCGTCCGCCGCCGCCTGGCCCCCCGAGCCCCGCCTGCGCCGCGCCGACCCCGCGGACGCGGGGATGAGCGCGGACACGCTCGCGCGCATCGGCCGGGTGCTCCGCGCGGCGGTGGACGACGGGATCTTCACCGGCGCCGCGGTCGTGGTCGGCCGCGGGAACGCGATCGTGTGGAGCGAGGGGTACGGCCGGACGGGCAACCGGCCGGGGGACGCCCGCGTGGACGTGGACCGGACGCTCTGGGACCTGGCGTCCCTCACCAAGGTGGTGGGAACCACGGCGGCGGTGATGGCGCTGGTGGAGGCGGGCGAGGTGAAGCTGGACGCGCCGGTGCGCCGCTACGTCCCCGGCTTCCGCGGCAGCGGCAAGGGCGACGTGACCGTGCGCCACCTGCTCACCCACACCTCCGGGCTTCCCGCCGGGAAGTGGCTCTACGGCAGCGCGTCCTCGCCCGAGCAGGCGCTCCGGCAGACGCTGCGCACGGACCTGGTGCGTCCCCCCGGCGAGCGCATGGTGTACAGCGACATGGGGATGATCCTGCTGGCGGAGATGGTGCGCCGCCGGGCGGAGGAGGAGCCCGACCTCTTCCTGGCCCGGCGCGTCTTCGCGCCGCTGGGGATGGCATCCACCATGTACCTGCCGCCCCTGGTCCTGCGCGACGAGACGGCGGTGGGCACGGCGCGCTCCGAGCGCCCCTACCCGCTGCGCGCCGTGGTCCACGACGGCAACGCCTTCCGCCTGGGCGGCGTGGCGGGGCACGCGGGCCTCTTCTCCACCGCGCCGGACGTGGCCGTGCTCGCGCGGACCCTGCTGGACGGGGGGCGCTACGGGTCCCGCCGCGTCTTCTCCTCCGCCACCGTGCGCGAGTTCACGCGCGGCGGCGGGCAGGCGGGGAAGCGCGCGCTGGGCTGGGACGTCCCCGCCGCCCGCTCGTCGGCGGGAAGCTGGTTCTCCGCCCGCTCGTACGGCCACACGGGCTTCACCGGCACGTCGCTCTGGATCGACCCGGACCGCGACCTGTTCGTGGTGCTGCTCACCAACCGCACCTACGCGGACGCCTCGCAGGGGCGCATGCTCCAGGTGCGCATGGCCGTCCACGACGCCGCGGCGCGCGCCATCACCGACCGCCCCATCACCCCGCGCGCCGGCACCGCCGTCGCCGCGGAGATCGAGGCCCGCCGCCGCGCCGAGATCCGCCGGAAAGCCGAGGCCGAGCGCCGCCGCCGCAACCCGCCGCGCCGGCCGCGAAGGCCGAGCCGGCGCAACTGATGGAGGGGGGGAGCGAGGACGGGTGACAGTGGGCGCTTCGGGCATCGTCGGAGGCCGCCCGTTGCCGGCGATTGAAAATCGCTGCAACGACTACGCGAAGCCCGCCTTCGCGGGCTGTCCTGCCGACGGCCGCTCCGCTCCTCCGTCCACGAGACGGGCGCCTGCCCGCCGCCGGGGAGTCCCGCAGGGACGATCGTGGTAGCCAGCCGGGGGCTTCACGCCCCCGGTGGGCGGGTCGGCCGATGCGCCCCGTCGCCCCTCAACCGCGGATGGGTCGTCCGGAGGACGATCGCCGTCCTTAGCCGGGGGCTTCACGCCCCCGGTGTGCGGATCGGGCCTGCCCTTGCCGGCGCGCCGCTGCCGGCGATTGAAAATCGCTGCAACGACTACGCGAAGCCCGCCTTCGCGGGCTAGCCTGCCGACGGCCGCTCCGCGTGCGATCCCGTCGCCGCGGCGCGCCACGGAAGCAGGAGTTGCACGACGAAGCGCCCCCGCCCGGTCTCCCGGGCGGGGGCGCTGTCGTTCACTCCGTCGGACGCCGGAACGGCCGGGGGATCAGACCTCGTCGGCGCCGTCGTCCTCGGACATGAACGGCTCCACGTCGTCGGCTCCGGCCGACTCGACGACGGTGGGCGCCTCGGCCAGGGCTCCGGCCTCGCCGCCCTGCTCCGCCTGCTCCACGGCCTGCTCCACCGCCTCCTCGATCTCGGTCTCGGAGACCACGCGGGCCACGTCCATCACCAGGTCCCTGGAGCTCAGGGTGATGAGCCGCACGCCCTGCGTGTTGCGCCCGATCACGCGGATCCCGTCCACCGGCTGCCGGTTCACGATCCCCTCGCGGGTGATGATCATGAGCTCGTCGCCGGGGTGCACCTCCTTGATGGCCACCACGCGCCCGGTCTTGTCGCCGATCTTGATGTTGATCACGCCCTTGCCGCCGCGGTACTGCTTGCGGTAGGCCTCCACGTCGGTGCGCTTCCCCATCCCCGTCTCGGTGACCACCAGCAGCGAGGAGCCGGCCTTCACCACCACCATCCCCACGACCAGGTCGCCCTCCTGCAGCGAGATGCCGCGCACGCCGGTGGTGGCGCGCCCCATCTCGCGCACGTCCTCCTCGTGGAAGCGGATCGCCATGCCGTCGCGCGTGGCCAGCACCACCTCGCAGCCGCCGTCGGCCACCTGCACGTCGATCAGCTCGTCGCCCTCCACCACGTTGATGGCGTTCAGCCCCACCCGCCGCGGGTTGCCGTAGGCGGCCAGCGCCGTCTTCTTCACCACGCCGTTGCGGGTGGCGAAGATCAGCGAGCGGTCGGCCGAGAACTCGCGCACCGGGACCAGCGCCGCGATCTTCTCGTCGGACTTGATCTCGATCAGGTTCACCATCGGCTTGCCCCGCGACGTGCGCGACCCCTGCGGGATCTCGTGCACCTTGAGCCAGTAGCACTGGCCCTCGCGGGTGAAGAACATCAGGTAGTCGTGCGTGCTGGCCAGGAAGATCTGCTCGACCCAGTCCTCTTCCTTGGTCTGCATGCCGCTGATCCCGCGCCCGCCGCGGGCCTGCGCCCGGTAGGTGGCCACCGGCACGCGCTTCACGTAGCCCGCGTGCGATACGGTGATGACCATCTCCTCGTCGGCGATCAGGTCCTCGATGGTGAAGGCCCCGCTCTCGCCCAGGATGTCGGTGCGGCGCTCGTCGCCGTAGCGGTCGGCCACCTCGCGCAGCTCCTCGCGGATGATGGTCATCCGCCGCTCGCGCGAGCCCAGGATCTCCGTCAGGTCGGCGATGGTGGCGCGCACCTCGGTCAGCTCGGCCTCGAGCTGCTCGATCTCCAGCCCGGTCAGGCGCGCCAGGCGCATGTTCAGGATGGCGTCGGACTGCCGGTCCGAGAGCCCGAAGCGCGTCCGCAGCCGCTCCCCCGCCTCCTGCGTGGTGTCGGAGCCCCGGATGATGGCGATGACCTCGTCGATGTTGTCGACGGCGATCTTCAGCCCCTCCAGGATGTGCTCGCGCTCCTTGGCCTTGCGCATCTCGAACTGCGCGCGGCGCACCACCACGTCGTGCCGGTGGTCGATGAAGTGCTGCAGCATGCTCAGCAGCGGCAGGACCTTCGGCACGCCGCCCACCAGGGCCAGCATGATCACGCCGAAGGTGCTCTGCATCTGCGTGTGCTTGTAGAGCTGGTTCAGCACGATGTGCGGGATCGCGTCGCGCTTCAGCTCGATCACGATCCGCATGCCGTCCCGGTCCGATTCGTCGCGCAGGTCGCTGATCCCCTCCAGCTTGCGGTCGCGCACCAGCTCGGCGATGTACTCGATGAGCCGCGCCTTGTTGACCTGGAAGGGGATCTCGGTCACCACGATGCGCTCGCCCTTGCCGCCCTCGCGCTCCTCGATGGCGGCGCGGGCGCGGATCACCACGCGGCCGCGGCCGGTCTCGTAGGCCTCGCGGATGCCGTCGCGGCCGTAGATCACGCCGCCGGTGGGAAAGTCCGGGCCGCGCACGTAGCGCTGCAGGTCCTCGCCCGTGGCGTCGGGGTTCTCGATCAGGTGGATGCAGGCGTCCACCACCTCGCGCAGGTTGTGAGGCGGGATGTTGGTGGCCATGCCCACGGCGATGCCGCTGGAGCCGTTCACCAGCAGGTTCGGCAGCCGCGCCGGCAGGACGGTGGGCTCCTGGAGCCGGTCGTCGAAGTTGGGGGAGAAGTCGACCGTCTCGCGGTCGATGTCCGCCAGCATCTCGGAGGCGATGGCCGCCAGGCGCGCCTCGGTGTAGCGGTAGGCCGCCGCCGAGTCGCCGTCCACCGAGCCGAAGTTGCCCTGGCCGTCGATGAGCGGGTAGCGCAGCGAGAAGTCCTGCACCATGCGGACGAGCGAGTCGTAGACGGCGGTGTCGCCGTGCGGGTGGTACTTGCCCAGCACGTCGCCCACCACCGTCGCGCTCTTCTTGTAGGCGCGGGTGGGAAGGAGCCCGGCCTCGTGCATGGCGTACAGGATGCGCCGGTGCACGGGCTTGAGCCCGTCGCGAACGTCGGGCAGCGCCCGCTGCACGATCACGCTCATCGAGTAGTCGATGAACGACTCGCGCATCTCGTCCTCGATCAGCCGGGGAAGGACCCGCGACCGGGTGGGGACCTGCGGCTCGTCCTGCCCGGGGGTGTTCTCGTCGGCCATTCGCCTGTTCCAGGTACGCCGTTGCGCGACGCGCGCCGAGGGCGGCGCGCGCGGGTGGGATCCATACCCCGCAAACACGGCCGGGTGCCGGCGGAACGCGGGGGTTCCGGGCGTCGCAAACCTAGCGCGCTCGCGCGCGCGAGGCCAGGGGCCGGGGGGGGACGGGACTCGAACGGAAGAGGACGGCGCCTCCACCGGCCGCCGTTCGTGCAGCCGGGAACCGCGTCCCCGGCCGCGCCGTCAGCACATCGCCTCGCCGACCGCCGAGTTCGTCGAGCAGAGCATGCACCAGCATCCCCACCCGCACAGCACCGTGCCCAGCCCGGCCGTGGAGGCGGAGCAGAGGCCGGCACAGCCCAGGAGCTTGATCTGCTTCCAGTACGAGCCGCACGTGGGCACGCTGGTGCGGCCGGCGGCGCCGTCGATCGTCGGGTCGAGCTGCGCGGAGCGGCTCGCCTCGAAGCGGTCGAAGAAGGTGTCGACCGCCCCGGTGCCCAGCGCGCAGGCGGACGGCTCCAGGTCCTCCTCCGCCGCGGCCACCTCGGGGAAGGCGGCGGTCACGGCGAAGCGCGCCTCCTGCAGGGTGGCCACGTACTCGTCGGCCTCCTCGCGGCTCTCGAAGAGCAGCTCGGCGAGGGCGGCGTCGTCGTTGCCCTCGCCCACGGCGGCGGTGGCGGCGGCGCGGATCTCGTCGACCGCCACGCCGCGCTCCACGGCGGCGTCCACGCGGCGGACGAACTCGGACTGCAGCGTCAGCACCTGCTGCACCTCGTCCGACGCCCAGATCTCCCGGACCCGCTCCTCGGAGATCTCGGGCTCGTCGGCCACCTCGCCCGCGCGGGCACCGGCCCCGGTGGCGGGGCGGGTGGGGCTGCTGGGGCCGGACTCGCACGCGGAGAGCGCCAGCGAGAAGGCGACGGCGAGCACGGCGGAGCGGCGGGCGACAGGATGCATGGGGAGAACCTCGTGCCTGGGAGGCGCCGCAGAATGCGGCGGGAAATGATGCGGATTTCGAACGTAGCGGCGCAAGTGGTTGGCGTCAACCGACATCCCCCTCCCGCCCCCGCAGCCTGCCCGCCGTCCCGCATCGCCCCCGCATCGTCTCCCCTGGTCCGTGGCCGGTTTCCCCCCTTCGTCCACCCTCGCCGCGGGAGGCACGGTCCCGCCGCTCCGTTCACCCGGTGGCCGCTCCAGGCCGCGGCGGGAGGCTTCCCTGCACCCGCCGCAGAACCCCCGCACGGAGAGACCCCACGATGAGCGACACCTTTCCCGGCCAGGCGATGGGAGGCGCGATGGAGAGAATGGTCCCGCGCCTCCCCACCGGGCGCACGGTCCCCGGCGCCACGGCGTGGCAGCAGTACGGCGACAGCGGCATCTTCGTGGACGTGGACACCAGCGCGGCGGGGCTCTCGGGCACGCCCGTGTACGTCCCCTCCCTGGGCGGCGACTCCTGCCACTGGAGGACGACGGGAGGCTCGTCGGTCTACGCCCCCACCGCCACCGGATTCCGCGTCTACGTCTCCTTCCTGGACGGCGCCATCGACCCCGCGGTCGCGAACTCCTGGAAGTGGCACGTCAACTGGATCGCCGCCCCCGTCTGAGCGGCGCCCACGGGACGTGCCGCACCGTTCCGGTGCGGCCGTTTCGTGGCGGGAGCGACCACAACGAGGCGGTGGCGGGCTGCGGCCTCTCTGCGGCCGAGGTCGACGATCGGATCGAAGTCGCCGTCCCACTGAGGGTTAGGATCAGCCCCCCGGACGGACGCGCCACGGCACGTCGGTTGCCTTTTCCACCGCCACGCCGGGGGTTCCGTCACCGCCCTTAGAATCGTCGCCCTTTCTCGATCCCGCTTCTCTCTCCCATCTCCCGGCCGGCGGGCCGCGCAGCCCGTTCGCGCATCGCAGCACCCTTCATGGCGGCACCCACGAACGGAGGAGGGCGCCCGGGGATCCCCCCGGCGCCCGCCTCGCGTCCGGCGGCCCCAGGCGGGCGGGGGGCCGGCCGGGGCGGGGGGCCGGCC
>JASLAX010000165.1 GCA_030146875.1 Longimicrobiaceae bacterium
CGCGGCGCCGGGAACGCGGCGGGCGGCCAGCACGGCGGCGGCCACCACGGCGCGCGCCACCAGCAGCAGGGGGCGGCCGCGCTGCTAGCTCTGCCGCTGCAGCAGGCGGTGGGCGTCGGCCTCGGAGATCCCGCGCGTCTCCATCAGGATCCCCTTGGCGCGCTCCACCGTCTTCCGCTCCTCCAGGCGCCGGCGCATCTCCCCCAGCGCGCCCTGCAGCAGCGCCCACTCCTCGAAGCGCGCGCGGGCCAGGCGGATGGCGGGCACCAGGGCGTCGGGGTGGGCGGGCTTGGGGAGCCAGCAGAACACGGGGAGCGCGGCGGCCCGCTCCAGGTGCGCGGGGTCGCTGTGGCCGGCGAGCAGGATGAGGGGGATGGCGCGTCGCCGGGTGAGGGTGGCGGCGGCCTCCAGTCCGGAGACGCCGGGCATGTCGACGTCCAGGATCGCCAGGTCCGGGCGCTCGCTCCCGGCCAGGTCCACCGCCTGCGCGCCGTCCGCGGCGGGACCCACCACGTGGTGGCCCAGCAGCTCCAGCAGGCACGCGAGCGCCCGCGCGCCGGCGGCGTCGTCGTCCGCGACCAGGATCCGCATGGGGCCCTCCGGGTGTGCCCGCCGGATGCCGCGGGGAGGGCACGGCGGCACGCCGCTCCCCGCCGTCCCGCCGGAGCGCGCGAGGCGGCGGGGACGGAAAGGCATCTTTCGTACCGCCCGCCCGGCCCACGTCGGAGGCCGGTGGCCGGAGTCGCCGACGGTGATCCCCCTCGGAGATCGAGGGCGGCTTCGTCGGAGGACCCCTACTGCTCCATCCCGTAGCGCAGCAGCTTGCGGTACAGGGTCGAGGGGTCGATTCCCAGCACCTCCGCCGCGCGCGTCTTGTTGCCGTTCTCGGACGAGAGCACCCAGTGGATGTACGCCCGCTCGATGATCTCCAGCGTGGGGTTGGGCGGCAGGGAGGCGGCGACCAGGGGCTGCGGCGCGCGCTCGGTGATGCGGGCCGGGAGGACGTCGGGGTGCAGCTCCGTGCCGGGAGTCAGCACGGCGGCGCGCTCCAGGGCGTTCTCCAGCTCGCGCACGTTGCCGGGCCAGTCGTACCCCTGCAGCGCCTGCACCGTCTCGGGCGCCAGGGAGAACGTCTGCCGCCCACGCTGGGCGGCGAACTTCACCAGGAAGTGCTCGGCCAGCAGGGGCACGTCCTCGGCGCGGTCGCGCAGCGGCGGAAGGGTGAGGGTGATGACGTTCAGGCGGTAGAAGAGGTCGCTGCGGAAGCCGCCGCGGCGGATCTCCTCGTCCAGGTCGCGGTTGGTGGCGGCGATGATGCGGACGTCCACCGGGATGGCCTCGGTGGCGCCCACGGGGATCACCTCGCGCTCCTGCAGCACGCGCAGGAGCTTCACCTGGATGGCGGGCGTCATCTCGCCCACCTCGTCCAGGAAGAACGTCCCCTCGCGCGCCGCCACGAACAGGCCCTGCTTGTCGCGCACGGCCCCGGTGAACGAGCCCCGCACGTGGCCGAAGAGCTCCGACTCCAGCAGGCTCTCGGGAAGGGCGCCGCAGTTGATGGAGACGAAGGGGCCGCCGGAGCGCGACGACAGCTCGTGTATGTAGCGAGCCAGCACCTCCTTGCCGGTGCCCGACTCGCCGTTGACGAGCACGGTGGAGTCGGTGGGCCCCACCGTCTCGGCCATCCGCAGGACGTCCAGGAAGCGGCGGCTCTTGCCGATGGGGCGCACCAGCTCGCCGCGCTGGTGCCGCTGGATCTCCGTCTTGAGCGCCTGGTTCTCGCGGCGGAGCTGGCGGTGCTCGGCGGCGCGCCGGCAGATGGCGACCAGCTCGTCGTTGGCGAACGGCTTCTGCACGTAGTGGAAGGCGCCCTCGTTCACCGCGCGGATGGCCGTCTGCAGCGACGCCTGGGCCGTCATCAGGATGACCGGGAGCGCGGGGTCGGCCTCCCGGGCCGCCAGCAGCACCTCCAGCCCTCCCACGCCGGGCATCCGCACGTCGCTCAGCACCACGTCGGGCTTCTCGTCGGAGATGCGGTCCACCCCCTGCTGGCCCCCCACGGCGGTGACCACCTCGAACCCCTCGCGGCGCAGCAGGATGCGCAGGGTGTCCAGGATGGCGGTCTCGTCGTCGACCACCAGGATCTTGGGCTTGCTCACGTGTCGCTCCCTTCGTTCGGATCGGAGCCGAGCGCGGGCAGGTACAGCGTGAAGGTCGCCCCCCACCGCCCCTCCCGCGCGTCGGCGTAGACGATGCCGCCGTGCGCCTCGGCCGCCCGCTGCACCAGCGCCAGCCCCAGCCCGGTCCCCCCCGGCCGCAGGGTGAAGAAGGGGGTGAAGACCTTCTCCGCGTCCTCCTCGGCGATGCCGGGGCCGGTGTCGCGCACCCGCACCCGCACCGCGTCGCCCTCCTCGGCGTCGCCGGAGACCAGGTTGGTGCGCACCACGTCCACCCCCACCTCCACCTCGCCGCCGGGCCCCGCCCACTGCACCCCGTTCAGCACCAGGTTCAGCAGCGCGCGGTGCAGCAGGTCCTCGTCGCCGCGGACCCGCGGGGGCACGGGGCCACCGGGGGGAAGGACGCTCACCTCGCACCCCTCCGCCTGCGGGTGGGCCCGCACCAGGTCCGCCACGTGCCGCGCCAGGGCATCCACCGCCACGGGGCCGGGGTCGCGCACGTGCACGCGGGCGAAGTCCAGGAACTCGGTGAGCAGCCGGCTCAGGCGGTCGGACTCGCGCACCACCAGCCCGCGCAGCACGTGGCGGTCCTCGGGGTCCACCCCTTCGCCGGCGAGCTGCTCCACGGCGCTGCGGACGGAGGCCAGCGGGTTGCGGATCTCGTGCGCCAGCGAGGCGGAGAGCTCGGCCACCGCCTCCAGCCGCTCGGCCCGGCGGCGCAGCGCCTCCATCCGCTTGCGGCCGGTGATGTCCTGGAAGATGGCGGTGACGGTGGGCAGCGCGGGGGCGGAGCGCTCCATCAGGGTGGTGCTCACCCCCAGCACCAGCCCCGTCCCGCCCTCGCCCGTCTCGAAGCGCTTCACCCCGGCGCGCGTCTCCACGGTGCGGCGGATCACGTCGCCCAGCCCGGGGGCGATGGCGTCCAGCTCCTCGGTCACCGACTTCCCCAGCCAGCGCGGCGCCTCCAGCGACAGGAGCTCCTCGCCGGCGGGGTTCATGTACGCCAGGTGCCCGTCGCCGTCCACCGTCAGGATCCCCGTGGCGATGCTGCGCAGGATGTCGTCGGTGTCCAGCCGCAGCAGGCGCAGCTCCGTCTCCACCTCGCCCAGCACCGCGCCGGTCTGACGCAGCCGGTCGCCCAGGTATCCCGTGACCAGCGCCACGGTGGCGAACAGGACGATCTGCAGCACCACCCCCGCGTCGGGCGGGGAGGGCGAGCGCCAGACGACCTCGGCGAAGTAGAGGATGCTGGCCAGCGCGCCGATCAGGATGCCCCCCAGCAGGGGAAGGAGCACGGCGCCGGCGCAGATCACCAGGATGTAGAGCGGCGCGAAGGCGCTCTCCTTCCCCCCGGTGAGGTCCACCACCGCGGTGACCAGCGCCACGTCGAAGACCACCTGCCCGTAGAGCGCGTTGCGCCCGGGGACGTGGTGCTTGACGTGGGTGTACCAGAACGACGCGAAGGTGAAGGCGCTGGCCAGCACCAGGATCAGCGCCGCCGCCAGCGTGGTGGACGGAGGCGCGTCGATCCACACCCACGCGGCGGCCGCGAAGATCGCCCCCGCCAGGCAGAGCCGCCCCAGGTACACCCAGGAGAGGATGCGGTGAGAGGCGGGAAGCATTCCGCCGCGCTCGCGCGCGCTCACCTCACGCGGCGGGATGGGAGGTGTGTCATGGATTTTCGCGGGAGTCCGGGAGCCGTGGGGGACGGGTATCTTCGGCCGGGCAGGCCGCCGGTGTCAAGCCCGCGGCACCCCGCGCGGAGCAGCGCACCTCATGGGCCATCGACAGGACGCTGTCTTCCCGAAAGTGTGCGGCCGCGAGGTACGCGAGACGCACGTTCCGCGCGCCTCCGTCGTGCGCGCTCTTTCCGCCACCGTTGTAACACTTGCGGGATGCATCCCTCCGCACACCGCTCCTGGCAAGCACTTGGTCCCCGCCTCTACATAGCGGATCCGGGGTGAAACGCCCGACGGGGGCGGGACGGAGGGGGCGGAGGACACCGCATTTGCCGCCAGCAACCCACCGGGAGGGGGGTGCATAGCCGTTCCGAGCCCACGTTCCCCTGGCAGAACGGGCGAAGAGACGCCCCCGGCCGGCGAGCACCCGGGGAGACCCGGCCGGTGAACCACCCAGAACCAGGAACGCTGCCATGTCACGCAAGCACGTGCGCACCACCCGCCGAGGCGCCCTCGACCAGCCGTCCACCGTCTCCCCCCGCCCCGTGCGCGAGCGGAGCCCCCTGGTGCTGGACCCCGCCGCGGCGCGGGTGTGGCCGCGGAAGCAGCCCGGCTCCGCCGCGGCGGCCGACGGGGACCCGCGCGTGGACGCGCGCCTCCGCCGCCTGCTGGTGGAGGCCGGGATCCTGGGGATGGAGGGCCAGGGCGAGCTGTGGTCCGGCGCCCCGGCGGCGTCCGCGCTCCCGCAGCCGGCCCCCCGCCCCGACACGGCGGCGCGGGCCCGCCTGGACGCGCCCGTGCTGATGGAGGCCGCGCTGGTGGACGAGGACGCCGACCAGCTCGTGAACCTGGCCGACGACGGGCTAGAGCGCGGCGACGTGGTGATCATCGGCGACCAGCCCACGGCCGTCTTCCCCGTGGGCCCGTACACCGCGCCCATCCCCGACGTGCGCCGCGCGGACCGCGCCTACGACACGCGCGTCTGCGGCATCGTCTCCGAGGTGTACGAGGCGGGCGAGGTGGACCCGGTGCGCGTGGGCGGGATCGTGACGCGCGGCTCGTTCGCGGAGTGCAAGGTGGACGCGGACGCGGCCCCCATCCGCGCCGGCGACCTGCTCACCACCGGCACCACCCCCGGCTTCGCGCAGCGCGTGGACGACCCCGCCCGCGCGGTGGGTGCCATCCTGGGCAAGGCGCTGGCCCCGCTCGCCCGCGGCAAGGGCGTGATCCCGGTGCTGGTGATGCTGGCCTGATCGCCGTCCGCTCTGGACGGGGTCCCTGCGCGAGGGAGCCGGGCTGCGTGCTCGGCTCCCTCGCGTTTTCTTCGTCCTCTCGACTCGTTCCGCCGGCTCGTTCTTCCACGCGGAGACGCGGAGGACGCGGAGGTGCGGGGGGCGAGGTCCGCGGGCTCCGGCAGGTGGGCGGCCGAAGGGCTCCCTCTCCAAAGGGATGAACGGAAAGGCGGCGCGGGAACGGGATGTCGTTCTCCGCGTCTCCGCGCTCTCCGCGTCTCCGCGTGCCGCTTTCGTCCTCGGCCGCGCGAGACGGAAGTTGGATCAGAGCTCGCGCCAGTCGACGTCCAGGACGCGGCGGTAGAGGCCGCTCTCGACCAGGATCTCGACCAGGTCGGCGTCGAGCAGGCCGTCGCGGGCCTCCATGCGCAGGATGTCCAGGGCGCGGTCGGCGGGCAGGGCGCGCTTGTACGGGCGGTCGGAGGCGGTGAGCGCGTCGAAGATGTCGACCACGGTCATGATGCGCGTCTGCACCGGGATCTCGGGCGCGGCCACGCCGCGGGGGTAGCCCCGGCCGTTCAGCTTCTCGTGGTGCCCGTAGGCCAGCTCCGCCACGTTGCGCAGGTCGCCCGTCCACGGGATCTGGCGCAGGAAGCGGTACGTCTGCTCCACGTGCGACTCGATCTCCAGCCGCTCGTGGTCGTTCAGCGAGCCCTTGGGAATGCGCAGGAAGCGCAGCTCGTCCTCCGTCAGGTACGGCGTGGGGTGGTCCTCCATCCCCCGGAAGACCATGCGGGCGATCCCCTCCAGCGCGCCGGCGGCCGCCTCGGGGAGGATGGAGGGCTCGTTGGCGGCGCGGACCACGGCGGCCACCTCCTCCAGCTCGCGCAGCACCCGCGCGTGCTCGTCCCCCAGCGCCCCCAGCGCCTCCAGCGCGGGGGAGGAGGGGCCCTCGCGCTCCAGGGTCTCCGCCCTCCGGCGGTGGTGGTCCGCCTCCGCCGTGCGGCGGATCAGGTCGAAGCGGGCCGAGACGCGCTCCAACAGCAGCGGCGGCAGCTTCTTGGCCTTCACCAGCACCTCCTCGCGCACCCCCACCTTCCCGAAGTCGTGCAGCAGCGCGGCGTAGCGCAGCTCCTTCATCTGCTCGCGCGTGAAGGTCACGCCCGCGTACGGGCCCCGTCCCGCGCGCTCCAGCACCCCCGCCACGTCCACCGTGAGCGTGGCGACGCGCACGGAGTGCCCCGACGTCGTGGGGTCCCGCTGGTCCACCGCGATGACGGCGGCCTTCACGAACGACTCGAAGAGGTCCTCGATCTGGCGGTAGAGCAGCGAGTTCTCGATCGACACCGCCGCCTGCCCGGCCAGCGAGCGCACCAGGGCGAGCTCGCGGTCCCCGTACGGGAGCACCCACCGCTCCGCCGCCTCCTCGTCCACGATGCGCGCGGCGGGGCCGGACTTGCGGTTGATGAGCTGCAGCACGCCCACCGTCGTTCCCTGGTGGTCGATCATGGGAACGACCAGCAGCGACTTGGTGCGGTAGCCGAAGCGCTCGTCGAAGGAGCGGTTCAGCGAGTAGGGCGCGTCCGCGGCGATGCGGTAGGCGTCCTCCACCACCACCGTCTCCCCCGTCACCGCTGCGTAGCCGGCCAGGGAGGAGCGGTCCAGCGGCAGGGTGAAGGAGACGAAGGGCAGGTCGGGGAGCGAGGCCGTCTGCGAGAGGCGGAAGCGGAGGCGCTGGCCGGGGCCCTCGTCCTCGTCCTCCACCAGGTAGAGCGAGCAGGCGTCGCTGCCGGTCAGGGCGCGCGCCTGCGCCACGATCATCCCCAGCAGGCGGTCGGGGTCGCGCTCCGTCATCAGCGCCATCCCCACCTCGCTCAGCTCCCGCAGCTCGCTCCGCGCCCGCGCCAGCTCGCCCTCCGCCCGCGCGACGGCGAGCCCTGCGGCGGCGTGGCGGAACGCCGCGCGCAGCGCCTGCCCCGCGCCCTCGGCCGAGGCGGGGAGCGCCATCAGCACCCGCTCGCTCGCCCCCGCCCGCAGCTCCGCCTCCCGCCCCGCCGTCAGCACCACGGCGCCGGGGGGGAGGGCCCGGAGCACGGCGGAGAGGCCGGCTTCGGAGACGGCGAGCGCGTCGTCCAGCACCACCACGGCGGGCGCGTCCGCCGGCAGCGCGGCGGCGGAGAGGGAGGCGGCGGCGCGGACCTCCACCCCCTCCGGCGGCACGGCGGCGGCGAGGGACGCCGGGAGCCCGCCGGGGCCGTGGACCAGGACGGCGCCCCCTCGGTCGGGGGAGGCGGGGACGGCGGCGGGGCGCGCGGCGGGGGCGCTCACGAAGCGCCTCCGGGGACGGAGACGGCCTCGGGGGAGAGCGCGAGCTCCTCGCCCTCGGTGGCGGCGTGCAGCTCCAGCGGCGAGCGCCGCCGGGCCAGCGACTCGCGCAGGTCGGCCACGATGGCGTCGAGCTGCGCGTCTGACCGGTCGGGCGCGTGGTGGAAGAGGCCCAGGCGGCGCACGCCGGCATCCTCCGCCAGCCGGGTCGCCTGCGCGAAGGTGCTGTGGCCCCAGCCGCGGAAGCGCGCGTACTCGGCGTCGGTGAACATGGCGTCGTGCAGCAGCAGGTCCGCGCCGGAGAGGAAGTCCACCAGCCCCGCGTACCAGCGGGAGCCGCGCTCGCCCTCGTCGCCCAGCTCGTTGTCGGGGACGTAGGCCACCGACGCGCCGCCGGCGGAGAGGCGGTAGCCGTAGGTGCAGCGCGCGTGGCGCACGAGGTACGAGGCGACCTCCACCGTGCCGTCGCTCCAGGGCGTGCCGTCCACGTGGGCGAACTCCAGCCGCGCCTCCAGCGCCTCCAGCGGCACGGGGAAGTAGATGGGGCCCATCTGCCCGGCGAAGACGCTCTCGATCTCCACCTCGCCCTGTCGCGGCCCGTGCACGCGGACGCGGGAGGCGGGCTCGTAGAGCTGGGCGAAGAAGGGGAAGCCCTGGATGTGGTCCCAGTGGAAGTGCGAGACGAAGATCTCCGCCTCCAGCGGCCCGGCGCCGACCGCCAGCCGGTGCGAGAGGGAGCGGATGCCCGTCCCCGCGTCCAGGATGTAGGGACGCCCGCCGGCGCGCACCTCCACGCACGACGTGTTGCCGCCGTAGCGGATGGTGTCCGGCCCCGGCGAGGGGATGGAGCCGCGGGTTCCCCAGCAGGTGACGCGCAGCGCGGGCCCGGCGGCGGGCCCCGGCGGAACGGCGTGGCGGGCGGAGGGTGTCATGGAGCACGGCGGAGGGGAGGCGGCCGGCGGGGCGGTGGGGAGGCGCGTCCCGGCGCGCGGACGCCCCGGAAGGATAGGGGCGGCGGCGGGGCGCACGCAACGTTCCGCGCGCGGGGGCGGGCACCCGCGCGCTTGTGCCGCGCCGCGCGCGCCAGTAGTATGACCGCGGGGATCCGCGCACCCGCGGCGCGGAGCCCCGGGCGCCTCCCCGGCGGCCGCCTCTCCCGGACGTCCCCACGCACCGAATCCCCTCCGCGCCCCTCCCGGCGCGACGCCCCCTTCCGCCTGGAGCCCATCCGCCATGAAGGCACGTCTCCTCTACGCCGCGGCGGCGGTCCTTCTCACGGCCGCGTTCGCGCACCCGCGGCGCGACGACGCCCCCCGCAAGTGGGCCGTGGTGGTGGGCGTGGGCGACTACCTGAACTACGCCGACGAGGCCGGCGGAGACCTGCCCGGCGCGGTGAACGACGCCCGCGGCATGCGCGAGGTGCTGGTGGCCCGCTGGGGATTCCCCGCCGAGAACGTGCACATGCTGCTGGACGGTGCCGCCACGCGCGACGCCATCCGCCGCGAGCTGACGGAGTGGGTGCCCGCCAACGCGAAGCCGGGGGACCTGGTGGTCTTCTACTTCTCCGGCCACGGGTCGCAGACCTTCGACCGCGACGGCGACGAGGACGACGGGCTGGACGAGACCATCTGCCCCGCCGACGCCATGCGGAGCAACGCCACGAAGGACATCCGCGACGACGAGCTGGGCGGGTGGCTGCGCGCGCTCCCCACGCCCAACGTGACCGTCATCCTGGACTCCTGCCACTCGGGCACCGCCACCCGCGGCGCGGCGCCGTACGTCCGCGCCAAGGCCCTGAACCGGGCAGAGGCGACGGACCTGGCCCCCGCCGCGCGCCCCGCGGCCGCGTCCACGCGCGGGTCGGCGGACTCGTTCGGGGCGGGCGTGCTGGAGATCTCGGCCGCGGCGCCGGACCAGTTCGCCATGGAGACGATCTTCGAGTCCGACCGCGGCCTGCCGCGCCCGGGCGGCGCGTTCACCACCCCGCTGGTGCGCTACCTCTGGCAGGTGCCGCCGGGCACGACCTACGAGCAGGTCTTCCACCTGGTGCGCGACGCCGTGCGCCGCTCCAACTTCGCGCAGGACCCGCAGCTCTCCCGCGTGGCGACGCGCGGGACGCCCCTCTTCACCCTCCCCGGCGAGACCCCGGCCGCCACGCCGACGCGCCCCGCCGCCGCGGCCCCGGTGCGCGCCACCGTCGTCTCCGCCGGGCCGGAGGGCGTGGAGCTGGACGCCGCCCGCGCGGCGGGGATCCCGCAGGGCACGCTCTTCCGCGCCGGCGGCGCGGTCCTCTCCGTCACCGGGGGGGACGGCGCACGGGTGCGGGCGCGGCTGGCGAGCGGCTCGGCGCCGGCGGCGGGGACGCCGGCTGCGCTGGTGGCCTGGGCCCACCCCGCCCCGCTCCTGCGCGTCTCGGTCTCCGCCCTGGCCGCGGGCGACGCGGCCGCGGTGCAGCGCGCCATGGCGCCGCTCGCTCACGTGGTCCTGCAGACGGACGTCACCGCCCCGGCGCAGCTCCTCCTTCGCCGCGACCCCGACGCCTGGGTGCTCTCCGGCGCCGACGGCTCCGTCCGCCGCCGCTTCTCCGGGAGCGCGGAGGAGGCCGCGGCGCAGCTCGCCCCCGCGCTGCGGCAGGAGCAGGCGGCGCTGGCGCTGGCGTCGCTGGAGAACCCGGGGCAGGCGATCCCGCTCGCCTTCGGCTTCGCGGGCGACCGCAACGCATTCCGCATCGGCGACGCGCTGGAGTTCCGCGTCCGCGCGGGGGGCGACGGCTACCTGACCATCGTGGACGTGGACCCGGCGGGGAAGGTGACCGTCGTCTACCCCAACCGCTTCGAGCCCGAGGGCCGCGTGCGCGCCGGCGAGGAGGTGGTGATCCCCTCCCCCGGCGCCGGCTTCGCCTTCCAGGTGGAGGAGCCCACCGGCCGCGGGGTGGTCCGCGCGTTCCTGACCGAGCGCCCGCTGGCCCTGGCCTTCGAGCAGGGCGACGCCGCCCGCGCCGAGGACGTGTGGGAGGCGGTCCGCCGCGCCGCGGGGGCGCCGGCCGGCCGCGCGGCGCCGGTGCCGGTCGCCGGGTGGGCGACGGCCTCGGTGGTCTACGACTTCACCCCGTGACGGCGGGGCGCGGCGGATGATCCGCCGGCGGCTGCTGGTGGAGCCGGCGATCGCGGTGGGGAGCGCCGCGCTGGCGCTCCTGCTGACCGGCACCTCCATCCCCAAGAAGCTCTTCGACCCCGTGGAGCAGACCACGCGCGACTGGCGCGTGCGCTCCGTGCCGCGGCGCCCCGCGGCGGAGTCGCGGGTGGTGCTGGTGCTCTTCGACAGCGCCTCCGTGCGCGAGTGGCCGTACCTGGTCCCCTTCCCGCGCGCCGTGCTGGCCGACCTGGTGGACGCGATCTCCGCCGCCGGGGCCACGACGATCGGGCTGGACGTCTACCTGGACCGCCGCTACCCGCGCCTGGACTCGCTGGACCGCGGCGACGCGCGGCTCCGCGAGTCCATCCGCCGCGCCGGCAACGTGGTCCTGGCGTCGGCGACGGAGCAGGACGGCCGCCGCCGCGTGCCGGCCCCGCCCGACCCGTACTTCGCGCAGGTGGCGGCCGGGGTGGGGACCGCCGACACCCCCACGCCGTACGAGACGGTGCGCGACGCCGTGCTCACGGTGGACGTGGGAGACCGGCTGGTGCCCGGCTTCGCGACGGCGCTCTACGCGAACGCCCGCGGGCTGGACGCCGACTCGCTGATGCGCGCGACGCGGCGGGCGGGGCGGCTCTCGCTCCCCACCGTACCCCGCGGCTACGCGCGGCTCCCGTCGTCCTCCCCCGTGCAGACGGTCCCGGTGCTCTTCGTGGGCCCGCCGTCGCGGACGGACGCGGAGGAGGTGACCTTCCCGGCCTTCTCCGCCTCCGCCATCCAGGCGCTGGGGCCGATGGTGCCGCCGGAGTGGTTCCGGGGGAAGATCGTCCTGCTGGGCAGCGGCTTCCACTACGAGGAGCGCTTCCGCACCCCCTTCTACGACGAGCGGGGCGACGACGCCCGGATCGCCGGGTGGACGTACGGGGTGGAGGTCCACGCCAACGCGCTGGAGAACCTGCTCACCGGCCGCTGGCCGCGGCAGGTGCCGCTCGACTTCCGCCTGGCGTCGCTGGCCGTCGCCGCCCTGCTGGTCACCTTCCTCGCTTTCCGGAAGGGGATCCCCGTGGGCGTGGCCACCACGGTGGCGCTGCTGCTGGCGAACGGGCTGGCCGCCTTCCTGGTCTTCGGCGCGTACCGCCTGCAGCTCCCGGTGGTGGCGCCGTCGCTGGCGATGGTGCTGGCGTTCCTGGGGTCCACCAGCTACCTCTCGATCGTGGAGGGGCGCGAGAAGCGCCAGATCCGCCGCGCCTTCAGCCAGTACGTGCCCCCCGCGGTGGTCGCCGAGCTGGTGTCGGACCCCTCGCTGCTCAAGCTGGGCGGGGAGAAGCGCCCGGTCACCATCCTGTTCAGCGACCTGGACGGCTTCACCTCCCTCTCCGAGACGCTGGACCCGCAGGAGCTGCTGGGGCTGCTGAACCGGTACCTGGACCAGATGACCAACCAGGTGCTGGCGGAGGGCGGCACGCTGGACAAGTACATCGGCGACGCGGTGATGGCGCTCTGGGGCGCCCCGGTGGCCCAGCCCGATCACGCGCTCCGGGGCTGCCGCAGCGCCCTGCGGATGCAGCGCCGGCTGCGGGAGCTCAATGGGAAGTGGGCGGCGGAGGGGGCGCCGGAGCTGCGGATGCGGGTGGGGATCAACACGGGGATGCCCGTGGTGGGCAACATCGGCGGCAAGGCGCGCTTCGACTACACCGCGCTCGGAGACGACGTCAACCTGGCGGCCCGCCTGGAGCCGGCCTGCAAGGCCTACGGCGTGGGCATCCTCGTCTCCGACGACACCCGCCGCGCCGCGGGCGACGCGGTGGTGACCCGCGAGCTGGAGGTGCTGGGGGTGTACGGCCGCGCGGAGCCGCTCCCCGTGCACGAGCTGGTGGGGCTGGCGGGAGAGGTGCCGCCCGGGACGATGGAGGTGCTGGACGCCTTCGCGAAGGGGCTCGCGGCCTACCGCGGCCGCGACTTCGAGATGGCGGCGGTGTACTTCGGGGCGGCGCTGGACGTGGACCCCGCGGACGGACCCAGCCGCCTGTACCTGGAGCGGTGCCAGGCGTTCGTCGCCAGCCCGCCGCCCGCCGACTGGAGCTTCGTGGAGCGGCGGCAGATCAAGTGACCCTTCGCAGCCAGAGGCCGCACATGCGCGTCCGACGACCTTCCCTCGCCCTGCTCGCGCTGGTGCTGCTGGCGCTCGCGCGGCCGGCGGCGGCGAGCGCCGCGGCGGACCCCATCGCCGTGCTGGTGCGCGCCACGAGCGGCGTGCAGGTGCAGCGCGCGGGCGCCCGCCCCGCCCCGGCGGCCGTCGGCATGCAGCTCCAGGCCGGCGACCAGGTGGTGATCCCCGTCCGCGGCACGGCGGTGGTCCTGCACCGCACCGGCCGCTCGCAGACGCTCACGCGCACCACGCGCCTGGCCGCGCCCACGACCGCCCGCCGCGCCGGCGTCTTCCGGCAGACGGTGCGCACGCTGGCCGAGGTGGCCGCGACCGACGCGCGAGCGCAGCCCAACCGGCAGGGGATGATCCGCCCCATCCCCGGCACGCCCGTCCCCATCTCGCCGCGGAACGAGATCCGCGTGGCCTCCACCCGCCCCGGCTTCACCTGGTTCCGGGTCCAGGGCGCGGACCTCTACCACGTGCAGGTGAAGCGCGCGGGCACGACGGGGATGGGGGACCGCTACGCCGCCGGGGCCGACACGGCCTGGACGCTCCCTCGCACCGCCGCCGCGCTGGTGTCGGGCGGCTCGTACGAGTGGAGCGTGGAGGCCAGCGCCGGCGGCGAGGAGGGCCGCGCCGCGCCCCCGCAGCGATTCCGCGTCGCCACCCGGCAGGAGAACGCCGCCCTGGCCGCGAAGCTCCGCGAGCTGCGCCGCATGGGCCTGGACCCGGAGGGCGACGGCCTCTTCCTGGCCGCGGTCATCTACCGCGACGCGGGCTTCTTCTACGACGCGCAGGCGGCGCTGGACCGCCTCACCGCCACCGGTGCGGCCACGGGACGCGACTTCCACCTCCTGCGCGCCAGCGTCTACGACGCCCTGGGCCAGCTCGACCGCGCGCAGGACGACTTCCGCACCGCCGACGCGATCCCCTCCTAGCCCGCCCACCGACGGAGATGACCAGGGGCCGGCGTCCGTGGCGGACGCCGGCCTCGTGGCCGCCTACCGTCGTCTGCGAAGGACGGAGGAGGCGCAGAGGAGGACGACGCCGGCCGCCGCCAGCGCGAGCCCCGGCCGGGCCGCCAGGGAGCCGTCCAGCAGCGACTCGACCCCGCGGCGGACGCCGATGCGCCCGTCCCCCAGCACCCGCCCCGCCCACGACGTCCCTGGGTTCACGTCCCCCAGCGCCCGCACGACCGCGGCGCCCGCGCCCAGCGCCGGGAGCCACGCCCCCCCCCCCCCCCCCCCCCCCCCCCCCCCCCCCCCCCCCCCCCCCCCCCCCCCCCCCCCCCCCCCCCCACACCAACCCCCCCCCCCCCCCCCCCCCCCCCCCCCCCCCCACCACACCCCCACCCCCCCCACCCCCCACACCACCCCCCCCCCACCCCCCCACCACCCCCCCCCCCCCCCCACCCACACCAACCCCCCCCCCACCCCCAACCCCCCCCACCCCACCCCCACACCCCCCCCCCCCCACCCCACCCCCCCA
>JASLAX010000167.1 GCA_030146875.1 Longimicrobiaceae bacterium
TCCGCGGCGTGGTGAGCAGCAACGGGCGGGTGCACGACGCCGTCCTCGCCCTGGTCGCAGGGGGAGGGGCTCCGCGGGCCTGAGCGCCCCCGGCGCGCGCCCGGACGCGGGAGGATACCCCCGGCGTCCGCGCCGCGCCAGGGGCGCTCAGGCCCGCGGAGCCCCTCCCCCTGCGACCAGGGCGAGGACGGCGTCGTGCACCCGCCCGTTGCTGCTCACCACGCCGCGGACCGTCGTGTCCGGGCGGTTGAAGACCATCTCCGCCCCCGCGTAGTCGGTGGAGCGCCCCCCCGCCTCGGAGACGATCAGCGCCGCGGCGGCCACGTCCCACTCCCCCTTCCCGCCGGCGGAGGCGAAGGCGTCCGCCGTCCCGTCCGCCACCCGCACCATCTTGAGCGTGGTGCTGCCCAGCGGCACGAGCTCCCACCCCTCGAACGGGGCGAAGTCGCCGCGCTGCAGCTCCCAGGGGGAGACGAGGATCGTCGCCCCCTTCCCGGCCTCGCCCGAGGAGACGCACATGCGCCGCTCGCCCCACCACGCTCCGCCGCCGCGCACGGCGTGCCACACCTCGCCCGTCATGGGGTTGGAGACCACGCCCACCGCGGGCTCGCCGTCCACCGCCAGCGCCACGCTCACCGCGAACTCCGGCACCCCCGCCACGAAGGACGTGGTGCCGTCGATGGGGTCCACGATCCACACCCGCGGGGCCGAGAGCCGCTCGGGCGAGTCGGCCGTCTCCTCCGAGAGCCAGGCGTCGTGCGGCCGGGCGGCCATGATGCGCTCGCGGAGGATCCGGTCGGCGAGCAGGTCCGTGTCCGTGACGGGATCGCCGGGGCCCTTGAAGCGCACCTCCTGCTCGCTGCGGAAGGCGGGGCGGATCGCCTCCGCCGCGGCGGCCACGGCGCCGAGGGCGAGGCGAAGGTCGTCGGCCAGGTCGTGTGGGGTCATCCGGACGGGAGGAGGGGGTCCGCCCCTCCGCCGCGCGCGGAGGGGTCGGCGGCCGGCGGGTGCAAGGAGCGGGCGAGAGGGCCACGAACGCGGCGGCCCCGGGACGGGGGTGAACCCGGCCCGGGGCCGCAGGGGCGTCGGGACGACGCCCGGAGACGGCGGCGGCTACCGCCCGCCGACCTCGCGCGAGAGGCGGTACATCTCGGCGGCGCGGTCGTGGTTGCCCTTGCGGTCGTACGCGATCCCCATGGCGTAGTAGGCCTTGGGGCTCTCGTTGAGCTTCAGCGCCTGCTCCAGCACCTCGATGGCGGCATCGGACTCGGCCATCTGGTTCAGCGCCTCGCCCAGGATGACGTACGAGGCGGAGGCGTCGGGGTCCAGCTCCACCGCGCGGCGCAGGGTGGTCGCCGCCGCGGCGTAGACGCCCCGCTTGTACAGGGTGGCGCCCAGGAGGTGGTGCACCTCCGGCAGGTCGGGCGCCAGCTTGAGCGCGCGCCGCAGCTCCTTCTCGGCGGCGTCGAACTTCCCCTGCGCCGCCAGGGCCGAGCCCAGGCCCAGCAGGACGCGCACGCTGTCGGGGTGGTGGGAGGCCGCGGAGGTGAAGGCGTCGATGGCGCCGGCGGCGTTGCCCGAAGCGGCCAGCTCCTCCGCGCGCGCGAGCCGCTCCGCCAGGAGCCGCGCGGCGTCGGAGTCGCCCGCGCCGTCGCCGGACGGCGCACCGGCGGTGCCGGGCGCCTCCGCGCCCGCCGCCTGCTCCCCGTTGTCCGACTCCCTGGTTCTGCGACGCATGCTCGTGAGTCCTGGTTCAGCGGATGGGCGCGTGCTGGCCCGGTTCTGCATGGTGCCGCGGCGCCGTCTCGCCGGCGACCCAGCGGCCGTACGCCTCGGCCACGGCCTGCGGGGCCAGCACCACCAGCTCGGGCACGGTGTACGGGTGCAGCTCGGCGGCGCGCCGGAAGAGCTCGGGAACGAGCGCGCGCCGGGTCTTCATCACCACCAGCAGCTCGGCCTCGCGCTGCACGGCGCCCTGCCACCGGTAGACCGACGTGACGCCCGGGACCAGGTTGGCGCAGGCGATCAGCCGCTCCTCCACCAGCGCAGCGGCGATCCCCTCCGCCGTCTCGGCGTCGGGCGCCGTGGTCAGGACCAGGACGGTGCCGTCCGCTTCGTCCACGGCCCTAGCCGGAGAAGTCGGCCGTCTCGCCGTCGCCCGTCAGCTCGGCGAGCGTGGCGCGGGCGTGGGACACGTGCCGCTCGGCGGAGGGGCTGGAGGGGGGCCGGGCCAGGAACGCCCGCAGGTGCGCCACCGTCTCGTCGTGGTTGCCGGCCTGCAGCAGCAGGAACGCCAGCCCGTAGTGCGCGCCGGGCGCGTGCGGCTTCAGCTCCAGCACCCGCCGGTAGGTACGGACCGCCTCGTCCGTCATGCCGATGCGGGTGTACGTCACCGCGATCTGCTGCAGGACGTCGGTGTCGTTGGGGCTCTCGCGCAGCGCCAGCCGGAACGAGGTGAGCGCCTCGTGATACTTCTCCTCCGACAGCAGCGAGGTCCCTTCCTCGTAGTAGTCCGGCTCCCGTGACGAGGGGCCGGCCCGGCCGTTGATCAGCTTGGTGAACCAGGACATGGCAAGGGTTCGGGAGGGGTGCGGGACCTGGCCGCGCCGCCGGCGCCGCCGCCCCCGGAAGCGCGCCGCCGCGCCGGGAACGGATCAAGTTACCCGCCCGTGCCCCGGCGGCGCAACCGAAGCGGGACCGTCAGCCGGCCCCCGCCGGGCGCCCGTGGCGACCCGGCCCACCACCGTGCCCTGCTGGTCCAGCAGCACCTCCACCCCCGCCGCCGTCAGCGCCTCCGCGGCCCCCGCGGGAGCCGGGTCCAGCACCACCCGCGACCCCGGGACCGTGACCCGCAGCGCCTCGGCCAGGCCCTCCGCGTCCGACCCCTCCGTGAGGGCCACCCCGCGCAGCGCGTGGGAGAGGAACGGAAGACCGGCACCGGCCACCACCCGGCTCACCCCCGCCGCCCCCCCCGCCGCTCCCGGCACCCGCGTCAGCGCCACCACCTCCATCCCCGGGACGAGGGAGGCGACCGCGGGTGCAAGCTCCGCGCCCGCTTCGCCCACCACCAGCACGGGTCCCGGGCTCCCCGCCACCCCGAGCAGCGCCGCCAGCCGCACCGCGGCCTCGCTGGCCTCCGCCGGGCTCGCGGGGGACGCCGTGGCGCCCCCCCCCCCCCCCCCCCAACCCCCCCCCCCCCCCCCCCCCCCCCCCCCCCCCCCCGGCGCGGGCCCCGCAGAACACGCCCCCCACCCCCCCC
>JASLAX010000215.1 GCA_030146875.1 Longimicrobiaceae bacterium
CGGCGGCGGCCCCGGGCGCGCAGGCCGCGGACGGCGCGGGGTGCGCCGCGCGCGACACGTCCGCCGTCGCCGAGGAGACGGCGGACGTCGCCATCGTGGCGACCGTCCGTGCCCGCGAGGTGCGGGTGCGGGAGCAGGCGCGCGCGTCCCTGACGCCCACGGGGGACGCGGTGCGGGGGGTCTCGTGCGACGACCGCCGCAACCTGCCGCGGCCGGCGCGGCCGGGCACGTACCGCGACGTGCAGGTGGACTACCGGCTGCTGGTGGGGGGCACCGTGGGGCGGATGCTGGAGAACGTCACCGCGCCCGGCGGGCTGCTCACCCAGACGGTGAACACCCTGGGCCAAACGGTGCAGCGGACGCTGGACGCCACGGGCGGGCTGGTGGAGCGGACGCTGGACACCACCGGCCGCGTGGTCGGCTCGCGCACGCTGGGGAACGTGACCTCCCTCCCGGTGATCCGGGAGACGGCGGGCCCCGCGGGCGCCGTCGTCCGCCAGGCCCGCGACGCATCCGGGGCGCTGATCGAGTACACGCTGGACCGCGCCGGCCGGGTGACGGGCGCGCGGGTGGTGCAGGCCGCGACGGGGGCGACCGGGACGACGCAGCAGCCGCGTCCGTAGCGGCGGCGGGCGAGGTCGCGGCGGCCGGTCCTGCGGATGCCGGACCGGCCGCTGGCGTTTCGGGAGCGGCTCGGGGCGTGACGCGGGGCGGGGATGGCTCGTCCGTTCCTCTAGAAGGGCCGGCGGCGCCGAGCGGGACTCACCCGGCGGCCGCGCCGGACCCCCACGTTCCGGAGGATCTCCATGCTGGCGAACCGAGGCAAGCTCCTTCTCCCGCTCCTGGCCGGCTCGCTGCTGCTGAGCGCGTGCGGGGACGACTCGACCGGCGGCGACACGTCCCGCCTGACGCTGAAGCTCACCGACGCGCCCGGCGACCTGGCCGAAGCCTGGGTCAAGGTGGAGCGCGTGTACCTGCAGGGCTCGTCCCCGGCGGACAGCCTCTCGGGGCGGCAGGAGCTGGCCACCCCCACCGGGTGGATCGACCTGCTGTCGCTGACCGGCGGCACCACCATGACCCTGGTGAACGCCGCCCCGGTGCCGTCCGCCACCTACTCGCAGCTCCGCCTGGTGGTGTGCGAGGCGTACGTGAAGACGAAGACGGGGACCGTGTTCGCCACCGACGGCGCCACGCTCCCGGCCGGCGTGACCGCGACGGGCGAGCTGAGGACGCCCAGCGCCTGCCAGAGCGGCTTCAAGGTGAAGCTCCCGGGCAACTCCCTCCCGCTGGAGGGCGGCGCCACCAGCATGATCGTGGACTTCGACGTGTCGCAGAGCTTCGGCCGCGAGGCGGGCAACTCCGGCCAGTGGGTCATGCGCCCGGTGCTGCACGCCACCTTCACGGCGTCCGCCGGCGCCATCGCCGGCAACGTGACGCTGGCGACGGGCGTGACCATGCCCGCCTGCGGCGGCGCGGCCACCAACCTGACGCACTTCGTGCCGCGCGCCCTGGTCGGCGCCGACTCGGTGGGCTCGGGCACCACCGAGGCCGGCGGCGCGTACCGCATCGCGTCGCTGTCGCCGAACACCTACACGCTCGGCTACGCGGACAAGGTGGGCTTCGCCAACGGCGACTCGCTCACCGTGGCGGCCACGCCCACCCCGGCGAGCGTCACGGTCGCGTCCGGGGCCACCGCGGCGGCCGACTTCCGGATCGACTCGGCGAGCTGCAAGGTCAAGCCGGCCACCTGACCGGACGTCTCGTGGAACCCCGCGGAGGCCCGCGGCGCCTGCGCGCGCCGCGGGCCTCCGCGTATGGTGCCGGGAACACGTGGCGGTTGCGGAGCGGACCCGCACCCGCCACCTTGCGGTCTCCCCCTGCGAACGCGGCGTGACGGACCCGGCGCCGCCCCGCACGCCCGGACCCCTCCGCCCGCCGCCCATGGGCCTCCTGGACGCCGTCCTCCGCATCCACGAGAGCAACGAACCCGCGCAGGCGCTCCGCGCCGCCGCGGAGGCGCTCGCCCCGGCCGGGGTAGGGGCGCTGCTCTGGGTGGACGCCGACGGCGAGCCCCGCGGCGCCTGGCCCGAGGGCACCCCCTGTAACTGCCCCCCCCCGTTTCACGACGCTCCCGCCCTGCTCCCCCGCGACGCCGTGGTGCCGCGGACCGACGCCGTGCACGGCGACGCCGCGCTGGTCCTGCCGCTGAAGGGCGAGCACGCCCCTTTCGGCGCGCTGGTGGTCGTGGGCCCCCGCGCGCCGCTGGAGGACGACGCCGCGGGGTGGGCGCGCCTGGCCCGCGCCCTGGCCCGCGTGGCCGAGCGCGACTTCCAGCGCCGCCTGGGCGAGGAGGAGCGCGACACCCTGCGCCAGCGGGCCGAGGAGAGCGAGGCGCTGCACGTGCTGGGGCTGGCCGCCAACCGCACGCTCGACCCGGACGAGGTGCTGGAGCTGGTGGCGCGCTTCACCCGCACGCTGCTGGGCGCCCACTACGTGACCGTCAGCACCAGCGAGGACGGCCGCATCCGCACCGTGGCCTCGGTGGGCCTGCGGGCGCAGGAGCGGGGGGACGACCCCTTCGCCGGGCGCGTGGCCGCCGCCGGGAAGCCGCTGGTGCTGGGCGCCTCGGGCTCCGCCTCCGGGGAGCACCCCTTCCACGCGGGCGAGGGGATGCAGGTGGGGCTGGGCGTGCCCCTCTCGCTCTTCGGCGAGACCTTCGGGGCGCTGGTGATCGGCTACCGGCGCCCGTACGACGTGGCCTCGCGCGACACCCGCCTGGCGCTCACCCTGGCGGGCCACGCCGCCGTGGCCATCAGCAACGCCCGCCTGCACCGCACCCTGGCCGACCGCTCCCGCGAGCTGGAGCGCGCCTACCAGGAGCTGCGCTGGTCGTCCGAGGCCAAGGAGCGCTTCTTCGCCTCGCTCAGCCACGAGCTGCGCACCCCGCTCAACGCCATCCTGGGCTACCAGAGCCTGCTGATGGACGGCGTGGTGGGGCAGGTCCCCGAGACGGCGCGCCCCTTCCTGGAGAACGCCCACCGCGCCACGCAGAACCTGCTCTTCCTGGTCAACGACATCCTGGACCTCTCCAAGATCGAGGCCGGGAAGATGGAGCTCAGCATGCTGCGCGTGGGGCCGCGCGCGCTGGTCGAGGACGCGCTCTCCACCATCGAGCCGCTGGCCGGGCAGAAGGGGCTGGAGCTGCGGGTGGAGTCGCCCGGCGGCATGCCGCCCATCACCACCGACCCCGACCGCGTGCGGCAGATCCTGCTGAACCTGCTCTCCAACGCGGTGAAGTTCACCGATTCGGGCACCATCACCGTGGCGCTGGGGTCGTGGCCCGACGCCGCCCCCTCGGCCGAATGGGTGGAGATCCGCGTGGTGGACACCGGCCCCGGGATCGCCCCCGAGAGCCAGGAGCGGATCTTCCACGAGTTCGAGCAGATCGCGGGCGTCACCGCGCGCGGCGGCACGGGGCTGGGGCTGCCCATCTCGCGCAAGCTGGCGCGGCTGCTGGGCGGCGACCTGGTGGTGGAGAGCTACCCTGGGAAGGGCTCCACCTTCGTGCTGCGCCTGCCCGGCGGGGAGCCCGCGTGATGGACGCCCCGGCCGACGACGGCGTGCTGGCCGAGATCGCCGAGCGCGCCCACGAGGCCGAGCGCCAGGGCGAGTGGGAGCGCGCGGCCGGCGGCTTCCGCGAGCTCTTCCGCTTCTCCGCGCGGCGCGGGGAGACGCGGGGGATGGTGGACGCCCTGCGGGGGGGCGCGCGCATCCGCCGGGAGCAGGGGCGCTTCGAGGAGGCCGAGGAGCTGGCCGACCTGAGCCGCGAGATCGCCGAGCGCCACGGCCTGCCCCGCGAGGCGGCCCGCGCCGTGAACGTGCTGGCCATCCTGCGCCACGTGCAGCAGGACTGGACCGGCGCCCGGGCGCTCTACGAGGAGGCGCTGGAGAAGGCCCTGGACGTGGGCGACGACGAGCTGGTGGGCCTCTCCTGCCAGAACCTGGGCGTGGTGGCCAACATGCGCGGCGACTTCCGCGAGGCGCGCGTGCGCTACCTGGAGTGCATCGGCTCCGCCGTGCGGTCGGGGAACAAGCGCAACGAGCTGATGGCGTACAACAACCTGGGGATGGTCTGCGCCGACATGGGGGAGTGGCTGGAGGCGGAGGTCTACTTCTCCCGCGGGATCGAGATCGCCGACCGGATCAGCGACCACGCGCAGATGTCCCGCCTCCTCTCCAACCGCGCCGAGCCGCTGATCGGGATCGGCGAGGTGGCGAAGGCGCGCGACTCCCTGGACCAGGCCGAGGAGCTTGCGGTGCGCATCGGGGCGCGGGACGTGATCGTGGACGTGGCGCGCTTCCGGGGGATGGCGGCGCGGGTGGACGGCGACCGCGAGGCCGCCGAGCGGCACCTGCTCACCTCGCGCGACGGCGCCGCGGCGTGGGGCGCCGACCTGGAGCGGGCCGAGGCGCTGAGGGAGCTGGCGGCGCTGTACCTGGAGGCCGGCCGCGCCGCCGAGGCGCGCGCCGCGTCGGTCGAGGCGGCCGCCATCTACCGCGAGCTCGGCGCGGAGCACGCGGCCGTCCGCACCGAGGAGCTGCTGCGGGTCTCCGCCGGGGCGTGACGCGCTCCCGGACTACTTTGCGCGGTCGGCAATCCGCGCTCTTTTCCTGCCTATCCTATCCGGTCCTTTTTCGACACCTCCGTCTCGCGCGGCCGATCCCTTCGCCCCACCCCGCGCACGGGCTTTCGCCAGCACCGGCGCGGACTTCCGGTCACACGGCCGGGCGCGCGGCGGGTGGTGACACCATCCGTTTGCACACCCGCTTCTTCCGGCACATGTCTTGCCCCTTTCGGCTGCACGCACGGAAATAGCAGCCGCAAGGAGGAGACGTGAACCGCATCCATCGCTACGCGCTCGCCGCCGCCGTCACGCTCCTCGTGGCCGCCTGCGGAGAGCGGTCGGAGTCCCCGCTCTCGCCCTCGCTGGAGTCGAGCCAGCAGGTCACCCGCACCACGACGGTCCAGACGACCAGCACGACCACGTCGAGCACCTCCGGCACGGCCGCGCCGGTCGAGAGCGACACGACGTACCGCGGCGGCTACAGCATCGGCGGGAACTAGACCCGCCCTCCCGGCACGGGCCGGGCACGGAAGGAGCCGGG
>JASLAX010000002.1 GCA_030146875.1 Longimicrobiaceae bacterium
CTGGCCGCGCTCGCCGCCGAGCGGCGCGCTGCCGCGGCGCCGTCCGCGCCCGCCACCGTGGCCGAGGCCATCGTGCTGCCGGCCCCGGTGGACGACTGGATCGTGGACGGGAGCGCCGCCACCGAGCGCGACCTGATGCAGGCCCTGGAAGGAGACGCCCCGTGAGCACCCCCGTTCCGTCGCGCCGCACCCGCCTGCTGGGCGCGGGCCTTCTCGCCGCCACCTTCGGCGCGGGCACGCTCGCGGGCGCCGCCTTCACGCGGGTGCTGGACGCGCGCGAGACCCGCGCCGAGGCCCCCGCGCCGCCGCGGGCGTCCCCGGGCACCGGGCACCGCGCGGCGCTGCTCGACTCGCTCGCGCTCACCCCGGGGCAGCGGGTGCGCGTGGACGCCATCATGGCGCGGCGGAAGGAGCAGTCCAAGGCGTTCTGGGAGGCCGAGGGCCGCCGCCTGCGCACCATCGTGGACTCCGCCCGCGCCGAGATCCGCACCGTCCTGACCCCCGAGCAGCGCGCCCGGTACGACCGCCTGCGCGAGGAGCTGAAGGCCCGCCGCCACGCCGAGGAGCAGGCGCGAGCGGCGGCGAAGCGCGGGGGATCGGGGGACGCCGGCGTGAAGGAGTAGAGGGGTTTCTTCCGAGCGGCCGCCCGTCCTCGTTTCGGAGGGGAGCGACAGGCGAGCGGCGGATGGCGCGAATGCCCGACGAACGACGAGAAGCCCGCCCCCGCGACGATGCGGGGGCGGGCCTTTCGCGCATGGCTGGTGAGATCGGGCTATCCGCGCCGCTCCCCCACCCACTGACCCTCTCCCACGGGGGAGGGGTGCTCGCGGGGTCGATCTCCGTCGTCCTGCCCCGGCGGCGCGGCGCGCGGCAGGCGGGACCGCCCGGCCTCCCCTCCTCCTACCGGGTCCCCCGCTGCCGCTTCCCGCGGTCTCCCACGATGCCGCCGGCGACGAGGGTGGCGGTGAAGGTCTCCAGGGTGGCGCCCACCTCGGCGGCGGGGATGGCGCCGCCCTCCGTGACCCGGCAGAGGGCCTGCGCGGAGACCTGGACCTTCGTGCCCCTGCCCGCCGCCTCCGCGCTGACGATCACCAGCACACCGGGGCTCTGGCTCCCGTGCCAGTCCGCGTCCTCGGCCCCGCGGGGCCAGCCGGTGAGCGGGCGCGAGACCCAGAAGCCCGGCAGGCTCTGGTCGGCGCTCGGCTCCAGCCCCGCCGCCGCGAAGGCGGCCGGGATCCGGGCGGCCACGGTGGCCAGGCCCTCCGTGAGCGTCACCGCCATCGTCACCCCCTTCGACTCCGACGCACCGTGCGGGCACGAGGCGCTCCCGGGGGCGTCCGAGGCGACGCGCGCGGGAAGCTCGCGCGCGGCCGCCTGCAGCACGGCGGCCACGGCGGAGTCGTTCTCCGGCGACGGCGGGTGGTCGGCGCGCATCTTCAGCAGGAACCGGCCGGCGGAGAGCAGCACGAAGTGCGACGCCACCGGCCTCCCCTCGCGCGTGCCCGAGAGCCGCAGGTGCCTTCCCGTCATCCCGCCCACCGCCACGCGCGCGTCGCCGGCCACGGCGAGCTTCTGCCACAGTCCGCGCGAAAGCAGCAGGGGCACCATGTCCTTGGCGAAGCGTCCCGCCTCCTCGTGCACCGCGACGGTGTCGCAGCCGGGGCGGCAGGGGCGCAGGCCGGGGGGGACCGGATAGACGAAGAGGTCGACGTGCCCCCAGGGCTGCGCGTACCGCAGCATGGTTCCCGCGTCGGCGCTCTCGTACACCTTCGTCTCCACCAGTCGGAAGCCCGCCAGCTCCGGCGGCGCGTCCACGCGCACGGCGGACGGGGGCTCCTGCGCCGCGGCGGGAGCGGCGGCGAGCAGGGCCAGGAGGAGCGAGGCGGCGAGGCGGATCGGTCGCATCTTCATCTTCGTTCGGTGGTCGGGTGTCGATGCGCGGACGATGCCTCCGCGCCCGCCGCCCGGCAAGGGCCGCGGCCATCCGCTTGCGAAGGTCCTTGACAACGGCGGAAGCCCGGTTTAGACTGTCGGGCTTGGGAGTCGCGTCCCGACGTAGTTGCGGTCCTCCGCCCCACCGGGTGCGGACGACCCCGCCCGGCCCGAGCGCCGCGCGGACCACGTCGGCGGCGCGATTTTTGTTTTACCGGGCGGTCCGCCGCCTTCGACACGCACCATCACGGACGACGAACGACACCGATGACGCAGCCGCACCTCTCCCTTCTCCGAACCGCCCCGCCCGCGCCCCGCGCGTCGTGCGAGGGACGGCCGGCGGGCGCCGCCCGCCGCGGGGGAGCCGTGCGCCCGTCGGCACCGTACGCGGCCGGGACGAGCGCCATCGATTCGAAGTGCCTGCCCCTGAACGACATGGGCAGGAGCGGCAGCGGCCTGGCCGCGAACGACAGATCGCGCGGGACCCCGGGGAGGTGCGCTCCATGAGCGCATAGGTATCCCCGGAAGTCCGGGGAAGATCCTCACCGATCGCCCCACCCGCGCCGAGTGCCGGGTGGGGCGATCTGCGTTCCGGGAGCACCAGACAGGGGGAGATCGGCATGGAGGGACTCCGCTAGGGCCGCACGGCCGGCGGGGGCGAGGTCCGAAGGCCCGTGGCAAACGCGACCCACGGCGCCCGAAGACCGGACCCTCGCCGCGCCGACGGCGACGCAGGAGCAGGCGGACGGAGACCGCGGCTCGACGGATGGCGCCACGACCCTGCGCCGTCCCTCGTCCGCCGCACGGCGGGCCGCAGGCGAAGGGTTACCGACTTCCAATCGGGCAACACCGGCCGAGCCGCGGTCTCTCACCCGAGAAGGACGAGCAGCAACCAGGACGGAGGATCGTGGGCCGGCGGAAGGTCGTCTCGCCGGACCTCGCCCGCTCCGGCGGGCCGAAGGTGGAGGGTTATCTGGCAAGCGCCGGCGACGGTGCGCGGTTCGAATCCGCTCCTCCCCGATCCCACGATCCGTCCGGGGCACCCGCGGCGCGCGGGTCGAACGTGGCCGGTTATCGCTGCCGACACCCCGGAACCAAGCGACCCGGGGGCCGGCGCGGCAGCTCATCCGCGCGCCGCACACTCTCTTACCCCGAGCCCGGAAAGGAGGGCGAAGGAAGATGATGGACTTCACCAGGCACTTCGCGACCCGACTGCGCCGGCTCGTCACGCCGCAGAGCGAGCCGATCCCCGGGATCGCGCAGGTCCCCAACTCCGCCGGCGGGTACGCGTGGGCGCTGGACGCCTGGGCCCGGCTGGACCGCTTCCTGGTGCTGGGAACCCAGGGCGGGACCTTCTACGTGGGCGAGCGCGATCTCACCCGCGAGAACGCCTCGGCGGTGGTCGAGTGCGTGGCGCAGGACGGGCCGCGGGCCGTTCGGCGGATCGTGGAGGTGAGCCAGGAGGGGCGGGCGGCGCGGAACGACCCCGCGCTCTTCGCCCTGGCGCTGGCCGCGGGGCTGGGGAACGCGGAGACGCGGGCCCTGGCGCTGGCCGCGCTGCCGCGGGTGGCGCGGACGGGGACGCACCTGTTCCAGTGGCTCGGGTACGTGCGGGCCTTCCGGGGGTGGGGGCGGGGCGTGCGGCGGGCGGTGGGGGCGTGGTACACCGGGCGTCCCGGGCGGGAGCTGGCCTACCAGCTCCTGAAGTACCCCTCCCGCGAGGGGTGGTCGCACCGGGACGCCCTGCGGCTCGCCCACCCGGTGCCCCGGACGGAGGAGCAGCGGGTCCTCTTCCGGCGGGTGGCGACGCGGGCGCCGGTGGCGGACGCCGACCGGTCGCTGGAGACGGTGCGGCTGCTGGACGCCGTGGACGAGGCGCGGGCCGACGGGACGGCCCCGGCGCGGATCGCCGCGCTGGTGCGCGAGCACCGGCTCGTGCGGGAGATGCTGCCCACCGGGGCGCTGACCCGCCGCGAGGTGTGGGAGGCGCTGCTGGAGGGGATGCCGCTCACGGCGATGCTGCGGAACCTGGGGGTCATGTCCCGCGTGGGGCTGCTGGTCCCCGGGAGCGAGGCGGCGGAGACGGTCTCCGCCCGCCTGGCCGACTGCCAGGCGCTGCACCGGGCGCGGGTTCACCCGGTGGCGGTGCTGGCGGCCCTGCGGACGTACGCGCAGGGGCGGGGTGTCCGCGGGAAGGGGACGTGGGAGCCCGTGGCCCGGGTGGTCGACGCGCTGGACGCGGCGTTCTACCTGGCGTTCCGCTCCGTGGAGCCGTCCGGGAAGCGGGTCCTGCTGGCCCTGGACGTGTCGGGGTCCATGGACGTGCCCCTGGGCGGGATGGAGTGGCTCACCGCGCGGGAGGCCTCGGCCGCCATGGCGATGGTCACCGCCGCGGCCGAGCCGCGGCACCGGATCGTGGCGTTCACGTCCGGACCCGGGGCGTCCATGTGGTCCTCGCGGGGGATCGGGACGGGCCTCTCCCCCGTCACGCTGTCGCCGCGGCAGCGGCTGGACGACGTGGTGCGGGCCACGCGGGCCCTGCCCTTCGGGGGAACGGACTGCGCGCTGCCGATGCTGGAGGCCGCGAAGCGCGGGTGGGACGTGGATGCGTTCGTCGTCTACACCGACAACGAGACCTGGGCGGGGGACGTTCACCCCGCGCAGGCGCTGCGGGACTACCGCGAGCGGACGGGGATCCCGGCGAAGCTGGTGGTCGTGGGGATGACGTCCAGCGGGTTCACCATCGCGGACCCGGACGACGCGGGGATGCTGGACGTGGTCGGCTTCGACGCGGCCGCCCCGCGCGTGATCAGCGACTTCGCCCGGTAGGGCGCGGAGACCCCGCGCTCCCGCCGGCGGGGTCACCAACCCGGACCTCCGGCGCCGATCGGGCGCCGGGGTCCACCAACCGAGAGAAGGACGACATGGTCAACCGGATCCGGGAGCTCGTGCGCGAGCCCCGCGAGGAGCCGGAGGAGGCTCGCTCCGGCACCGACTGCTGGATCGTGAGCGGCGCGTTCGGCTGCTACTACGTGGACGCCGGCGCCGCCGCCGCGGTGGAGCGGGTGCTGGACCGCCGCTTCCGCCCGCGGTGGCTGGTGTTCCGCGACGTGCACGGAAGCTCCGTGCGCGTGCGGACCCGCGAGGTGGAGGTCGTGCGTGAGTTCACCGCGGCCCAGCGCCGGAAGGGGCGCCGGTTCCACGACGCGCTCCAGAAGGAGGACGAAGAGGAGGACGGGAACCCCTGGACGATCGAGTTCTGATCCGCGGGGCGAACCGGGCGGGGTCCGGCGGAAGCGTCCGTCGGACCTCGCGGCCCCGCGGATGCGGGGAGGACGGGACGGACCTGGAGCGGCGGCGCGTCCGCCGTTCGAAACCACCCGCGCAGGAGCGCGGGGACACGACGAGGCGATCATGCGGATCTTCGGTCAGCACGAAGAGAAGACGGTGCAGCAGCTCCAGGACGTCGCGCAGCGGGCCGAGAAGGTCGCGCTGATGGCGGACGGACACCTCGGCTACATCATGCCGATCGGCGGGGTGGCTGCGTACCGGGAGAAGGTGTCGGTGGTGGGGGTGGGGTTCGACATCGCGTGCGGGAACGCGGCGATCCGGACCGACCTCACGCTGGACGACCTGGGCCCCGCGGGCGCCGAGCGGCAGCGCACCGTCGACGGGCTGGCCGACGAGATCGCCGCGGTCGTGAGCTTCGGGATGGGGCGGAAGAACCGCTCGGACGACGCGCCCACGGACCACCCCCTGTTCCAGGACCCCTCGTGGGAGGCGGTCCCGGCGAGGGAGCGGAAGGCGCTGCTCGACAAGGCGCGGTCGCAGCTCGGGACCGTGGGCTCGGGGAACCACTACGTGGACGTGTTCGCGGACGAGGCGGGGACCGTCTGGGTGGGGGTCCACTTCGGCTCGCGGGGCTTCGGCCACACGGTGGCGTCCGGCTTCCTGGCGCTGGGGCAGGGCCGGGGCTGGCGGGACCGGGTGCCCGAGGCGGAGGTGCTGCTCGATCTCTCCGCGCCGCTCGGCCACGACTACTGGCACCTGATGGAGCTCGCCGGCCGGTACGCGTACGCCGGCCGGGAGTGGGTGGCGCGGAAGGTGGTCTCGCTCCTGGGCGCGAACGAGGTGGAGCTGGTGCACAACCACCACAACTTCGCCTGGCGGGAGACGCACGACGGCGAGGAGTTCATCGTCGTGCGGAAGGGCGCCACGCCCGCGTTCCCGGGCCAGAAGGGGTTCATCGGCGGCTCCATGGGCGACGACGCGGTCATCGTGCAGGGGGCGGTGCGGCCGGAGGACTCCGAGACGGCGCGGGTGCAGCGGGAGGCGCTCTACTCCACCGTGCACGGGGCGGGGCGGGTGATGTCCCGGACCGCGGCGGCGGGGAAGCGGAACCGGAAGACCGGGGAGATCATCTCCCCGGGCCGGGTCACGCCGGAGATGATGCAGGGGTGGATCGCGGAGAAGGGCGTCGCGCTGCGGGGCGGGGGTCTGGACGAGTCCCCCCACGCGTACCGGCGGCTCCCCGAGGTGCTGGCGGCGCAGGGCGACACGGTGGAGGTGCTGCACGTCCTGCGGCCGCTCGTGGTGGTGATGGCCGGCGCCAACGAGTTCGACCCGTACAAGGACTGACCACGCGGCGCCCGGGGGAATCCCCGGGCGCCCTCTACATCCGCCGTGAAAGAGGGCGGCGGAGGACACCATGAAAGTCTTCGGAGAGCACGACGGACAGACGCTGGGGCAGCTACGCGCCGTGGCCAGGAGCGCGGAGCGCGTGGCGCTGCTCGCGGACGGGCACGTGGGCTACGGAATGCCCATCGGCGGGGTGGCCGCCTACAAGAACCGCGTCTCCATGCTGGGCGTGGGCTTCGACATCGCGTGCGGCAACGCGGCCATGCGCACGGACCTGACGCTGGCGGACGTCACGCGCGGCAAGCTGACGCTGGAGGAGGTGCGGGGGAACCCGTTCCGGCTGATGCAGGACCGCGACCTGGTGAAGCTGGCGGACGAGGTCGCATCCACCGTGTCCTTCGGCCTGGGCCGGAAGAACCGGGCGGACGACGCGCCGGTGGACGACCCGCTGTTCCTCGATCCCGCCTGGTACGCGGTGCCCAACGAGGGCTCGTACCGCGACGACCTGCGCGACCGCGCCCGCCGTCAGCTCGGCACGGTGGGCAGCGGCAACCACTACGTCGACGTCTTCGCCGACGAGGCGGACCGGCTGTGGGTGGGGGTGCACTTCGGCTCGCGCGGGCTGGGGCACACCATCGCCACCAACTTCCTGAACCTGGCGCACGGCCACGGCTGGGGACGCCGCACGGCGAAGGAGCAGGACGCGCTGCTGGACCTGGACACTCCCCTCGGCCACGACTACTGGCAGATGATGGAGCTCGCGGGGCGCTACGCCTACGCGGGGCGCGAGTGGGTGGGGCGGAAGGTGGTGGAGATCCTGGGCGGGACGGTGGAGGAGGTGGTGCACAACCACCACAACTACGCCTGGAAGGAGACGCACCTCTCGCCCGACGGCGAGCCCACGGCGTACGTCGTGGTCCGGAAGGGGTCGACCCCGGCGTTCCCCGGCCAGGCCGGCTTCGTCGGCGGCTCGATGGGGGACGACGCCGTGGTCCTGCGCGGCGCGCCGGCGGTTGGCGACCTGCGCACCGAGAAGCTGCAGCGCGAGGCGCTCTTCTCCACCGTGCACGGCGCGGGGCGGATCATGTCGCGCGCCGCCGCGCTGGGGAAGCGCGACCGCCGCACCGGCCGGGTGAAGGTCGCCGGCCGGGTGACGCCCGAGCGCATGCAGCGCTGGCTGCGCGAGCGAGGCGTCGTCCTGCGCGGCGGCGACCTGGACGAGTCGCCGCACGTCTACCGCCGCCTCCCCAAGGTGCTGGAGGCGATGGGGAGCACGGTGGAGGTGCTGCACGTCCTCCGCCCCGTCATCGTCGTGATGGCAGGCGCGGAGGACGAGGACCCGTACAAGGGCTGAGGACGCGCACCGTACGCAGAGAGGGCGCGGAGACGGAGCGAAGACACGAGAGACGCGAGGAACCCCTCCGCGTCTCCGCGTCCTCCGCGTCTCCGCGCCCTTCTCCTGGTACCCTGGGCTCGAGACGTCCCTCCGACGGCGACGGCGGGTGCCGCGGCCCGCCCTCACCACATCTTCCCGTACCGCCTCTCCAGCCGCGCGATCATGCGCTCGCCGCCGAAGTGGATCAGCGCGGCGGAGGCGGCGAAGCGGAGGGTGCGCGCCACGCCAGCCGCGGCGATGAACGGAATGAACGGGTAGCCCGCGATCCCCGCCGCGATCCAGACGAGCTTGCCGGGGATCAGCGGCAGCGTGCCGGCCGCGAGCAGGAAGAGCGTGCCGCCGTCGGTGAAGCGGTCCCGCAGGCCCTCCACGCTCGCGGGGTCGATCCCCACGTACGGCAGCAGCCCGCCGAGCGTGCCGAAGAAGAAGGCCCCCACCGCGTAGCCCAGCGCCGCCCCGATGGTGGACCCCGCGGCCGACCACGCCCCCAGGTGGAAGGCGCGCGGCGGGTCCGCCAGGCCCAGGGGAAGGAGCAGCGCCTCCAGCGGACCGGGGACCACGGAGCCCTGCATCACCCCCCACGTTCCCGCCGCCGGCCCGGCCCACCCCGACTCGGCCCAGCGGTGCAGCCGCGCCACGAGCCGGAAGACGCCGCCCCTGCGCCTGGCCGGTGCGCTCAACCCGCCTCGCTCCTCGCCGGGGGAGCGGCGACGGACGTCCCGGTCCTGCGCTTGAGCTGCGAGAGCAGGTGCTCGCCGCCGTAGCGGACGACCACCGCCACGATGGCGAACCGTGCCGACCTCGCGACGGCCAGGATGGCGATGAAGGGGAGGAACGGGTACCCCGCGAACCCCGCCCCGATGGCCACCACCTTCGCGGGGAGGAACGGGACGATGCCGGCGGCCGCGATCACCCATCCGCCGTGCTCCGCGAACAGGCCGCGCATCCCCGCCACGGCGGCGGGATCGATCCCCACCACCCGCAGCGCCTCTCCCACCCCCTCGAAGGCGAACGCGCCGAGCGCGTACGCCACTCCGCCGCCCAGCGTGGCGCCCGCCGCCGACCACCGCGCGAGCGAGAACACGCGGGAGGGATCGGCGAGCCCCAGCGGCACCAGCACGGCCCCCAGCGGGCCGGGAACGACCGAGCCCTGCAGGAACGCCCAGGCGGCCGCGGCCGACCGGCCCCATCCGGAGGCGGCCAGGCCGTGCAGGCGATCGAGCAGCCGGAGCAGGATCGAGGGACGCCGCCCCGGCGGCGTGTCGGGCGGCGTCAGTACCGCGCCGCGGACGGGTCCACCCGCTCGCTCCATGCGTCGATCCCTCCTTCCAGGTTGCGGACCCGCGGAAAGCCCGCGTCCAGCAGCATCCGCACCGCGCGCGCGCTGCGCCCCCCCGACTTGCAGTGGACCACGATGTCGGCATCCCGGTCCAGCTCGCCCAGCCGCTCCGCGACCTCGCCCAGCGGGAGCAGGCGCGCTCCGTGGCCGCCCAGGTTGGCGATCTGCCACTCGTGCGGCTCGCGCACGTCCACGATCTGCACCGCGTCCCCCGCGGCCAGGCGGGCCGCCAGCGCCTCGGGGGCGATGGAGGGGACCTCCGCCGCCTCCGCTCCCGCCGGGGCGACGCCGCAGAAGACCTCGTAGTCGATCAGCTCCGTCACCGTGGGACTCTCGCCGCAGACGGGGCACTCCGGGTCCTTCTTCAGCCTCAGCTCGCGCCACCCCAGGTCCAGCGCGTCGAAGAGCAGGAAGCGGCCGATCATCGGCTCCCCCACCCCCACGATCAGCTTGATGGTCTCCAGCGCCTGCAACGAGCCGATGATGCCGGGCAGCACGCCCAGCACCCCGCCCTCGGCGCAGCTCGGCACCAGCCCCGGCGGCGGCGGCTCGCGGAAGAGGCAGCGGTAGCAGGGGCCCTTCCGCGCCCAGAACACGGAGAGCTGCCCCTCGAAGCGGAAGATGGAGCCGTAGACGTTGGGCTTCCCCAGCAGCACGCAGGCGTCGTTCACCAGGTAGCGGGTGGGGAAGTTGTCGGTGCCGTCCACCACCACGTCGTAGCCGGCCAGGATCTCCAGCGCGTTCGCGCTGGTGAGCCGCGTCTCGTGGCGCACCACGGCCACGTTGGGGTTCAGGTCGCGGATGCGCTCCTCGGCGGAGTCGATCTTCGGCCGGCCCACCGTCGAGGTGCCGTGGATGATCTGCCGCTGCAGGTTCGACTCGTCCACCACGTCGAAGTCCACCAGCCCCAGCGTTCCCACCCCCGCCGCGGCCAGGTACAGCGCCAGCGGCGACCCCAGCCCCCCCGTGCCGACCACGGCCACGCGCGCGGCCTTCAGCTTCCGCTGCCCCTCCATCCCCACCTCGGGAAGGATCAGGTGGCGCGAGTAGCGGCGCATCTCCGCGGGATCCAGCTCCGGGAGCTCCGCGGCGAGGGGTTCGGAGGAGGTCGGCACGCGCCCTCTGCGGGGTGGGGGTGATCGGCCGCGCCGGGTCACGCGGCGCTGCTGAGACACGGCTCTGCGGGAAGCGGTTCCCGGCCAGGGCGCCGCACGCGGCGTCCACGGTGCCGAGATCCGCGTTGCCGCGGAGCGCCGTCGCTGGATAATACACGCTCCGCCCGACCGGCGCCCGCGTCCCGCGGCTTGACGGCTCGTGTGCGCGGGGCGAGACTGCCGATCCCGACCCTTTCCCGCGTGCCGATGAGCTTCCCCCGCCCTCCCCGTCCCGACCCCGCAGCCAGGCTCGCCTGGCTGCGCGAGGAGCCCTCGCTCGACGCGCTGGCGCACGTGCTCCGTCTGCTCGTCCCGCGCGGCCGGTGGAAGGACGACGCGGCCCGCGCGGTGGACGCGTTTCTGAGCGGCGTGGGGCCCGACGGGCTGCCCGCGCTGGACGAGGAGCTCTCCCGCTGGACGTGGACGATGGGAGATCTCTGGCCCCTGCGCCCGGGCGACGTGGCGCGCCTGGACCCGCCGCCCGGGACCGAGGCCGGGGTGCTGGGAATGGCGACGTTCCACCGCAACGGGTGGGTGCGCCACGTCGCGGTGCGGGCCCTGGCCGCGGAGGTGCGCGAGGGGAGCGGGCTTCCGTACCTGCTCGTGCGCGTGAACGACTGGGTCCCCGCCATTCGGGCCGACGCGGAGGCCCTCGTGCGCGAGCGGCTCCGGCCCGACTTCGCGCCGGCCCTGGTCGCCTCGCTCGGGCTCGTACTGCGGCTGCGGGGGGGCGGGCGCGCGGACCACGGCGCGTTCGTGCGGGACGTGCTCGACCTCCTCTCCTCGCCGGAGTGCCGCGACGCCGTGCGGGCGGGGATCGACGCCCCCGCCGCCGCGGTCCGCCGCGCGTGCTGGGGCCTCGCGCTCCGCTCGGCCGGCGGCGACCTGCCCGCTCTCCTGGCGCGCGGGGCATCGCACGCGGACCCGGTGCTGCGCCGCGAGACCCTCTGCGCGGCGGTGGCCGCGTCCCCGGACGTGCTCGTCGCGCTCCTCCCCACCTTCCTTGCCGATCCCCTCTCGCCCATTCGCCGCGACGCGCTGCGCCTCCTGGCGGAGCGCAGCCCGGGGGAGGCGCGCGAGAGGGCGGAGGCCGCGCTGCTCGACCGCTCGCCGATGACCCGCGAGAAGGCGCGGGAGATCCTGAGCGACCGGGGCAGGGAGGGCTTCGCGGGTGTGTACCGTTCCGCGCTGGCGGAGGACCGCTCGACCACGGTCGCGCTAGCAGGGCTCTCGGAGACGGGGACGCGGGGCGACGCCCCCGCCGTCGCCGCGTTCCTGACGCACGGCCGCGCATCCGTCCGCCTCGCCGCCCTGAGGTCGCTGGCGCGCCTAGACGCGGAAGCGGCGTTCGATCCGCTGGTGCAGGCCCTGGCCGATCCGGCTCCGTCCGTCGCCACGACCGCCGGGCGGCTCCTGGCGCCCCGCGCGGCGCGGGTGGGCGAGTCCCATCTCGGCGCGCTCTTCCGCGACGACCCTCGTCCGCACGTGCGCCGCACCGCGCTCGCGCTCCTCGCCCGCAGCTCCAAGTGGGTCGCCGCCCCGTGGATCGTGGAGGCGTGCGCCGACCCGGATCCGTTCCTCTCGGCAATCGCCCTGGACATGGTGCGGAGGTGGGTGCGCGGGTTCAACCGCTCGCACGTCGCGCCCACGGCACAGCAGAGCGCCCGGCTGCTCGAAGCGGTCGACGGTGCCGGCGAGTCGATCGACGCGCACACGCGGAGGTACCTCCGCTTCGTCGCCGGACCGGCGTGAGCCCGCTCGTGCGCGGCCCTCCATCCCCTTCTCCCATCCGGCCTCCATGCGACCCTTCCGCCTTCTCGCGACGACGCTCCCAGCCCTCTGCGTCCTCCTCTCCGCATGCGGGGGGAAGGGCGACGCCTCCGCCGCCAGCACCGTGCGCGACAGCGCAGGCGTCTCGATCGTGGAGAGCAAGGCGGCGCGGTGGAAGGAGGGCGAGGGGTGGACGGTCACGATGGAGCCCGCCGTCTCCATCGGGGTGGAGGAGGGCCCCGAGGAGCTGCAGCTCAGCGGGGTGAGCGACGTGGTGCGCCTCTCGGACGGGCGCGTGGCCGTGGCGGACGGCGGGAGCTCGCAGGTCCGGCTCTTCGACGGCGCGGGGCGCCACGTGGGAGCGGTCGGCCGAGCAGGGGAGGGCCCGGGGGAGTTCCGCCACCTGGCCGCGCTGCGGCTCCTGCCCGGCGACTCGCTGCTGGCGTACGACGGCGCGCTCCGCCGCATCACCCTGGTGGCGCCGGACGGGAAGGTGGCGGCGATCGTGCCGCTCGCGGTGGCAGGCGCCGGGCCGCTGCGCTTCGTGGACCGCTTCGCCGACGGCACGCTCCTGGTGTCCCGCTCGCGGACCGGCGGCGCCGGGGGGAAGATGCCGGAGGGCGCCGTGCTGGACTCGCTGGTCTACCTGCGCCTGCACCCCGTCTCCGGTCGGCTGGACTCCCTCGCCGTCTTCCCCGCGGGAGACTCCTTCGTCCAGATCGGGCGGAGCGGAGGGACCGTCACCTCCATGAACGTCATGCGCTTTCCCTTTTCGCGCACGGCGCAGGCGCGGGTCGCGGCGGGGCGCGTGCATCTGGCCTGGCCGGACCGGTGGATGGTGCGCTCGCTGACGCCGGACGGCGCGCTGGCGAGGATCGCATCGCGCCCGGTGCCGGCGGAGCCGTTCGAGGGCGCGTACGCGGACGCCCTGCGCGCCCAGCGGCGGGAGGACACCGGCGCGCCCGCGAAGGTGGACCCCCTGGAGGGCATCCCGCTGCCGAAGACGCTCCCGGCGTTCGGGCGCATGCTCGCCGAGCCCGACGGCCACCTGTGGCTGGAGCGCTTCGCCCGGCCCGGCGACGACACGCCGCGGTGGGACGTGCTGGACCCGCGGGGGCGGCACCTGGGAACGGTGACGCTGCCGCGGGGGCTGCGGCTCACGCACGTGGCGCCGGGGTGGGTCACCGGCGTGCGGCCCGACGAGATGGACGTGGAGCGCGTGGAGTCCCACGCGCTGCGGCGCGGGGGCCGCTGACCCCCCGCCGCGCGGCTGGTGCCCCCGGGAGCGCGTCTCGTCCCCCGGGCCTCGCGCGGCGGGCCGCTCCGGAACTATCTTGCCCTCCGTCACGTACACCCACTCGCCGGCCTCTCCGCCGGTCTCCGTGCGCCGCGCCGCGGCGCCTCATCCTCTCCACAGGCTCACATGATCCTAGCCCCACGCATCCGGCGCGTGGCGGGCCTGGCCGCCGTGCCCGTCCTCGCCCTCGCCTTCCACGCCACGGCCCATGCGCAGGCGCGGAACACCGCCCCGCGCGGCCCGCTGCCGCTGAAGCTGGCCCCGCGCCCCACCACCGCCGCCATCACGCCGGCCGACGCCATGACGCGCGTCTACATCGTGGCCGACGACTCCATGATGGGCCGCCGCGCCGGTACCCCCGGCAACGTGAAGGGCACGGACTACATCGCCCGCGAGGCGCGGCGCATGGGCCTGGAGCCCGCCGGCGACAACGGCACGTACTTCCAGACCATCCCGCTGGTGCAGCGCGGCATCGACCCCGCGTCCACCCTCACCGTGGACGGCGCGGCGCTGACGCTCTTCACCGACTTCTCGGCGATGCCGTACATCCCGCCCAACCTGCCGTTCGGCCCGCGGTTCCAGGCCAGCGGCGCGCCGGTGGTCTACGGCGGGCAGGTGGGCGGCACCATGATCTCCCCGGAGCAGGCGGCCGGGAAGGTGGTGGTGTTCACCACGGCCGCCGGCCCCGACGGCCGGCCGCGCTTCCAGTTCTGGGCGGGCGGCGCCATGAGCCGCTACAAGGACGCCGCCGCCATCGTGGCGGCCACCATGGACGTGTCTCCCCCGGCGCTGCTGGGCTTCCTGCGCGCGCAGCAGACGCAGCTCGGCGACGGCACCGAGCCGGGCGCCGGCTCGCCGATGGGGATCATCGTCACCAGCGCGGTGGCGGAGCGCATCATGGGCGCCCCGCTGGCGGGCCTGCAGCCCGGCGCCGCCGGCAAGCCGCTCACCGCCAACGTCCGCTGGATCGAGACGCCCACCCCGGCGCCCGCGCGCAACGTGGTGGCGCTGCTCCGCGGCAGCGACCCGGTGCTGCGGAACCAGTACGTGGCCATCGGCGCGCACAACGACCACGTGGGCACCGGCGAGCCGGTGGAGCACGACTCGCTGAAGATCTTCAACCGCATGCTGCGCCCCGGCGGCGCCGAGGGCCAGCCGGCCACGGCCACCCCGGAGCAGCTCGGCCGCATGCGCACCTCCATCGACTCGCTGCGCCGCGTGTACCCGGCGCGCGTGGACTCCATCTTCAACGGCGCCGACGACGACGCCTCGGGGACGGTGGCGGTGCTGGAGATCGCGGAGCAGCTCGCGTCGCTCCCGGCGGCGCGGCGCCCCAAGCGCTCCATCCTGTTCGTGTGGCACACGGCGGAGGAGCTGGGCCTGTACGGGTCCGAGCACTTCACCGACCACCCCACGGTGCCGCTCGACTCCATCGTGGCGCAGCTCAACATCGACATGGTGGGCCGCGGCGCCGCGGGCGACATCGAGAAGGGCGGCGCCGGCTACCTGCAGCTCGTGGGATCGCGCCGGCTGAGCACGCAGCTCGGCGACCTGGTGGAGAGCACCAACACCGCCGGACGCCACGGCTTCACGTTCGACTACGCGTGGGACGCGGACGGCCACGAGGCGAACATCTACTGCCGCAGCGACCACTACAACTACGCGCGGTACGGGATCCCGGTCACGTTCTTCACGACCGGCGGCCACCCCGACTACCACATGCTCACCGACGAGGCGCAGTACATCGACTACCAGAAGCTGACCGGCGTGGCGAAGTTCATCCGCGACGTGGCGGTGGCGGTGGCCGACCGGCCCGACCGCCTCACGGTCGACAAGCCGAAGCCGGACCCCAAGGCGCCCTGCAAGCAGTAGGGCCCGAGGGAGGATGACGGAGGGGCGGGGCCCGCCGCGGCGGGGGCCCCCCCCGTAGCCGGGGCCGCCCAGCACCCGCCGCCCCCC
>JASLAX010000003.1 GCA_030146875.1 Longimicrobiaceae bacterium
CGCGGGCGGCGCTGAACGCCGTCCGCCGAAGGCGAGGACGAGAGGGGGCACCCCGCGCGGGCGCCCCCTCTGCGCTTCCGCCCGCCCGTCGGCTCCAAAGGGGCCGTAGCGGGGTTGAAACCGTCTTCCGATGCCGCTAAATTGTCAGGAGAGGTACTCGCGGCTCATCCCTTCCAGGAGCGTTTCCCATGGCCACGATCACCACGGATGCCATCGGCGAAGAGGACTACACCACCAGCCGCTTCGGCGAGGAGGGCGCCACCACCGACGCGATCGGCGAGGAGGACGGGACCACCTACCGCACGGGCGAAGAGGGGGAGACCACCCACGCCATCGGCGAGGAGGACGACGGCAGCGCGTCGGACACCGCAGGGAGCCCCTTCGGCTCCTTCTGACCACCCCCACCGGAGAGACCATGCCCCGGATCACGACGGAGATGATCGGCGAGGAGGACGAGACCACCCGTCCCCGCGGCGAGGAGACCACGACATCGCTGTACGGCGAGGAGACCGCCTCCACGGACGCCGTAGGCGAGGAGACCGCCTCGACGGACGCCGTGGGCGAGGAGGACGGCGGCGCGACCGACCCGTTCGGCTCGCCCTTCGGCGCCTTCTAGCCCCACGTGGCAGCCGACGCCCCCGCATCCTCACCGGGTGCGGGGGCGTCGGCGTGTCCGCGTACGAGCGTCCGAACGCTTGAGGGCGCGGGCGGCGGGGGTTACAATGCTGCGGGAAAGGTACCTCCCCGGCGGAGGCGCCGCCGGCGGGCGCGATGCCGACGGTGCCCCACGCGGAGGGAGCGGGCCACGGCCGCGCTCCCTCCGCCGCGTCCGTCCCGGGGGCCCCGACACCACACCAGACCGGACCATACACCGTGATCCTGATCGCCGGCGGCGACGCCGACTTCAACATCGAGTCCCTACTCCACCGCGCCCGCGAGCGCGGCGTTCCCGTGCGTCCGCTCCTCGTCGGAAAGGACCACCACCCGAGCGTGCTGTGGGACGTGGAGGGCGACGTGCTGCTGGTGGACGGCGAGGAGGTCCGCGTCTCCGGGGCGTTCCTGCGCTACGACGTGTTCACCCACATGGCCGACCCGCGCCCGGCGGTGAGCTTCCGCGCGCAGGCGTGGTACGCCACGATCAGCGGGTGGGTGATGGCCAGCGACGGCGTGCGGTTCCTGAATCGCGACCAGGAGCGGCAGATGAACAAGCCGTACTACCTGTACCTGGCGCGCCGCGCGGGGCTGGAGATCCCCGTGACGATGGTGACCAACGACATGGAGCGGCTGGACGCGCTGGCGGCGGAGCGGCGGCTGATCGCCAAGCCCGTCCCCGGCGGCGGCTACACCAAGCCGGTGGAGGAGCTGCTGGAGAGCGTGCCCCGCCGGGACGGCCGCGCGGCCGCCCCCGCCATCGTGCAGGAGCGGCTGGAGCAGCCGGAGGTGCGCGTGTACGGGATCGGCGGGCGGTACCTGCCCTTCGCGGTGAGGTCCGCCGCCCTGGACTACCGCAACGCCGACGACACCCGCGTGGAGCCCCTGCCCCTGGACGCCATCGACCCCGCGCTGGTCGCCGGCCTGGGCAGGCTGATGGACACGCTGGGGATGACGTACGGCGCCGCGGACTTCAAGACCGACCCGGCGACGGGCCGCCTGAAGTTCCTGGAGATCAACTCCTCCCCCATGTTCGGCGCCTTCGACGCCGCCAGCGGGTTCGCGGTCAGCGACGCGATCCTGGACTTCCTGACCGGCCCCGGCTAGAGACGCCGAGCGGGCGAGGGTCTCCGGGCGGGCGGCGGGCGGGCGGGCGGAGAGGGAGTCGCACCGTCGCCACCCGTTCGCCGGCGCGGGCCGGCGGCCACCCTCACTCCACCCGCAGCCCCCGTCCCTCGATCGGCCCCCGGGAGAACCGCTCGTCGCAGGCGCCGGCCTCCACGCGGGAGAGGCCGGCCGCCTCCGCCGTGCGACCGAGGCGGGCGAGCAGGGAGGCGTCGTACGTCTCGGCGTGGACGTTCGCGTACTGGCAGATCGTCGCGGCGAACGGCGCGCCCTCCGCGCCCCAGTGGACCGGGCCCGCGGACGGGTCGCAGCGCGCGGTCCAGAAGAGCGCCGCGACCACGTCTGCGGCGGCGTCCCCCTCCGCCACGATCCCGCCGGCAAAGCCGGGTCGGACGCCCAGGCCCCGCAGCGCGCGGCACGCCTCCGCCAGCGGGCCGCGCCGCACGGGGCGGTCGGGAAGGAAGCCGGGGAGGCGTGCCTCGGGAAGGAAGACGAGCGGGGCGGCGCCCGCGGCGTCCATCCACCGCGCCACCGCCGTTCCCAGGGCGCGCGGATAGTCGTCCAGCGCCACGCCGTCCAGGCCGACCACGAGAGTGCCGGCGAAGCGCGGCGGCGCTCCCGCGGGGGCGGGGTCGGTCCAGGAGGCCCACCAGGCGCGCCCCTCCTCCTCCGCCCCTTCCCACCGCTCGCGATTCTCCGGGAGCGAGGGGTCGCGGTGCGCCTGGACGCCGCGGACCTGGTGCGCCAGCGCGGGCACCCGGGCGAGCGCCTCGGCGCGCGGGAGGAGGCGGATCATGGGGAGAGGCTCAGGGACGGCGGGCGCCGTCCATCTCCTCGATGGTGCGCACGGAGGGGGCGCGCTCCCGGCGCAGCCGCGCGGAGACCGCCTCCGCCCGGCGCATCACCCGCAGGACGTTGCCGCCGATCACCTTCTTCACGTCCGCGTCCGAATAGCCCCGGCGCAGCAGCTCGGCCGTGAGCCACGGGAAGCGGGAGACGTCCTCCAGCCCCTGCGGCAGCACCGTCACCCCGTCGTAGTCGGAGCCCAGGCCCACGTGGTCGATCCCCGCCACCTTCACCACGTGGTCCACGTGGTCGGCGATCGTGGCCACCGTGCCGCGGGGCACGGGGTTGGCCTCGCGCCACTGCTGGTAGAGCCGCTGGGTGGTGGCCTCGTCGCCCGGGTTCTCCTGGCGGAAGCGGCGCTGCACGTCGAACATCCCGCGGACCACGCGGGCGCCCTGCGGGTCGGTGAAGCCGGAGAAGAAGTTGATCATCACCACCCCGCCGTTCCGCTTCACCTCGCGCAGCACGTCGTCGGGCACGTTGCGCGGGTGCTCGGCGATGGCGTGCGCGGACGAGTGCGAGAAGATCACCGGCGCCTCGGAGACGCGCAGCGCGTCCATCATGGTGCCCGTCGAGACGTGGGAGAGGTCCACCAGCATCCCGAGCCGGTTCATCTCCCGCACCACCTCCTCGCCGAACGGCGTCAGGCCGCCGTGGCGCGCCGAGTCGGTGGCCGCGTCGGCCCAGTCGATGGTGTTGGCGTGCGTCAGGGTCAGGTAGCGAACCCCCAGCGCGTGGAACTGGCGCAGGGCGGAGAGCTGGTTCTCGATGGTGTGCCCGCCCTCGATCCCGATCAGGGAGGCCACCCGGCGCCGCCGGTGGATGCGCTCGACGTCCGCCGCCGTGAGCGCCGCCTCCAGCTCCGGCGAGCGCTCGATCATCCGGTGGATCAGGTCGATCTGCTCCAGCGCCACCCGCGCCGCGCCGTTCCCGGCGTAGGTCACGGGCACGTACGCCGCCCAGAACACGCCGCCCACCCCGCCCGCCTTCAGGCGCGGAACGTCGGTGTGCTGCCCCGGCTGCGCGTTCTGGAAGTCGAGCTTCCCGATGTCGCCCCGCACCTTCTCGCGGATCTCCCAGGGCAGGTCGTTGTGCCCGTCGATCAGCGGCGCCTGCGCGTGGATGCGGCGCGCGCGGGCGAGCAGCGCCTCGTCGGCGGGGGTGGTCTGCTGGGCGGACACGGGGAGCACGGCGAGGGAGGAGGCCAGGGCGAGCGCCCCGGCCGCGGTGCGTCGGTTCATCGTCGGGCGGGGGATGGGGGTTGGGCGGCGCGTCAGGAGGCGCCCGTGCTGGCGACCGAGCGAAGGATCCCGGCCGTGCGCAGCGACAGCGAGGCCGACGAGCCCACCCACTCGACCTCGGCCACCAGGCGGCGGCGGCGCACGAAGCCGTCGGAGACCACCTGCGCGGCGGAGAAGGCACCGGCCTGGTCGGCGGGCACCAGGAGCAGGAAGTCCTCGCGCCGGGCGTCGTCTCGCCCGCCCCACTTGCACTCGGCGGCGGGGACGCGGCGGTCCGCGTCCACCAGCGGGGCCACGGCGGCCTCCACCACGGTCCCGCCGCGCAGGGCGACGGGGTTGGGGGCGCCGCAGTACAGCTCGGCGCGGACGCGGCGGCCGGAGGCGGCGGGCCCCTGCAGCACCAGCCGCTCGAAGCCGGCGGTTCCGAACGCGGCCTCGGGCGCGCCGCCGGCGGGCTGCACGGGCTTCGCGGGCTCGGCCACAGGGCCCGGGGGCGGCGCGTTGACCAGGGTGCCGTCCACCTTGGCGGGGTCGTCGTCGTTGGTGAGCCCGGCGAACGCCAGCACCAGGAGCAGCGTGCCGCCCACCCCGTAGGCGACCAGCGCCATGGGCGTGCGCCACCACGGCGGCGGGGTGCGCCGCTCCGTGCGGCGGCGGTCCGTGCCGCGGCGGTCGCTGCCGCGGTCCTTCCCCCCACGGTCCGGGCCCCCGGGGACCGGCGCTGCCTCTTTCCCGCCCTGCGTCTCCGCGTCCATCGTCGCTCCGGCTGGATCGGTCGCGCGCGCCCCCGGACGGAGGCGCGTCTCCCCGCCGCTGCCCTTCAAGGACCGTGCGAGCGTCCCCCGGTGATTCTAGGCGTTCGGGCGCCGCGTGGGAAGGACGAGGCGGAAGGTGCTCCCCACGCCCGGGGTGGAATCCACCTCCAGGCGGCCCCCCAGCAGGTTGGCCAGCCGGCGCGAGATGGGGAGCCCCAGCCCCGTCCCCTCGCGCGACGCCGGCGAGGCGAACCCGTCCTTGCCGAGCTGCACGAACTCCTCGAAGATGCGGTGCCGGTCCTCGGGGGCGATGCCCTCGCCCCCGTCGGTCACCTCCACCATCACCGCGCCGTCGGACGAGATGCCGCAGCGCACCCAAACGGGCTTGCCGTTCCCGTACTTGAGCGCGTTGGAGAGCAGGTTCATCAGGATCTGACGCACCCGCCGCGGGTCGGTGACCACCGCGGGGCAGTCGCCGGCGTGCAGGAAGAGCTGCGCGCCCACCGCGTCGGCCAGGGGGCGCAGCGTCACGAACAGCTCCTCCACCAGCCCCGCCACCCGCACCTCCTTGGACTCCAGCTCCACCTTACCCAGCTCCAGCCGGGAGATGTCCAGCACGTCGTTCACCAGGTCGCGCAGGTGCCGCGCGGCGGACTGGGAGCGCTCCACGGCCAGCTCCTGCTGCTCGGTCAGGGCGCCGTAGATGGAGGAGAGGAGCAGGTCGTTGTACCCCATCACCGCGTTGATGGGGGTGCGCAGCTCGTGGCTCATGGAGGCGTAGAAGCGGTTCCGCACGCTCAGCGCGAGCTGCAGCTCGCGCGAGCGCTTCTCGAGCTGCTGGTTCAGGTGCAGCAGCTCCTCCTGGCCCACGTGCATCTCCTCCGTGAGCGCGAGCAGCTCCTCGTTCTGCGTCTCCATCTCCTCGTTCTGCTCCTGGAGGAGCCGCGCGAGGCGCTGGTTCTCGGAGAGCTCGCGCTCCAGCTCGTCCATCGCCTGGTTCAGGCGGGCCTTCTCCTTGGCCAGCAGGCGCTGCGTGTTCGCCTGGTCGGAGGTGAGGGCCATCAGCTCCTCGTGCAGGCGCTCCACGCGCGGGTCGCGCGGCGTCTCCACCAGCCAGAGGCGCGCGTCCCCGCCGGCGCCCTCGCGCACGGCCTGGAAGGCGAGCAGCCGGGGCGCGGCGGCGCCGTCCAGCATCAGCTCCCAGACGGCGCCCTCGCCCTCGGCCGGGGCCTCGGCCAGCAGCCTTCCCCACTTGCGGCGGGAGGTCTCCTCCAGCAGGTCCACGAACGGCGTCCCCACCACGTCCCTGCCCAGCGAGCGCTCCAGGCGCCCGTTGGAAGCCACCACCACGCCGTCGGACGACAGCTCCACCACGCCCCCGGGGAACCCCCGGAGCGCGGGGTGAAGCTGCACGACGGAATGCGATCTCATGCGAAGCGCTCCTGAATGAGCCGGGCCGCCTGCGCCGCGTCGCTCGCGGTCAGGTCGGCGCCCAGCCTTTCCGCCAGCCCCGGGTCCGCCAGGAAGGCACGTCCCCCCACGGCAACGAGCGGGCCGTCGCGCGGAACCGCCGCCCGGATGGCCTCGATCGCCTGGCGCACGCGGGCCAGGTGCGGGGCGATGGCCGCGGAGAGGGCCACCACCTGCGGGCGGCGCTCCAGCACCATCGCCACCAGGCTCTCCACGGGAACGGTCGCCCCCAGGAAGACGGTGTCCCAGCCCTCCATCTCCAGCAGGTCGCAGACCATGCGCAGCCCGATCTCGTGCCGCTCCGAGTCCGCGCAGGCCGCCAGCAGCAGCCGTCCCTCCACCGCCCCCGTTGCGAACACGGCGTCGTAGAGCCGCGACATGGCCGCCTGGGCGATGGCGGTGGCCACGTGCTCGTCGGCCACGGTGATCCGGTTCTCCTCCCAGAGCCGCCCCACCTCGCGCAGGACGGGCTGGAAGACCTCCAGGTAGAGCGACCCCACGCCGATCCCCGCGGCGCGCGCGTCGTCCACCGCCGCGAAGGCGCCGCGGCGGTCCCCCGCCAGCAGGGCGCCCAGGAAGCGGTCGCGCACCGACTCCGTCTCCATCAACCCTCCCCGCCCAGGGCGGCGAGCCCGGCCCGCAGGCACCGGCGCACGACCTCGGCCTCCGCGTCGGGGAGCCGCGCCGCGACGGCGCGCTCGGTGGCCTCCAGGCAGCGCGCCAGGTCCTCGGTCGGCACGCCGCGCGAGCGGAGCACGCCGTCCACCCAGACGGCGTAGCGCGCGAAGATGGCGGGATCCTCCATCTCCACGGCGGGGGCCAGGTGCTCCAGGTTGAGCCGCATGTCCTGCAGGCACTTCCCTCGCCCGTACTCCCCGTACCGCTCCGCCATCCGCGGCCACCCGGCGAAGAGCGCGCCGGAGACCTCTCGCGCGATCTCCTCGCGCCGCTCCGCCAGCAGGGCGGCGGCCCGCGCCCCGGCGGCTACGCCCGCCACTCGGGCTCCCCGCGCGAGTCCATCAGCACCTCGAACGCCTCGTGCCGCACGGTCGTCCGCGCCATGATCTCGCCGGGCTCGCGCCCGTGCGAGGTGGCGTGCTCCTCGCTCCCCATGTAGCGCCGGAAGTCCTCGCGGCTCTCCCACGCCGTCAGGAACGTGTGGGTCGCGTCCCCCGATTGGGGGCGCATGAGCTGGAGGTACAGGAAGCCCGGGAACGAGTCCACCAGCCGCGACCGCTCGCGGAAGTGGCGCTCCAGCTCCGCCCGGTCCTCCTCCGGTACGGTCAGGTGCGAGATGAAGACGAACATGCGCTCCTGCTGAGTGCCAGCGGCGGGCCCCCGGTGCCATCCGGAACAACGTAACGCGTTCCCCCGCATCGCGCGAGCCTCGCGCGTGCGAGGGCGCTCGGACGCGCGCGAGCGGGCCCCTCCACGGGTGCGCCCCCGCCGCGTCGTCCCATCCCGCGGCCGGAACGGACGAGGCCCGGCCAACGCCCGCCCGGGAGGGCCCCGTCACCCGACCTCTCATCGCCATGGCCGTGAGGAGGACGGCAGCGCGCGCCACAGGGCGAGGGCGGCCACGGTGACGGAGGAGCGGATCCCGCCGTCCGCCACCAGGCGCGCCACCTCGTCCGCGGGAAGGATGCGGACGCGGGTGTCCTCTCCCGCGTCGTTCGCGGTGCTCCCGCTCCGCCGCACGCCGCGCAGCACGACGACGTCCACCCGCGTCGTCTGCCAGGAGGGGTTCAGCTCCAGGGTGCCCACGTGCTCGCCCGCGGGGCCCCCGTAGCCGGTCTCCTCGCGAAGCTCGCGGCGGGCGGCCTCCAGGGGGCTCTCGCCCTCGTCCGTGACGCCGGCGGGGACCTCCAGCGTCACGCCGCGCAGGGGATGGCGGTACTGCTCCACCATCACCAGGCAGCCGTCCTCCGTGAGCGCGACGACCGCCACCCCGTCCGGCGCCTCCACGATGTGGAAGTCGTGCTCCTCGCCGGTGTCCGGGTGACGGGCCCGGTCGCGCCGCACGTCGAACATCCCGAACCCGGCCAGCCGCTCGCTCGCCGTCCGCTCCCACGCGCGCGGCGGATCCCTCCGCTCCTCCTCCCCCATCCGCTCCCCCTTCCGGTGCTCTCCCGGGCCGCCGAGGATCGGGGCGCCGCGCCGGCAGGTGCAAGCCCCACGCCTCGCCCCACACACGGGGGGCACGCGTCTTGCCCGGTAGACGGACGCTGTCCACGGGACGCAACCCCTGCAAGGAGAACGGCATATGGCGGACGACCTCAGCGGCAAGGCCACCCACCTGGGTGGGAAGATCAAGGAAGGCGTCGGCGACCTGCTGGGCGATCGCTCCATGAAGCGCGAGGGGCGCCTGGACCAGATGGAGGGCCGCGCCGAGCAGGACCAGAACCGCGCGGAGGAGGCCATGACCGACGCCGCCGCGCGCAAGCTGGCCGCCAAGCAGGCCAAGGGCGAGATCTAGCCCGGCCCTGCCGACGAAGGGGGCCGCCCGGAGAGGATCCCGGGCGGCCCCCGCCGCGTTCCGCGACCGCGGCGCGGGTCGTGCGGATGCCCCCTCGCAGCCCAGCCGCCAAGGAGACGCGCGATGCACAAGGTCAAGGTGAAGGAGTCGCACTACCAGCAGGGCAAGCCGTACGTGGGCCAGGTCGGCGAGGTCATCGGCCACTGGGGGCCGGACAGCAACGAGGAAGGCCGCGACGGCTTCATGGTGCAGTTCCCGAACGGCGAGGTCGTGGCCCTGGCCGAGGACGAGGTGGAGGAGGTGCTGGAGGAGGGCTGACGGCCGTCCGCCGGGAACGCGAGAGGGGCCCCGCGGATCGTCCGCGGGGCCCCTCGCCGTCGTCCGGCTGCCGCCTACTGGGGGATGCGAAGCTCCTGCCCCGGCTGGATCGCCACGGCCGCCGACAGCTCGTTGGCGTCCTTGATGGCGTCCACCGACACCTCGTAGCGCCGGGCCAGCGACCAGAGCGTGTCGCCGGTGCGGACCACGTGGCGCGCGAAGCTCGGCTGCGGCCGCGAGGGCCGACGCGCCGTGCCGGTGGACCGCTCCCCCTCGCGCCGCGCGGAGGCGGTGGAGGAGGAGGACGCCGCGGCCGAGGAGGTCGACCGCCGGCCTTCGCTCGCCGTAGCACCCGCGGCCTCGCGAGTGGAGGACGCGGGGGACCGTCGTCCCTCCGCCGTCGGCGTCCCACCCTCGCGAGAGGCCGTCGAGGAGGAGGATCGCCGTCCCTCCGAGGAGGAGCGCGACACGGTCTCCCGCTCGCTCTCCGCCCCCCGGGTGGAGCGCGACTCCGTGTCGCGCGAGGCGAGCTGCACCGGGCGGGGGATGCGGAGCTCCTGCCCGGGCCGCAGCGTGGTGCCCTGCAGCTCGTTCGCCTCCTTGATCGCGTCCACCGTCACCTCGTAGCGCCGGGCGAGCGACCACAGCGTCTCCCCACCCTCCACCGTGTGGGCGCGGAGGCGCGGGCGCTCCGGGCGGGAGGCGGAGGACGGCGACGACCGCCCCTCGCGCGGCGACGACGACGCGCTCTCCGACCCCCGCGAGGAGGACGACGACCGCTCGGGGGACGAAGAGCGATCCGACGAGGCGGACGCGCTCTCCGACCGGCGGGACGAGGACCGCTCGGCCGACGCCGTCCGCTCGGACGACGAGGACCGCTCCTCGCGCGAGGTGGAGGACCCGCGCACGCCCTTCTCCTCCGGGTCGCGGCCGCGGCGGGCCGAGCGGGTGCGGGACGGGCGCTCCTCCTCCGTCTCGCGCGCGGCCAGCCGCTCCGGCGGGCGGGCGTTCAGCGCGCGCGCCGCGTTGCCGGGAAGGACGATGCGCTGCCCGCGGGAGAGCGCGTCGGGACGCACCGACGGGTTCAGCTCGCGGATGCGCTCCACGCTCAGCCCGGCCAGCTCCGCGATCCGGCCCAGGTCGTCGCCGGTGCGGACCGCGTAGCTGCCGCGGCCGCCCTCCCGACGGAAGTCCGAGGCGTTGAACGCCGTCTGCACCTCGCCCCCCCGCCCCGCCGGCACCCACACCCAGTACCCGGCGGGGACCACCGAGCGGTGCAGGTGCGGGTTCAGCTCCACCAGCGTGGAGGGCAGGATCCCGCCGATGCGGGAGAGGTCCGAGAGCGGGGTGGCCACGTCCACCCAGGCGCTGTCGTACGCGAACGGACGCGCCACCGGGCGCGCGGCCGGGTAGCCGAAGCGCGTGCGGTCGCGGCCGATGATGGTCACCGCGTACAGGCGGGGAACGTAGTGCTTCGTCTCCGCGGCCAGGTTGCCCACGGTGGCCAGCTCCCAGAAGGTGCGGACCCCGAACTGCCCCAGCCCGCGCGAGATGCGCCCCGTGCCCGCGTTGTACGCCGCCGCTGCCAGCGGCCAGTCGCCGCCGAACCTGCGGTGCAGGTCGCGCAGGTGGCGGGCGGCCGCGTGGGTGGAGCGCACCGGGTCCATGCGCTCGTCCACCAGCGAGTCCACGCGCAGCCCCATCCCCTTGCCGGTGGCCGTCATGAACTGCCACATCCCCACCGCCCCGGCGTGCGAGCGCGCCGTGGGCGAGTACCCGCTCTCCACCATCGCCAGGTGGTGCAGGTCCGTCGGCAGGCCGTAGCCCGCGAAGACCCGCTCCACGAACGCCTGGTACCGGTCCCCCCGCTCCAGCCAGCGCCCGATCACCGCGTGCCGCTGGTTCACCAGGAAGTCCAGCTCCCGCTCCACCCACCCGTTCGCCACCACGGGAAGGTCGTAGCGCGCCGTGCCCAGGATCCCCGCCGCCGCCGGGGCGGGGGCCGCGGCGGGCGCCAGCTCGGGACCGGCGCCGAGCTCCTCGGCCGCCGCGGGAACCGGCTCGGGCTCGGGGGCGGACGGGGGACGGCCGCCGGAGGCGCAGCTCGCCAGGAGCAGCACGCCGCTGAGCAGCAGCGCCGGACGCGCCGCGGAGGGGATACGGGACATCTTCACCACGGGGGGTCGGGGAGGGCACGCCGCGCCCGGGGACGGGGAGAGGGCGCGGCCCGGAGTGTCGGCAAGTGGGCAAGATAATGCGCTCTTTCCGCGAGGTAAACCCTCGCGGCGCCACGCCGTGGCCGCGGCCATCTGCCCCGCGCCACACAGGGAAACGCGAACACCGCACCGCCCGAAGCGCAACTCCATGTGCCGTAATGACGTCCGCCGCCATGACGGCGCGTCAGCGGTCCCGCAGCAGCTCCTTCAGCCGGTGCATGTACTCTGCTTCTCGCATGGCATCGGCCACCTCGCCGCGGGTCAGTCCGCGCGAGACGCGCCAGCGGTGGAACGCAAGCTCGCTGGCGAGCTGGTGCAGCTCGCGCCGCTCCCGCCACGCCGCCGTGCCGCCCACGCGCCACGCCGCCAGCGTGGCCCGCAGCCGCCCCCCCACGTCGCAGAGGCGCTCCAGCTCCTCGGGGGGGAGCATCCCCTCCTCCACCAGGTGCCGCAGGTGCTCGCGGATCACCCCGCCCTCGCGCCGCAGCGAGAGCCAGATCAGCCCCAGCACCCCCACGAAGGCGGGCACCATCACCAGCAGGTACGCCGCCAGGAACCAGCTCTCGAAGCTCGCCGCCAGGTTCCACACCGAGTGCAGCGCGATGGCCGCGCAGAAGCCGATGAACGGCGGCAGGTACTTCCGCCCGCGGCCGTGCGCCTCGCGCGCCACCCCCAGCCCGATGCCGATCATGGCGGTGAAGAACGGGTGCGCGAACGGCCCCAGCATGCCGCGGGTCACGAAGGTGGAGACGGAGCTCTCCGCGCCGGCCGAGTACGACTGGCCGTAGTACTGGACGTTCTCCACCATGGCGAAGCCCAGCCCCACCATGGCGGCGTAGACCACGCCGTCGATCACGCCGTCGAACTCGTCCTCCAGCTCGTGGTACAGGAAGAGCAGGGCGATGCCCTTGGCGATCTCCTCCACCACGGGGGCGGAGATGACCGACCCCACGAAGCGCGCCGCCGCCGGCCCCAGCACCGCCGCCGCCGCGGACTCCGCGTACGAGTTCGCCAGCAGCGACAGGGTGATTGCCACGGTGGCCCCCCAGGCGAACGTCTCCGCCAGGGTGCGCGGGGGCTCGGCCTCGAAGCGATCCAGCCAGAGCGCCAGCATCACGTAGAAGGGCACGGGGATCACCGCCATCCCCAGCCCGAACGCGAACCCCACGGGCCCCACCTCGGACGCGATCATCCCCAGCCCCACCGCGCCGAAGACCAGCGCGGGGAGCAGGATGACGGCGCCGTGGCGCCGGTGCGGGGGGGCGTGGTGGGTCACGGCATCCTTCCGAAGCGCTCCTCCAGCACGCGGGCGCGGTAGTCGAAGATCTCCTCCAGCCGCGGCCGCACCAGCACGGGGTGCGCCGCCGCGGTGCCGGCGCGCAGCACGTAGGTGACCACGTCGCGCACCTCCACCCCGCCGTCGACCTCCGCGAAGTGGTGCTCGTGATGCCAGATGCGGTACGGCCCCACGCGCTGCTCGTCCACGAACATCTCGGGCTCGCGCAGGTGCGTGATCTCCGTCATCCAGGTGATGGGCACGCCGGCCAGCGGCTTGACGCGGTAGGTGACGATCATCCCCGCGTACACGCGCTCCGGGAGCGGCGAGGTGACGCGGAAGCCCATCCACGGCGGGGTGATGGCCGCCAGGTTCGCGGCGTCGGCGAAGAACCCCCACGCCGTCTCCCGCGACACGGGGAGCCGCTGCGTCCGCTCGAACCGGTGGATCTTCATCGCCCCGCCTCCGCGACCGGGTACACGCGCCCCTTCCACTCCACCCGCCCCCCGGCCAGGGCCGCCCGCGCCAGGATGCACGCCGCCAGCATCGCGCCGGCGGGGTACGCGAGGGCCCACGCCGGCGAGAGCCCCGCGCGACGGTATCCCCACGCCCAGAGCGGCAGCGAGAGGCCGACGGCTACCGCCGCCCAGGCGTGCGGGACGAGCCCGGGCACGCCGAGGGCCCAGAGCGCCAGCGCCACCCAGGGCGACATCCAGAGGTAGACGAGCCCCGCCGCGGCCGCCCACGCCGTCGCGGCCTCCCCCGCCCTCCTCCCCGCTTCCGCCGACGACGGCGCGAAGCACCGCGACCATCCGTACACGATCTCGCGCAGCGACGCGTGCATCCGCACGCTCGCGAACCGCTCTCCGCAGGCCAGCGCCGTCCGCATCGCCGCCCGGCCGAAGACGCGCCCCAGCGCCACGTCCTCGCCCACCTCCGCGCGCACGGCGCCGTGCCCGCCCACGCGCTCGTAGGCCGCTCGGCGCGCGAGGAGCAGCCCGCCCAGCGCGAGCCGGTCCTCCTCGCGCGCCGAGCGGTTCAGCCGCGAGGGGTCCGGGTAGCGCATCAGGAACAGCGCGCCGAAGTGCGGCGTCACCAGCCTCTCCCACGCGCCCTCCAGGTGGTGGCGGGGCAGGACCGAGAGCAGGTCCGCGCCCGTCGCCCCCATCCCCGCCGCCGCGCGGCCGAGCGCCTGCGGGTGCAGCCGCACGTCCGCGTCCACGAAGGCCAGCACGTCGCCGCGCGCGGCCTCCGCGCCCTGCGCGCAGGCCCACGTCTTCCCCACCCAGCCGTTCGGCAGCGGCGCGCTCCGCACCACGCGCACGGCCTCTCCGCGCCGGGCGAAGCCCTCCGCCACCTCCGCCGTGCCGTCGCGCGACCCGTCGTCCACCACCACCACGTCCAGCCGCGGGTGCCCGCTGGCGAGGATGGAGGCCAGGCACGCGCCCAGGCTCCGCTCCTCGTCGCGCGCCGGCACGATCGCCGTCACGCTCCCGTCGGCGGAGGGCGCCCAGTCGTCCAGCGCCGGCCGGCGCCGCACGAACGCGGCGGCGAGCAGCGGCAGCGCGATCCACGGCAGGGCGAGCAGGAGGGCGACGGCGGATTCGGGCATCTCGGCGCGCGGGGAGGGCTCGCGAGGGGCGGCTTCTCGCCCGAAGCTACGCCGTCGCACCGGCCGCGACAACCCGTCCGCGGCGGAGGTCGTTGGAGCGAAGGGACTTCTCGTCCGCGATCACAGGGGCGCCCACCCGGTTCTCACCGCGAACTCCGCGAACTCGGCGAACTCCGCGTCCCCCTTCGTGTCGCCGCGGCGCCTTAAGGGAGCACGCCTCCGTCCCACCCGCATGGAGGAGAGGCAGGAAGGTTGCGTCTTCGGGCTCTGTTCGGTATGGTGGAGATGGAGCGGAGGGACGGAGGCACTCTGGGGAGGGAGGGACGATGGCTCGAGCGACGGTGGCGGCGGGAGCGCAGGCGGCCCTGTTCGCGTCCGCGCCGATGAAGGTGGCGGCCTCCGCGTCGCGCGTGCTGCCGGTGCTGCAGCGACGCGGCGACACCGCGTTCTTCGAGCTTCCCGCCTCGCGCATGGCGGCGCCGGGCACGGGCGTGATGGTGGGCACGCTGACGGTGAACCCGTACGTGGGGTGCGAGATGTCGTGCTCGTACTGCTACGCCCCGTACGCCCACGGCTGGCTCACCGAGCGCCTGGCGAGCGAGGGCCGCCTCCCCACCGACGCGGGGACGCCCACCGCCTTCGACCGCGCCATCTTCGTGAAGCGCTCGGCCGAGGACGTGGTCGCCGCCGTCGTCCGGAACCCCGGCGCGCCCGTCTGCCTGGGCACCGCGACCGACCCGTACCAGCCCGCCGAGCGGCGCTTCGGGCTCACCCGCGGCGTGCTGGAGCGCCTGGCCGGCATGGAGGGGCTGCGCGTCTCCATCACCACCAAGAGCCCGCTCGTCCTGCGCGACATGGACCTGCTGGACCGCATCCGCGCCCGCTCGCGGCTCACCGTGCACGTGTCCCTGATCTCGACGGACGCCCGGCTGCTGCGCGCCATCGAGCCCCGCTCCCCCACCCCGCAGCGGCGGCTGGACGCCGTGCGCCGCCTGCGCGAGCGCGGGATCCGCGCCGGCATCTTCGCCATGCCGCTCCTCCCCGGCCTGACGGACGGCGAGGAGCAGGTCGACGCCCTCTTCGCCGCCGCGCGGGAGGTGGACGCGTGCTTCGTGGTGGCGGGCGGGGTCCGCTTCTCCGACGTCTCGTGGAAGCGCTTCCTCCCCATGCTGCAGGGGCTGCGGCCGGACCTGGTCGCTCCGCACCTGGAGGTCATCCGCGGCAGGCGAGGCTCGCCGCGGAAGAAGGCGTACGGGGAGAAGCTGGACGGGCGCATCTCCCGGGCGCGGGCGCGCCACGGGTTCGCCGGCAAGGGCTGGGCGGCCATCGACGGCGATCCTCCCGAACCGCAGCTCTCGCTCCTCTGAGGGGCGTCGGACGCAGGCCTCCGGCTCGCGGCTTGCCGGGACCGCGGCGGGCACGTATCTCCAGACACCCTCCGCGCCGGGCGGCGGGACGGACCAGGGGTGAGGATCTGATGGCGGGACGGACGCTGCTGGTGGGGCTGGCGCACCCGGACGACGAGGTGGGAGCCGCCGGCGCCATCCTGGCGCAGCGGGAGCGCGGGGACCGTGTGGTGGTGGTCTGGCTCACCCGCGGCGAGATGACCGAGGCGCTGGGCCCCCGCCCGCGCGAGGAGGTGGCCCGTATCCGCGAGGAGCACGGCGCCGCCGCCGGCGAGATCCTGGGCGTGGAGACGCGCTTCCTGGACCTTCCCGACACCGGCGTGGCCCCCACGCCGGAGGTGTCCGCCCGCGTCGCGCGCCTGCTGGCCGAGATCCAGCCGGACGGCGTGGTCACCTGGGGCGAGGCGTGGGGGCGCGGGATGCGGCACCCCGACCACCAGGCCAGCGGCAAGATCTTTCGCGACGCCGTCACGCTGGCCCGCATCGCCAAGGTGGTGGCCCCCGGGCGGCCGCACCGCGCCTTCTGCCCCGTCTTCAGCTACCGCGGCGCGCACTCCCAGCTCCCGGCCGTGTGGCTGGACGTGGAGCCGTACGTCGACCGCATCCACGCGCTGGCGCGCTTCTACCGCGAGCGGATCGGGTTCGGCGAGCGGGAATGGCTGGAGAGCCGCCTGCGCACGGCGGGGGAGCGCTACGGGCTTCGCTACGCCGAGGTGTTCGACGCGTGGGAGACGGCGGGCGGCAAGGTGGACGCCCTGCTCCCCGCCACGCCGGGGGCCGAGGAGCCCATGCACCCCGAGCGCCCCGGCCACGCGCAGGACGAGGACGGCTTCTAGCGGCCGCGGGCCGAGGGCGTCGTCGTCCGAGACGCAGTGCCGCGCGAGAGGAAGGGCGAGGCCTCCCGACGGCGCCGGGCCCCCGACCGCCAGCCCACGATCACGACGTTCGCGGAAACGAAGAGGGCGGCCCGCGATGGGCCGCCCCCCTTCCGTCGTGCCGCCCCTCGCGTCAGGAGCGGTCGTACAGCAGCTTGTAGCGCAGCGGCTGCGGCAGCTTGCCGGAGGTGATGGTGACCGCCATGGTGAGCGTGCGGCCGTCTGCGCTGAGCGAGTAGGTGTTGACCCGCTGGCCGTCGTCGGCCTTGAAGGTCTGCTCCAGCTTGCCGTTCTCCCACTCGGTGGAGACGTCGAGCGTCTCGCCGTCCTCGCGGCGCCACTTGACGGGCGTGCCGTTGGAGGGCGAGGTGATGGCGGCGCGGTCGTCGGTGGTGATGGAGACCGACGTCTGCGTGTGCGCGATCACGATGCGCCGGTACGGCTGGTTGGTGCCGCGCAGCCGCCCGCGGGCGATGGGGCGCGTCACGAAGTTCATGCGGCGCACGGCCTGGTCGATGGCCGCGTTCACGTTGTCGCTCGCCTGGCGGTTGAACGTGTAGGTCCCGGCCAGGCTCTGCGCGCTCGCGATGGCCGGGAGCAGCATCAGGGCCAGCACGGCGAGGAGCGGGATGAAGCGTTGACGGCGCATCGGTGTGCCTCCAGGATGGTGGTCGGGGCGGGGCGCGGCACGCGCCGCCGTCCCCCGGCGGGCTCGGCGCCCGGGCACGACGGCCCGGAGCGGGGCTTTCTGGGCGATCGGTGGAATGTAAGCCTCCCCGCCAAGATCCGACAGGGAGGCCGCATCCCATTGCCGCACAACGACGTACCCGCCCGCGCCCGGAAAGGTTCGCCCGTCCCGCGCCGCGCCTCTGGTGAAACCGCCGCCGCGGCCCCCGCGTAGTCGGCGCAGCGCCCACCGCGCGCCGTCTCCCGTTCCCGACATCCCGCTCCTGAGGATCCCGATGCCCGACGCCACCACCCGCCCTCCCCGCGTGCTCACCGGAATCGACCCGCGGAGCTGGGAGCACCCCGCCGACCGGGCGGCGCTCACCTCCATGCGGAAGGTGCCGGGCTTCGACGAGGTGCTGCGGGCCCTGTTCGGCTTCTTCGGCGAGCGCCCCATCCGCCTGGCCTTCCAGGCCAACGCCGTGCGGGTTACCCCCACCCAGTACGAGCGCGTGCACCGGCTGTACGGAGAGGTGGCGCTGGTGCTGGACGCCCCGGCCGAGTACCCCGTGTACGTGGCGCAGACGCCCGAGGTGAACGCCGCGGCGTACGGGATGGAGAAGCCGTTCATCATCGTGAACTCCGGGCTGGTCGCCATGATGGACGACCAGGAGCTGAAGTTCGTGCTGGCGCACGAGCTGGCGCACATCATGAGCGGGCACGTGGTGTACACCACCATGATGCGCCTGCTCTACCAGCTCGCCACCATGGGCTTCCCCATCGTGGGGCTGGCCGCGCGGGCGGTGCTGGCGGCGCTGATGGAGTGGTACCGCAAGGCCGAGCTCTCCTGCGACCGCGCCGGCCTGCTTGCCATGCAGGACGCGCAGCCGGGGATGACCACCATGCTCAAGTTCGCGGGCGGCGACCGGAGGGGGGAGACCAACCTGGGCGACTTCCTGCGCCAGGCGGACGAGTACCGCCAGACGGGCGACCTGGCCGACCAGGTGTTCAAGGTGCTGAACGTGCTGGGTGCCACCCACCCGTTCCCCGTGATCCGGGTGGCGGAGATGCGCACCTGGTTCGAGAGCGGCGAGTACGACCGCATCATCCGGGGCGAGTACCACCGCCGGGGGGACGCCGAGCCGGCGTACCGCGAGGACGTGCAGGCGGCCGCGCAGTCGTACCGGCAGAGCGCCAAGGAAACCTTCGGCGACGCGACGGAGGCGGCCAAGCGGGTGGTCGACTCGTTCCGGCAGGGCTTCCGCCGCTGATCGGCAGGCCCCGCGCGGCTTTCCGCGCGGGGCGGGCGGACCGGAGTGGAACCCTCCTTGCATCCGTGGTCCCTCCCGAGAGCAGGGCAGTACGAAACGCCCCTCCGGAGAGAGACCCAAATGAACAAGACCGAGTTCATCGACCGGCTGGCGGAGCGCACGCGTATGACGCGCACCGCCGCCGCCGACGTGGTGCACGCCATCTTCGACTCCGCGGGGGGGCTCATCTCCGAGGCGGTCGACACGGCGGGGCACCTGTCCATCCCGGGCTTCGGGAAGTTCTCGAAGCGCACCCGCCCCGCGAGGACCGGGCGCAACCCGCGGACGGGCGCCGCCATCGACGTTCCCGCCAGCACCACCGTGGCGTTCCAGGCCGGCAAGGGCCTGAAGAACCGCGACGGAGAAGGCGGCGGGGCCAGGAAGTCGGCGCCGCGGAAGACGGCCGGCGCCGCTGCCGGCGGCGCGAAGAAGTCGCCTGCGAAGACGGCCTCCGCCGCGGGCGGGACCAAGGCCGAGTCCGGCGGCGCGAAGAAGTCGGCGGGCGGCGGCGCCAGGAAGGCCGCGGGCGCCAGGAAGGCCGCCGGCAAGGGCGGCAAGAGCACCTGATCCGATCCGGCACGGGCCGGTCCCCGCCGGGGCCGGCCCGATCCCTTTCCGCCGGCCCGCAGCTCCCCACGCACGAGACTCCGATGGCCGACGGCGCGATCCGCCGCATCATCTGGAGGGACGCCGACATCGCCCGCGTGCTGGGCATCGCGTTCCTCTTCCTGTTCCTGTGGAAGTTCTTCTGGATGGTGCACAGCGCCCTGTTCCTGGGCCTGCTGTCCGTCCTGATCGCCATCGTGCTGCACGTGCCGGCCCGGTGGCTCTCGCGATGGATCCCGTTCCGGGTGGCCTTCGCGCTGGTCATCCTCGTGTTCCTGGCCTCCCTGGGAGGGCTGCTGCTGGCGATGATCCCGCAGCTCCTGCGGCAGGTCACCATGCTGGCGACCGAGCTTCCCGCCGCGCTCGACTCCGCCACGGAGTGGGTGAAGCAGAAGACCGGCGGCCCCCCCGATCCCACCGTCTCGCGCAAGATCACCGAGCAGGCGGCCCAGTTCGCCGGGCGCTTCGTGCCCATGGCGTTCAACGCCATCAGCACCGCGCTGGGCTCGGTCGCGCTGGTGATGCTGGCGATCTTCCTGGCCGCGGAGCCGCGCCTGTACCGCGACCTGCTGCTGGGGCTCATCCCCGCCCACAACCGCGCGAGCTGGGAGCGGATCTACGACGAGGCGGGGGAGAACCTGCGCGCGTGGGTGATCGGCAAGGCGCTCACCATGGCCGCGGTGGGGCTGGTGACGTGGGTCGGGCTGACGCTGCTGGACGTGCCGGGGGCGCTGGCGCTGGCATGCTTCGCGGCGCTGATGGAGTTCATCCCCAACATCGGCCCCACCATCGCGGCCGCCCCGGCGGTGGTCGCGGCGTTCTCCATCTCCCCGCGGACGGCGCTGTACGTCGCCATCTTCTACTTCCTGCTGCAGCAGGTGCAGAACGCCATCACCGTTCCGCTGGTGGAGCGCAAGGCGGTGAACATCCCCCCCGCGGCGCTGCTCGTCTGGCAGCTCATGCTGACGATCGGCTTCGGGATCCTGGCCCTGTTCGTGGCCACGCCGCTCCTGGCCGTCCTGGTCGTGGCCGTCCGGATCCTGTGGGTGGAGCCCGCGGAGGAGCGGGAGCGGTGGGACCGGCGGGAAGCGGCGGACAAGGCCGAGGCGGAGGCCGTGGCGACCGCCGCGGCGGCGGCTGGCGCGGAGGCCGGCGGAGGTGCATCGGGTGCGGCGGTCGCGGTCGTGGTGGACCCCGCCCCCGCCCGGGGAGGAGCGGCAGCGTCCGCGGCGGACCCGCGTGCCGGTCGCGGCGGAGCGGAACCAGGCGCGCTGGACGCGGCGGAGGACGACCTCGTGCGCCCGCCGGACCGCCGGGCGGTGGATCGCGGAGGCGCCGACGGCGACGGCGGTCCGCCGAGCCCCCCCTCCCCCACGAGGCGAGAGCAACGGTGATCAAGTCGGGCCGGTGAGGGTCGCCCCCCGACCGATCTCAGCCGAGGACGACGCTCTCGGAGTCGCCACGAGAAGGGGCCCCGGAGCACGGCTGCTCCGGGGCCCTCGTCGTCGTACCGGGACTTCCTCGCGCCGGCCGTCCTACAGCCGCTCGCAGGGGATCGCCCTCACCAGCACCTCGTCCTGCTCCAGGCGGCGCTCCAGGTCGCGGCGGTAGGCGTGCCACCAGTCGCGGTCCAGGAAGTCGACGACCACCTCCACCATCACCACCTCGTCGCGGTCCACGTCTCCGCCTTCGTCCTTCCACAGGCCCGAGGCGGGGGCCCGCAGGTAGGCGGTGGCGCCGCCGTAGCGCTCGGTGAGGTCCTGGCGCACGCGGTCCAGCTCCGCCCGGGGCACGGGCTCCCCCGCGCCGGCGCGCAGGGGAACGAGGAGCTGGACCAGGTGCACGCGCGGCCTACTCGCGGATGGTGACCGGGACGGGCGCGCTCAGGCGCACCTCCTCGGTCGAGCGGACGCGGTTGATCACCCTCTGGAACCACCCGGGCTCGCGCGGCTCGCCCCCGTTCTCCATGACGATGCGGGCCAGGTCCACGACCTCGGCGTTGCGCATGCGGATGCAGCCGTGCGACTCCGCCTGCCCCAGCGAGTCCTCGTCGTGCGTCCCGTGGATGTACAGGTCCGGGGCGCGGAAGAACATCTTCACCTTGCCCATGGGGTTCCGCGGGTCGCCCGGGCCGCGGGCGCGCTTCCCCCGGGCCCACGCCGCGTCGGGCGGAACCCACCGCGGGTTCCATATCACCCGCTGGATGCGGAAGCTGCCGCGGGGGGTGGGGAACTCGGGCGCGCCCACCGCCACCGCGAAGCTCCTCAGCACCTCCTGGCCCTTCATCACGTGGAGCTGGCGGTCGGACAGGTCCACCTCGATCGTCACCCTCTCCGCGGGCGCCGGCGTCTGCGCCGGCGAGGCCTCCGCCGCCGGGCCCAGGGCGCCGAGCAGCGTCAGGATGGTCGCTCTCAAACCGTTCTTCATCAACGACATGGATCATCCGGTTCCGGGTTCGTCCGCCGTCGTGCAGGGCCGCCCGGAGTGCCAGGATCGTGCCAAACGGATGGTTCCACGCGGGAATCCGCCGCTGGACGGGGTGGGGACCGCTTCTTGCCCCTTCGGCTGCTCCGCGCACTGCCGTGTGCCGTGCGTCCTTCTTCCCGTGCGCGCGGAGACCGACCCGCGCGAGGAGGCCGACCGGATGCAGCAGGCAGCGATGGAGCCGAGACCCCTGGGGGAGACGTCGCTGCTGGTGTCGCGGCTGGGGCTGGGGCTGGCCGCGCTCGGCCGCCCCGGGTACATCAACCTGGGCCACGCCGGCGACCTGGGGGGCCAGTACAGCGTGCTGGCCATGGAGGCGCGCGCGCACCGCGTGATCGAGGCGGCCTGGCAGGCGGGGGTGCGCTACTTCGACGCCGCGCGCTCGTACGGGCGCGCGGAGCGCTTCCTGGCGAGCTGGCTGCTGGGCCGTGGGCTGGGGCCGCGCGACGTGACGGTGGGCTCCAAGTGGGGCTACGCCTACACCGCCAACTGGGAGGTCTCGGCGCGGGTGCACGAGGTGAAGGAGCACTCGCTCCCCGTGCTGCTGCGCCAGGAGGAGGAGACGCGGGAGATGCTGGGCGAGCACCTGGGGCTGTACCAGGTGCACTCGGCCACCCTGGAGAGCGGGGTGCTGGAGGACGCCGGGGTGGTCGCGGAGCTGTCGCGCCTGCGCGACCGGGGCGTGCGCGTGGGGGTGACGCTGACGGGCCCGCGCCAGGGCGAGACGCTGATGCGGGTGATGGAGGTGGAGGCCGACGGGCGGCGCCTGTTCGACGCCGTGCAGGCCACCTGGAACCTGCTGGAGCCCTCCGCCGGCTCGGCGCTGCGCCAGGCGCGCGCCGAGGGGATGGGCGTGATCGTGAAGGAGGCGCTGGCCAACGGCCGCCTGACCGACCGCAACGCCGACCCCGCCGCCGCCGAGGCGCTGGCGGTGCTCACCGACGAGGCGCGCCGGCTGGGGACCACCCCCGACGCGCTGGGGCTGGCCGCCGTGCTGGCGCAGCCCTGGGCCGACGTGGTCCTGAGCGGCGCGGCGACGCCGGAGCAGCTCGCCTCCAACCTGCGCTCGCTGGACGTGCCCTGGGACGAGGACGCCGAGGAGCGGCTGGGCGGGCTGTCGGTGAGCGCGGAGGAGTACTGGCGCGAGCGGTCGCGGCTGCCGTGGAACTGAGCTAGTACCGCAGCAGGGCGTGCACCTCGCGCCCGGACAGCGCCTCCCTGCCCCGTAGCGCCTCCAGCTCGATCACCACCCCCACGCCCGCGACCGTCGCCCCCAGCTCCTCCAGCAGCTCCGCCGCCGCCCGCGCGGTGCCCCCCGTCGCCAGCAGGTCGTCCACCAGCAGCACCCGCTCGCCGCCGCGCAGCGCGTCGGAGTGCACCTCCAGGCAGGCGGTGCCGTACTCCAGCGCGTACTCGCGGCGGATGCGCGCCGCGGGGAGCTTCCCCTCCTTCCGCACCGGCACGAACCCCACCCCCAGCGCCATCGCCAGCGGCGCGCCGAAGACGAACCCCCGCGACTCGATCCCCGCCACCGCGTCCACGCCCTCTCCCCGATACCTCTCCGCCAGCGCCTCCACCACCCAGGGCAGCCCGCGCGGGTCGCGCAGCAGCGGGGTCACGTCGCGGAACAGGATCCCCGGGATGGGGAAGTCGGGAACGTCGCGGATCAGGGCGCGGATGTGGTCCACGGGCGGATCTCTCTCGGGTCGGTAGGATGGGATTCGGACGGTGCGACGGGGGGGAGGCCCGCACCCGGCGGGCTCGGGCGACACGGATGCGCTTCCCCCTGCGTCCTTGAGAGCCCGCCGCCATCTCCAATCGGTGCGAGAGCGACTCGGATGGTCGAGCTGCGGACGCCGGCGGGTCCGCGTGGAGTCCGCCCTACTGCAGCACGCTCTCGTACGTGGCCCAGTCGTCCAGCACCATGCCGGCGCCGCGGACCACGCAGCTCAGGGGGTCCTGGTCCAGGTGGATCTCCAGGCCGGTCTCCTGCGAGACGCGCCGGTCCAGCCCGCGGAGCAGGGCGCCGCCGCCGGTCATCACGATCCCCGCGTCCATGATGTCGGAGGCAAGCTCGGGAGGGGTGACCTCCAGGGCGCGGCGCACCGAGCCCAGGATGGCCTGGATGGGCTCCTCGATGCAGTCGCGGACCTCTTCGGAGTAGACGCGGATGGCCTTGGGGATCCCGCTCACCAGGTCGCGGCCGTTCACGTCCATCACCCGCTCCTCGGGGAGCGCGTGGGCGGAGCCGATCTGGATCTTGATCCCCTCGGCCGTGGCCTCGCCGATCAGGAGCTGGTGGTTCTTGCGGACGAACGCCACGATCGCCTCGTCGAACTCGTTCCCCCCCACCCGGATGGACGCGTCGGCCACGATGCCGGAGAGGGCGATGACGCCGATCTCCGTGGTCCCGCCGCCCACGTTCACCACCATGCTCCCGCGCGGAGAGACGACGGGCAGGCCCACGCCGATCGCCGCGGCCATGGGCTCGGAGATCAGGTGCACCTCCTTGGCGCCGGCGGCCAGCACGGCGGCGCGGACGGCCCGGCGCTCCATCTCGGTGATGCCGGAAGGCACGCCCACCACCACGCGCGGACGGTTGCCGAAGAGGCGCTTGGGGAGCACCGCCGCCATGAAGTGGCGCAGCATCAGCTCGGCCATGTCCACGTCGGCGATCACGCCGTCGCGCATGGGGCGCACGGCCATGGTGCCCTCGGGGGTGCGGCCCAGCATCCGCTTGGCCTCCAGCCCGATGGCGATCACCTTGCGGGAGGAGCGCTCGACCGCCACGACCGACGGTTCGTTCAGGACGATCCCCGCTCCCTTGATCTGGATCAGGGTGTTGGCGGTTCCGAGGTCGATGGCGATATCGGGCACTTCTCCAGGACTCCTTCAGCAGGGCTCGTTCGGGCGTGGCGCGCCCGGCGAATCTAACCGGCGCGCCGGCCGGGGGACAGCCGCCGCGGTTGACCGGGCGCACCGGTCGCCCGTATCGTGGGGCGAACGGGCCGGCCCTCTCGGGCGCCCCCCACCCGCAGGGTCGCCATGTTCTACGAAAGCACCACCGACGGCATCCGCGTCTCGGCGCAGCCCTTCTACCTGGCCGGCCAGTCGCAGCCGGACGAGTCGCGCTACGTCTTCGCCTACCGCGTTCGCATCGAGAACCAGCGCCCGGAGCCCGCGCAGCTCCTGTGGCGCACGTGGAAGGTCCACGACTCCGTGGGCGGCGACAGCGAGATCGAGGGCGAGGGGGTGATCGGCGAGCAGCCCACCATCGCGCCGGGGGCGGCGCACGAGTACGAGTCGTTCTGCGTGCTGCAGGGCCCCGAGGGGCACATGGAGGGCTCGTACGAGTTCCGCCGCCCGGACGGCTCCACCTTCCGGGCGGCGATCCCCCGCTTCCTGCTGCGGACCTTCCAGGCGTGAGCCGTCAGGCCGGCGCGGCCGCGCGCGGGCGGTAGTTGTGCGCGCCGCTCAGGTCGGCGCCCTCCACGTCCGCCGCCTCCAGCTCCACCTCGTCCAGGTCGGTCCCCACCAGCGAGGCGCCGCGCAGCGTGGCGCCCCGCAGCACCGCCCCCTCCAGCGACGCCTCCCCCAGGTCGGCCCCGCTCAGGTCCGCCGCCTCCAGCACCACGCCCACCACCCGCGCCCGCACCAGGTCGGCCCCGGCCAGCACGGCGCCGCGAAGCCGCGCGCGCGTCAGGTCCGCCGTGCGCAGGTTCGCGCGGCTGAAGTCCGCGTCCGACGCGTCGCAGTGGCGCAGGTTGGCGCCGTCCAGCGACGCGGCCACCAGCGTGGCGCCGCGCAGGTCCGCCTGGTGGAGCGAGGCCTCGTCCAGCCTCGCCCCGTCCAGCCTCGCCCCGCGCAGGTCGCAGCGGGAGAGGTCGGCGCCCGTCAGGTCCGCGCCGGTGAGGTCGGCGTTCGCCAGCACCACGGGGCCCCGGGAGCCGGTCTGCACGCAGTTCGCGTCCCGGAGCGAGGCGCCCGCCAGGTTGGCCCCCGTCAGGTCGGCGCCGTCCAGGCAGCACCCGGCCAGGTCCGCGCCGGAGAGGTCGGCCCCGGCGAGGCCCGCGCGGCTCAGGCAGGCGCCGCGCAGGTCGGCGCCGGCCAGCGGCAGGCCCGTCAGGTCCACCCCGGTGAGGTCGGTGCCCGCCAGCGAGCGGTCGCCGCCGGCACGCAGGCGCGCCTCCGCGTCGGCGCGCGTGAGCGCGGGTTTCCTGGTCGGCATGGTGCCTCCTGGCAGCGGGTGGGGAGGCTGCCTCGCGCCGGGCTCATCGCGCGGCGGCGGAGTCGCGCGGCGCGGGCGGCAGGGGCGTCCCGTAAGGTGGGGCGCCGTGGTGGGCCGAGGGCTGCACGTTGCGTTCCCCGCGGAGATGGGGACGCGCGAGGGGGCCGGACCCCGTGAGGTCCGGCCCCCCCGTGCGGCGCGGCCGGCCGGGTCAGCCCGGCTGGAGCGTGGCGGTGAGCGTGATGTCCACGGCGTCGAGCGCCTTGGAGACCGGGCACCCCTCCTTGGTGGCCCGGGCGATCTCCTGGAACTTCGCGTCGTCGATCCCCGCCACGGTGGCCTCGCTGGTCAGGGCGATGGAGGTGATGCCGAAGCCGCCCTCCACCTGCTGGATGGTGACGCCCGCGCGGGTGCTGACGGAGGTGGCCGGCGTGCCGTTCTTCTCCAGCCCGGCGGCCAGCGCCATGCTGAAGCAGGCCGCGTGCGCCGCCCCCAGCAGCTCCTCGGGGTTGGTCCCCCCGGCGTCGGCGAAGCGCGAGCCGAAGTCGTAGCCCCCCTCGAGCCGGCCGCTCTCGCCCTCGAACGTCCCCTTCCCCCCCTTCAGGCCGCCTTCCCAGCGCGCGCTGGCTTTGCGAATCGGCATTGGCCGGTCCCCCTTCTCAGTCGGTCGTGGTGACGTGCTCGCCGCCCGCGGGGCGGCCCGCCCCCAACGTAGCGCCCGGCGCCGGCCCCGGCCAGCCGTCCCTCAGCCCCCGGACGGCGCTCGCTGGCGCTCCCGCAGCTCCCGGATCCACGGCGGCGGCGTGGAGCCGCGCGCGCCGTAGGTGTGCTCCAGGTGGTCCAGCAGCTTACCCGCCGCCGCCGAGCGGCTCCCCTCGGGCGCGGTGGAGACCAGCGCCTCCAGCGCCCGCGCCGCCGCGTCGGCCTTGAGCGCGGGCGCCTCCTCGGCGGCGTGGCGGATCCACCACGAGAAGAGCTTCCGGCGGGACATGGCGTACGGAACGGAGCCGTCCAGGAAGCGGTCCAGCCCCGAGGGGCTCATCCCCACCTCGCGGGCCACGTTGCGCAGCGAGGTGCCCTCCACGCGCAGGGTCAGCTCGTCGCGCACGCGGGTCATGGAGGGCAGCTCGGGATCGGGCGGCGGCGGAGCCTGCGCCATGGGATCTCTCCTGGGATGGACGGTGGGGACGGGGCTCCCGCACGCTAGCTCCGCTCCCTCCCGTTCACAACGCCTTGACAGTGCGTGCCGCCGGCCGCTTCGGGGCGGTCCTCTTCGCCTGTGGACCGGCGCCGCCAAGGCGCTTACTATAGGCCGGAATGGACAGGCGCGATGGCGGCGCCGCGGCACCACCCCAACGGGAGCGGAGCATGGGCACCAGCAGCGCGGGCCGGGCCGTGGCAGGCGAGGAGGACTTCACGCACCCGCTCACGGTGCGCGATGGCGACGTGGGCGGGGTGGAGCTGGTGCGGGAGCTCCCGGGGGCGGCCGGGCTCCAGGCGTGGCAGGCCCTGCGCGCCCTGCTGCTCTGGACGCGCGAGGCCCCCGCGGCGCGCGGCGGGCTCTTCGAGGCCGGGGCGATGCGGCGGCGCGAGGAGGAGCTGCGCGGCTCCGGGGTGGACGTCGCCCTGCGGAAGCCGCTGCGCGTCCTTCTCCGCGAGCTGGGGCGCCCGCGCGACGCGCGCCCCGAGCGGCTGGCGCGGGCCTGCGCCTCGGTGAGCGAGTGGGCGCTGGACCGCGGCGCCCCCGCGACCGCGCTGGCGTACGCCGAGGCGGGGGCGCTCGCCTGGCCGCAGAGCGCGCGCTACGCCTGGCTGGCCGGGCGCCTTCTGCGCGCCCACGGCCGCCCCCGCGAGGCGGAGCGCTGGCTGCGCCGCGCGGTGGACACCGCCGAGGCGACGAACGACTGGGAGGCGCACGCCCGCGCCCTGGTCGCGATGGGAAACCTGCGGCTCGAGCAGGGTGCCTTCCCTGACTCCCGCCGCCTGCAACGCTCGGCGGTCCGCGTGGCGCGGCGCCACGAGCTGCGCGAGCCGGAGGCCATGGCGCTGCACGACCTGTACGTGGTGGAGTCGCACGTGGGCGACGCGCGGCGGGCGCAGGCGTACGCCGACCGCGCGTTCGAGCTCTATGGTCCGGGACACCCTCGCATGTACGCTCTGGCGCACGACGTCGCGTATTTCTGGATGGACCAGGGACGCTTCACGGCCGCGCTCTACCTCCTGCAGTCGGTGGAGCCCCGGCTCGCCGAGCCGCGCGAGCGTCTGCGCGCGCTCGCCAACATCGCGCGGGCGGCGGGCGGCTGCGGAGAGCGGGAGACGTTCCGGCGCGCCTCCGACGAGGCGCACGTCGTGGCGTCGCAGCTCGCCCGCGAGGCCGACAACGCCACGCCCCTGGTGGAGATCGCCCTCGGCGCCTCCAGCCTGGGACTCTGGAGCGAGGCGGAGCGGACGCTGGAGCGCGCCCTCGCGATGGCCACCGCCGCGGGCGAGCACGACACCGTGTTCCGGGCCGAGGCGGCGCTGGACCGCGTGCGGCGGCGGCATGGAGCGGATGCGAGACGCCGGAAGGCCCCCGCCTCCGCCGAGGCGTTCGCGCAGCAGATGGTCGGCGCCCTCTGACGGTCGCTCACCCCCCGGAGCCGATGGTCCCGGGACCTGTCGCCTGCGAGGAGCCGTCCACGATCGCCGGGGGCGGGGTGGTCGTCCCCCCGTCGTGCGCCGGGCGCGAGGCCTCGGCGGGGGAGGTCGGCAGGTCGCCCGCGCAGGCGGAGAGCGCCGCGGCGGCGAGGAGGACGACGAGGGCGGCGGGCTTCTTCATGGACGCATCTCCCCGGAGAGGATGGACGTGATGGACGGCGCGAAGATGCGCCGCCGCGTCCGTGGGGGTCAACGGGCGCACCCCCGCAGATGACCGCACCTTTGCCGACGCGGGCGCCCCGCCCCCGCCGCCTGCTCGTCGTCCGGCCGCTGGTGATGCGCGCGCTGGACGCCGTGGGCGCGCCCTACGATCTGCCCCTCCCCGTCGACTGGTCCGACGCCGCCCGCGAGGTGGCGAGCGGCGGGCCCGCGGACGTCGTCCTGGCGGAGCCGGTCTCCGCGGACGGCGCTCCCGACCCCCGCCTGCGCGAGCTGACGCGCCGGCATCCCTCGGCCACGGTCGTGGCCGTCCTCCCCCCGGACGCATCCGCGGCGGCGGTGGAGACGCTGCTGTCGTGGGGCGTCTCCGAGGTCGTCCACCCCGGCGAGGCCACGCCCCGCGCCCTGCGCGCCCGCCTGCTCGACGCGCACGCGCGCCCCTTCCGCCGTCTGCTGGAGCGCACCTTCTCTCCGTGGGTCGCGGCGGAGGCCAACGCGCTGCTCCTGGCCGCCGCGCGCGTGGCGGTGGACGGCGGCGGGGCCGAGGAGCTCGCCGCGTCCGCGGGGATCGCGGCGCGGACGCTCACCGTACGGTGCGAGCGGGCGGGGCTCCCTCCGCCGCGGCGCCTGCAGGCGTGGACGCGCCTGCTCCTGGCCGCCACGCTCCTCGACGAGCCGGGGCGCACGGCGGCGGAGGCGGCGCGGGCGGCGGGGTTCGGGCTGGACCGCTCGCTGCGGCGCGCCGCGCAGGCGCTGGTGGGAGAGGAGGTGCGGACGCTGCGGGCGGAGGGCGCCTTCGCATCGACGGCGCGCGCCTTACTGGCGGAGCTCCGGGAGATGCGCGGACGGGCGCCCCTGCGGTAGGTTGCTGGGTGAACGGGCGGGCGGCGTGGGGATCCGGATGGGTCGATGGGAGGGCACCATCCGGTTGGAAAACGAGAAGAGAGCCGCGGATGCGCTCCGCGGCTCTCTTCCGTTCTCTCCGTCGGGCATCGCGCTACCGCGACCGCTTGCCCGGCCCGCGCATCGTGGTGATCAGGACGACGCCGTCCGCCGCACGCGCTCCGTACGTCACGCGGGCAGCGGGCCCGTGGACGACCTCCACCGTCGCGATGTCCGCGGGATCCAGGTCCTCGGGCTCTCCCGCGTCCTTCATTGGCACGCCGTCGATGACGAAGAGCGCGTGCGTGAGATCACGCTTGCGCCCGGTCGTCATGCCGATCGTGAGGTGGGCGAGCCGGGGATCCACTCCGGCCTGCGCGCGCTCGCCCATGACGGAGAGAGCGGCGGCGACGGCCCGTGCGGGCACCTCATGGACCGTGGGGATGCGCTCCTGCGCCGCGGCACCCGCGGGAACGGCGAGGACGGCGGCGGCCAGCAGCGGGGTGCGGCCAGGGACGGGCGTCATCGCGTCCTCCTCACCGCGGCGGGGCGGCCGCGAGTCGCCTGGTGGTGATCAGGATGGCGCCGTCGGCCGCCCGCTCGCTGTACAGCTCGCGAGCGCGGAAACCTTTGACGATCTCCACCTTCTCGATGTGCTGCGGGTTCACGTCCTGGAGCGCCTCGGGGTCGAGCACCAGCACCCCATCGATCACGAACAGGACGTGGCTCGCCTCGCCGGCGGGAGCGTCGCGCCCGATCATCCCCATCCTCACGAGCTCCGCACGCGTGGAGTCGGCGCTGGCCTTCGCCCGCTCCGCGACCGTGGAGATGGCCATCGCGACGGCGCGCGCCGGCAGTTCGGCCAGGGTCGGCACGCGCTCCTGCGCCGCCGCGCCCGCCGGAAGGGCGAGGACAGCGGCGGCGAGCAGCGGGGTGCGACGGGGGAGAGGGGTCATCGCTCGGCGCTCCCGGCACCCGCGGCTCGCTTAGTGGTGACGAGCACGGCGCCGGCCATGGCCGCCGGCCCGTAACGAGAGGTCGCCTCCACGCCCTTCAGGATCTCGACCTTCTCGACGTCGGCGGCGGTGAAGCCCGGGTCGCGGAGGCGCTCCGGAGTCAGCAGGACCCCGTCGACGACGAAGACCGGCTTCGGCTCGTCCCGCCGCGGACCGTCGGGCCCGATGTAGCCGCCGCGGATGCTGATGTAGGTCCCGCCGTCCGCGGACCGCACGGCGTTCTCGCGCGCGACGGAGATCGCGGCCACCCGCAGGCGGACGGCGGGCAGCGGCTCGTTCTGCTGCGCCGCGGCGGCCCCCGGCACGGCGAGCAGGGCGGCGGCCAGGAGCGGGGCGCGGCCGGGAACGGGTGTCACGCGGGGTCGCTTCCTCCGCCCGGGGGCGGGGTGTCGCGGTCCAGGACCAGGGACGCGGAGTTGATGCAGTAGCGCTGCCGCCGTCGGGGGACACGTGGCCCAGGTGCGCGTCGCAGCGGGCGCAGAGGACCTCGGTGCGCCGCATGAAGAACGCCCCATCGCTCTCGGTTCGGACGGCGTCGGGCGCGATGGGGGCCCGGAAGCTCGGCCAGCCCGTGCCAGAGTCGAGCTTGGTCCGCGACGAGAACAGTGGCTCGCCCCAGCAGACGCAGCAGTACGTGCCGGGGTGCTTCGCGTCCCAGTGCTCGCCGGTGAAGGCGCGTTCCGTGCCCTTCCTGCGCGCCACCCTGTACTGCTCGGGGGTGAGCCGCTCCGTCCACTCCCGCTCGCTGCGCCGGACCTTCTCCTTCACGCCGCTCCTCCTCACGTCTGGGGCAGCCGCCCTACACGCGCCGCCCGCCGCGGCGCCCCTTCCGGCGCGCCGCGGCCAGCGCCCCCTCCACCCAGGGCCGCAGCTCGTCGTGGTCCTCCAGCACCTCGGGGGGAAGCTCGTGGTACGCCATGGCGTTGGCGTCCTGCCCGAAAGGTCGGAACGGCTGCATCCCCCGCGCCTCGAAGTCGGGGCGGTTGCCGTCGTCGGTCTTCAGGTACAGCACGTCGTCGTCGAGCAGGGCGAAGAACAGGCCGTCGCCGTAGACGCCCACGCCGCCGAACATGGCGCGCGCCGTCACGGGAACGACGCGCCCCAGCTGCTCCAGGGCGAAGGCGCGGAACTCCGCGGTGACGGCCACCCGGCCCCCTCTAGCGCGCGCCGCGGACGACCGCGAAGCCGTCCACGTGCACGTCCAGGTTGTGGTTCACCCGCAGCCCGGCCAGCCCGCGCACCGTCTGCACGTGTCCCCCGTGCATCGCGTACACCTCGCGCCCGTTCACCACGTAGGACACGTGCCCGGGGGTCACCCGCACGGCCACCGCGTTGGTCGCCTTGCCGTCCGCGCCCTGCTTGGCGACCGCGTCGTGAGCCGTCCAGTCCTGGATGGTGTGCACCTCGTCGCCCGCGCGGTGCTTCACGGTGTACTTCCCGTCGCCGCGCACCAGGAAGTAGAAGTAGTTCTGGCCGGGGCCGTCGAGCTCGCTGGCGCCCAGGAACACGCCGTAGGCCTCCGGGTGCGCCGGCGCCTTGGTCTGCGTGATGGTGGCGCGCACCTCGAAGGCGCCGCTCACGCTGTCGGCCGGCATCCACAGGATCGCGGCCGGGCCGGTGGTCACGTGGTAGCCCGGGCCCATCGCCACGAAGCGGAGGCCGGCGGGGTCGGCGTTGGCGCGGTCGAGCCGCATCTGCCACCCGGCGGGGAGCGTGCCGCCGGCGGCGGGGCGGTCGGCGTCGCCGCGGGCGGCGGGGGTCTGCTGCGCGGCCAGCGGCGCGGCGGCGAGAAGGGCGACGGCGGCGAACGCGAGAGGACGCATGAGAGGCTCCGGAGAGGGGGGAGGGTGGAGACGGCTCAGCGCCGCCAGTAGAAGGCGCTGAGGGTACGGTGGTCCAGCGCCAGGTAGCCCGGCCGGCCGGCGGCGTCGGGCGCCTCGTACACGGCCAGCACGCGGCCCAGCGACGACGACAGGGTGCGGGACGAGACCGGCCACCACGACGCCCAGCCGGGCGTGGGGACCTCCAGCTTCCGCACGGCGGTGGTGTCGAGCCGCGCCAGGCCCGCGGTCATGCGGTCGCGCGCGGCCTGGGGGTAGCGGAAGCGCAGCCAGAGCCGCTCGCTGCCCGGGGGGCGGCGCACGCGGATCTCGGTGGCGCCGGGCGGAACGTGCGGGGGAATCCACCCCTCGCGCACCCCGCCGGCGTCGCGCGCCGCGGCCAGCGTGGGGAACGAGGCGTCGCGCTGCACCAGCCGCGTCAGGACGAACGGGCCGGCGCTCAGCAGCAGGAGCCCCGCGATCACCGCCGCCGTCCGCCGTCCCGTTCCGCGCCGCGCCTGCGTGCCCGCCATCCGTGCCTCCGCCCGGGGTTCACCGCCGCCCGCCGCGTCCGCGGCGCAGCTCCGGAAGCTAACCCGCGGCGCGCGTCGGGGGAACCGGCCTCAGCGCCTGGCGCCCGCGGGAACGGCCGCGCGCCGGGCGTCCGGAGCGCCGCGCCACCACACCTTGCCGCTCTCGCAGTAGGACCGCGCGGCGCTCACGTACACCATCTCGCGCTCTGGGAACCGCAGCGCCGCCAGGTAGCCGCCGTACACGCAGCCGCCGTCGATGTCGATCGTGTTGTACGAGCGCAGCGGCTCGGGAACGGGGTCGTGGCCGTAGACGGCGAGCGGCTCGTCCTCGCCCGGGGTCCAGCTCTCCGTCCACTCCAGCCCTCGCGAGGGGAGCCCCTGCGGCGTGCGGGTGGTGTGCACGCCGAAGATCATCTGCGCCTGCGTGGCCTGGTCGTCGCGCCCCACCCGGTCGCGGGGCAGGGCGGCGTGGAAGACGACCAGCTTGCCGCCGGCCAGCACCAGCACGCGGGGGAGCGAGGCCAGGAAGGCGCGGACCCGCTCGCGCAGCTCGGGGCCGGCGCGGTCCAGGTCGCGCATGGTCTCCCCCAGTCCGCTGCGCAGCTCCACGTGGTTCCCCTCCAGGTAGTGGAGGAGCTTCAGGCAGTGGTTGCCGGGCACGGCCAGCGCCGAGCCGGCCGCGTGCATCGCCATCACCCGCCGGAAGACGCCCGCGCTGTCGGGTCCCCGGTCGGCGAAGTCGCCCACCAGCACCACGCGGCGGCCCTGCGGGTGCGCGCGGGCGCCGGCCTCGTCCGCCGCGGCGTAGCCCAGCCGGTCCAGCAGCAGGTCCAGCTCGCGCAGGCAGCCGTGCACGTCGCCGATGACGTCGAACGGGCCGGGGAACGGCAGCGGCGCGGGAAGGGAGTAGCGCACCACCGGGAGCAGGTCGGTGTCCACGTCGCCGAACAGCACCACCTGCGTCCATCCCTCGGCGTTCTGCCCGCCGGTGTGGGCGGCCACGAACTCGCGGACGCGCGCCACCTGCTCGCGGATCTGCTTCCCGGCCAGCGGCCGGGAGCCGGCGCGGTTGCGGTACTGCGCCAGCTCGGCGGGGATGTGGAAGCAGACGGCCACGGCGGCGCGGCGGTGCCGCCGGCAGACGTCCAGCACCCGCTGTCGCGAGGAGCGGGTCAGGAAGCTCCCGTCCAGCACCGTCGTGAGCCCCCGCGATGCCCGCGAGCCCAGGATCGCGAGCAGGACCTCGAACGCCTCGTGGTTGGCGCCGTGCGCCGTGTCGAAGCCGGCGACCATCCGACGCAGGTCGTCCATCGACAGGACCTGGTCGGCGGGGAAGTTGCGGCGGGCCCAGGCGGACTTCCCCGACCCGGCGGAGCCCACCGCGACCACCACGGACCCCGGCTCGATCCGCAGGACGCGGTCGGCGTGTACGGCGGGGCCCGGCTGCGCGTCGCTCATCGCTCTCCCCTCTCCCGCGGGTTCGTGCGCCGCCCGCACGCGGCGCGTCCCGTGGTACCCGGCGCATCCTCCCCGGGTCCGCCCGGATCGAGCCGTCCCCAGGCTCTCGTCGCGTGCCGCGGGGACGTTTTTTCACGCGGAGACGCGGAGGACGCGGAGACGCGGAGGGTTCCGTCGCCCGACCGGCTCCCGTCCCTGCCCGCTGCCACGAAAGCAGGGGAAGAGTCCAGGGAGTGTGGGGAGTTTTGCGTTGTATCCCGAGCCTGGGCCTCGACCCACTCCCGGAACTCCCTTGGCTTCCCGAGCTCCCCGGCTTCTGTCGCGTGGGCCCGAGACGAACGCGGCTGCGTGGCGGGTACGCCGTTCGTAGTTCTCCGCGTCTCCGCGCCCTCCGCGTCTCCGCGTGGGCATTCGTCGCCCGCCGCGCGAGAAGTCCCTGGGCGGGATCGGCTCACGCCTCCTCCGCCAGCACCTCCATGATGCGCACGGCGGTGCGGCGGACGGTGCCCTCGACGTCGAACTCGGGGTCGTACGAGGCGATCCCCGCCCCCACCACCACGAACCGGGAGCACGCCTCGCGGACGACCGTCTCCAGCTCCGCGGCCGAGATGCCGTTCTCCGCCGCGAAGGGGTTGGCGCGGCCCTCGGTGGCGGGGTCCAGCACGTCCAGGTCCAGGTGGATGTAGAGCCGGGACGCGCGGGCGGAGAGGGCGTCCAGCACCTGGCCGATGCCGTCGCGCCGCAGCGTGGCCGGGGGGATCAGCGCCGCGCCGGAGTCGCGCAGAAGCTCCCACTCGGCGGGGTCCAGATCGCGCACCCCCACAATGGCCGCGCGCTCCGCCGGGAGGGGCTGGAAGCCGGGGACGCGGAACGCCATCCGCCTCCAACAACGTCCGGTGAGCACGGCCAGTGACATCCCGTCCAGGTAGCCGCTGGTGGTGGTCTCCGGGGTGTTGAAGTCGCCGTGCGCGTCCAGCCAGAGCACCGCGGTGTCCGCGGTCCCCAGCCCGGAGAGCGCGCCGACGGCCGCGCCGCAGTTTCCGCTCAGGACCAGCGGGAACGAGCCGCGCTCCGCCGCCTCGCGGACGGAGGCGGCCAGGGCGGCGTGCAGGCGGAAGGAGGTGGCGGGCTCCTGCGGGGGGCCGGGCGCCAGGTCCACGAAGTCGGTGGAGACGCGGTGGCCGCGGGCGCGCAGGATGGAGCCGGCGCCGTGGCGCAGCAGGTTCTCGGGGCCGCGGCCGGTGCGCACGCCGTGGGTGCCGGACTCGTACGGAACCAGCACCAGGCGCAGGTCGTTCCCGCCGCCGTCCGCCCGCCGCCTCACTCCGCCGGCCGCTCGAACGGGACGATGCTCTGCCACTCGGAGGCGTCGGAGCGGGCGACCACGGCCACCACCGGCTCGGTGTCGCTCAGGTTGAAGACCTCGTGGGGAACGCCGGGCTCGATGAAGATGAAGTCGCCCGCGGCGTTCTCCACCGACCGCTCCAGGCGCGGCCCGTACTCGTGGCGCACGCGGCCCTGCAGGATGAAGAGCATCACCTCGAACCCCACGTGCACGTGGGCGCGCGCCACCGCGCCCGGCGGGATGGTGGCCACGTTCATGGAGAGGTGCTTCGCCCCCACGTTCGCGCCGGAGAGCCCCGTGCGGTAGCGGATCCCGTTCCACCCGCGGTGGTCCCCGCTCCCCCGCACCACCGTGATCCCGTCGCCGGCCTCCGCCGGGGCCGCCCCCTCCTCCTCCACCCGCTCCAGCGCGCCGCCCACCAGGAGGCTCTCGCGGACGGCCGGGCGGGGCGAGGGCGCGAGGCGGGGCTCCGCGTGCGGCGGGTCGACGTCGTGCATGGGTGCCACGGCCGGAGGGAGGGTCGAGGGGGATGAGGGTAGATTGGGCGCGCCGCCCGAGCCGCGCAAGCGCGCCGTCTACCCCCCGCGCGAGGCCGCGGCCAGGCGCCGCATGGCATCCAGGTGGTGCCGGTCGTGGTAGAGCGTGAAGAAGAGCATCTCGCGCACGGTGAGCTTGCCGATCAGCGGGTGCGGCAGCCGCAGGCGGTCCAGCGCGCCCTCGTCCCACCTTCCCATGGCGGCGACGAGCTCCTCCCCCGCCGCCGTCCAGCGGGAGACGGCGCGGGCGCGGGAGCGCTCCGGGTCCGCCTCCGTCTCCGCCGGCGGGACGTACGCCCCGGTCGCCTTCCCTCCCGCGGCCAGCGCGGCGCGGTACCGGTCCCGCAGCGCGGCGTACGGGAGCGACGGCGCCCGCGCCCGGCCGAACATCAGCCGCACGGCGATCCGCGGCAGCGCGAGCCCGCGGGAGACGGCGCGCGTCGAGCGCACCAGGTGGCGCAGGTGGTCGTGGGGCGACCATCCCTCGCCGGGGCGGGCGTGGTAGTCCGCGAGCGGGAGCCCGGCGGCCAGCGCCGCGCCCTCGGCGTGCGCCGCCCGCAGCGCGGCGGCCACGTCGGCCAGGGTCTCCGGGTCGCGTGCGGGAGACTGCGTGTCGGACGCGAGGGGTGCGGGCATCGGTCTCCCGGGGGGAGGAGGGGCGTCGGACGGGGGGCGCCGCGAGGGGCGGCGGGGGAGGGCGCGAGGCGCCGCCGGGAGGGCCGGCGGACGTCCCTCGCTCCGCCTTCCATTCTGGACGCGCCACCGCCCGGATGCAACCGCACGCGCCCCCCGCGTTCGCGGCGTGGCGGCCCGGGGCCTGCGGGCTGCGACCGGCAGGACGGCGGGACGGCGGGCGGAACGGCGAAACCCCAGCTGGGGAGGACGCGTGGCAGGTGCGGAGAGCGTGCGCTGGCAGGTCCACGTGAGCGGCGCGGAGACGAGCGTCGTGCTGGACGCGCCGGAGGGGGGCCCCGGCCGCGCCGTGTTCGTCTGCGCGCACGGGGCGGGCGGGCACATGGGCGACCGGGGGATGCTGGCGCTCTCGGAGGCGCTGGCGTCGCGAGGGGTGGCCGTGGTTCGCTTCGACTTCCTCTACCGCGCCCGCGGCTCGGGCCGGCCCGACCCCATGCCGCGGCTGATGGAGTGCGTGGCCGCCGTGGTGGCCCGCGTGCGCGAGGAGCTGGCGCCGAAGATCCTCGTCATGGGCGGCCGGTCGATGGGGGGCCGGGCGGCCTCGATGCTGGCGGCGGAGGGCCACCCGTGCGACGGCCTTCTCCTCCTGGCCTATCCTCTCCACCCCGCGGGCAAACCCGAGAAGCTGCGCGACGCGCACCTGGCGGCCATCCGCGCGCCCGTCCTCTGCCTGAACGGAACGCGCGACGACCTCTGCCGGCGCGACCTGATGGAGGAGGCGCTGCGCGCGGTGGGGCCCAACTGGCGGATGCACTGGCTGGACGGGGCCGACCACATGTTCCACGTCCTGAAGTCCTCCGGCCGCACCGACGCCGAGGTGCTGGACGAGGCCGCCGACGCCAGCCGCGACTGGATCGCCGCCCTGCGCCCCTCCCGCAGCTGACGGCGGCGAGGACGACGGAGCGGTTCGATGGTCGGCTCGAGCGGCCATTGACGAGATGGCGGGAAGAGTGCAAATTCCGTCCACAAACGGGAGGCACACCGCCCCCGCCCGCCGGCGCCACCCCCGGGCGTCCGGAGAGACCCCCCGGAGTGGAGAGCCCCCCATGACGAACGACATGACGAGCGAGCTGAGCACGTCCGAGATGGCCGCGATCGACGGCGGCTTCGGCCTCCTTCTGCTGACGCTGGCGGCGGTGTACGTCAAGGGCACCCAGTACGGCATCTTCGAGTAGAGGCGGCTCGAGGGCCAGACGTCGTCGGCCGACCTCGGACCCGAGCGCACGAAGGGCCTCCGCGTCACCGCGGAGGCCCTTCGTGCGTGCCCCTTCGGCCGAGGCCCCCCGCCGCACGTGCGTCGGTTGGACGCCGCCGGCGGAGCGCGTAACTTGCGGGGCGGAGCGGCTGGTCCAGTCCCGAACGCAGGAGCGCCCCCATGTGCCGAAACATCAAGACGCTCGCCAACTTCGAGCCCCCGGCCTCCGACGACGAGGTGCGCGCGGCGGCCCTGCAGTTCGTCCGCAAGATCAGCGGGACCACCCGCCCCTCCCGCGCCAACGAGGCCGCCTTCGAGCGCGCCGTGGACGAGATCACCGCCGCGTCCCGCCGCCTCCTGGCCGACATCGAGATCAAGGCGCCCCCGCGTGACCGCGAGGAGGAAGCCCGGAAGGCGAAGGCGCGCTCGGCCAAGCGGTTCGCGTGACGCCGCCGTCCTCCCCACGTGCGCGCGGCACCACCATCCCACTCTCGTACGCCATGACGCGGCCGCCCCTCCGCCTGGTCCCCACGGTCCTGCTGCTCGCGCTCTCCGCCTGCGCCTCATCCCCCACCCCTCCGCCGGCCGGCGGTCCCCCGGCGGGCGCCGCGGCCGACACGGCGGGAGCGCCCGCGGCCGCGCGAGCCTGGTGGCAGGCGTTCGCGACCGCGGACACGGCGTACCTCCAGGCCCACACGGCCCCGTCCGCGTGGACCACCCTGAGCAGCGGCCGGACCTTCGACCGCGCGGCGACGCTGAGCCAGGCCGCGACGCACGTGAACGGAGGGCGCCTCCGCTTCGCCTGGGAGCAGGAGAGCGTGCGCGTCGCCTCGGCGTCCGTGGCGATCGTCACGGCCCGGGTGGCGGAGAGCGACGGACCGACGACGCAGGTCTACCAGTTCCTGACCGCCCTGGAGCGGAGCGGCGGCCGGTGGCGGATCTCGGTCGCGCAGAGCACGCGGGAGGCGGCGTACGCGCCGACCGTGTCCGCCGCGGTCGCCGGGTCGCTGTACGACTACGCCGGCGCGTACCGCACGCCCGCTGGCCGCGAGCTGCGCGTGGTGGTGCGCGGCTCCGCGCTGGCGCTCGTGGAGCCCTCGGGCCGGGAGCTGCCCATGGAGCCGATCGGGCCCGGGATCTTCGAGTTCCGCGAGCTCTCGCCCTCCAACGGCATCGTCCGCTTCACCTTCACCCGCGACGCCGCCGGACGGGTGACGGCCTTCTCCCGCTTGATCCCCGGCTCGGTGACGACGTTCCCGCGCATCCCGTGACGCCGTCTCCGCAATCGTGCGCTATCGAACCATGCGTGTATCGTGAGGGTCTGTTTCGCGGCGCTGACGCCAGAGCTGCCGGCTCCTGCTCCACACTACATCATCTCCCGTTATCTCTCGGAACTTGTCGAGGACAGGCTTGTTGATGGCCCAGTTCCGGTTCTTGTTCTTGTAAACGTGTTCCTCGCCGAATAGCTGTCGGATCTGGCGTGCGGCAGCACGCTGCACCAGTCGGTTGGCCTTGCTATACTCGCTCAGCATCCACTCGGCAATTTCCTCAGGAGAGGTTTGCATACGAAGCTCTTAACCCTTGAGGTTCACACTATCGGTACCCGCGGATTCATTCCGACCTGTGGCGTTTCCCGCTGGCGGTTCCGAGATCCTATCCGACGACTTGCGTAATCGCATCAACCCAACCCTCTCGGTGGACGATCCTAGCTCGCTGTAGGTTTTCATCCAAGATTTGAGCCTTGCTCATTCGCGAGAGCTGCTCCCAGTCCTCCTCAAAGACATAGGTTGCATTGCCATAGAGCGTGCTCTCAAGGACAAAGAGGTTCTTTGAGGGGAAGCCGAACACCACATACCCCAGGAATCCGCCTTGTCCAATAGCGTGGAACTCCGGGCCGAGGTCGTTCATTACCTGGAGTCGACTGGAGATCACCCCGCGCTTTCCCTTCTTGCTGCGCTCAACGATTGGGTTGATCGTCTCGCGCAGGCGTTCCCAAGGGTAGCGTCCCGGCGGTAGCAACCGCCAATTGAGACGCTGCACTGGCGCACTGATCGCGGGAAGAAGTGCGTCCGTTAAGATCCGACACTCACCAAAGAGTTCCAAGCACAAGTTGATCGCGTGCCGCAATAGTTCACGTGAGTGATCGTCGTAACGAATGCTGGTGGTTCGGACCAGATGCTTTCCTTCCGGGGTGGTCGCAACAGTGAGTTCAAGACTTGGCGGCGGCACAAATTCCCGCGGGTACCGCAGATAGGGGACGTCGCGAATTCCCGAACGTTCCACCTGATCCTTCCCGTGGTACTCCTTCCAATGCCACTCAACCTGTCGGTAGGCGACCTCCTTCTCGCGGTTCCGTAGGATGATGTTCTTTCCTTCGGCGTTGTATCGCGAGATCGGTCCGAGTACCGCCGGCAACACCGTCTCGCCAGCATTCGTGCCAGGCGTAAACCCGACGCGTTCCAAACGCCCAGCGTGCTCATCGAGGTCGGCAAGTGCAACCACGAGCATCTGATCGCGGTATTCCTCCGGCAGGTACCGCTCCAAGCTCATGATCCGTCTCTGCCGAATCAGCATGCTACCAACCCTCGATTTCACTGGTGGTGTCGTGCGATGTTCGTCGCAAAACGGTAACCCCGAACAATCCCGTCGTCAACCGAAGATAGGCTACCCCGCGGTGCTATTGAGAGACAATCCGGCTCCAGTATCAGTTTCCCTTCTGCGAAGATCGGCAGCCGCGGTGCGATCCCGCGGCTGCCGATGTGCTTTCCCGCCTCGGAACTGCCAGTGTCGGCCGGCTGCTTCCGCCAGATCGCGCTGTAGCGCCCGTCCGGTACCGCCAGGTGGTGCAGCCACAAGCCCGTGGCCTTCGACCTCGCCGCACCCCACTGGTGCTCAGGACCGGGGACGCGTCGCCGAAGCCGTCGCGCGAGGCCGCCCCTCCGTCGAGAGGACCGCCGGGACGGAGGTGTCTGCTAACGTTCCTTTCCTGCACCCTTCCCGTCCGCATGCACCGGCCGCGGAGAGGCCATCTTTCGCGCGCGGGCTCCCCGCCCGCCGGAAGGTCCGTCTCTCCCACGCACAGCCGGAGCAACACCATGCGAATCCGCACCCTCGCCGCGGCGCTCGCCGCCGCGTCCATCGTCGCGTGCGCCCAGCCCCTCGCCCCGTCGGCCCGCTCGGCGGACACGGTCCGCGCCGCCGACGACGCGCCCCCGCCGCCGCCCGCGGACACCACCACCGACAACCGCGGGGGCCAGGCGATGGGGTCCGGGAACTAGCCTTCCCGGCTGACGGCGGCGGCTCTCACCGGGCCGCCGCCAGCGCCCCCACCAGCGCCTCGGCCAGCCGCCGCGTGGGCTCGGCGGCCGCGGGGGCGGGGGCGACCTGCGTCCGCTGGCCGATCCGCACGAACTCGATGGTGGCCTCGGCCTCCAGCACGATCTTGCCGTGGCGGCGCCGCAGCGCCGCCGCCAGCGCCAGCTCGCCCGCCTCCAGCGCCTCGTGCCAGCGGCCCAGCGAGGAGGCGCCGTGGGCCAGACCCAGCAGCGCCCCGGCCGCGCGCTCCTCGGCGCCGGGCTCCGCCATCGCCTCCCACACCCCCTCCGCCGCCCGCTCGTACGCCCGGCGGTCCCCCGCCCCGCCCGCGGCCCGCGCCACCAGCCCCAGCGACAGCAGCCGCTCCGCCACCGCGGGGAAGGCGGGGACGACCGACTGCGCCACCGCCAGCGCCGGGGCGAAGAGGCCGCGCTGCACCCAGTGGTACGCCACGTCGTAGGCCAGGCGCGGGAGCCTGGGGTGCCCGGGGCCGTAGGCGCGGAAGGCGCGCAGCGCCAGCCGGTCGGCCTCGGGCCCCGCGCCGGTCTCCACCTCCACCGCGTACAGGTCCAGCCAGGCGTCGCCCTCCACCTCGCGCAGGCCGTAGCGCCGCGCCGCGCGCAGGGCGCGCACGTGGGCGCGGCGCGCCTCGCCGAAGCTCCCCGCCTGCGCGTGCACGTTCCCCAGGCCGGAGAGGGCGCGCGCCTGCGTCTCGCGGTCGCCCGTGGCGCGGGCGAGCTCCACCGCGCGCGCCAGCCAGCGCTCGGCGCGCGGGAACTCGGCGCGGCGGCGGGCCAGGC